>NZ_JBEXHW010000022.1:0-117107 GCF_040608235.1 Streptomyces sp. NPDC005202 | reverse complement strand
CAACGAGTCCACCGTGCCGGTGATCGAGACCGGCACCGGCAACTGCCACGTCTACGTCGACGCGCAGGCCCCCCGGGACCGGGGCCGGCGGGCGCAGCAGTCCTGAGCCGCTGCCCGAACGATCAGAAGGAGTGGAGCACATGACTGCCAGGGACACCGGCACCCACGACGTCCCCGCCGCCGTGCGGGTGCGGGCCGAGGGCGACGTGGACGAGCAGGCGCTCGCCTACGTCCGGGAGAAGATCGGTGCCGCTCTCGACCGTCCCGGCCTTCCGCCCGTCAGCGGCGAGGTCCGGATCGTCAAGGCGACGGCGCACCACGTCGAACAGCCATGGTCCGCCGGGGCCGAGATCCGGGTGGGCGGCGACCTCGTGGTCGTCCACGCCCACGAGGCGAGCGCCCGGGAGCTCGGCGACCGGCTGCAGGACCGGCTGCGCAGCCGGACGGATCGGGCCGCGCACCGCGGGGACGAGGCCCGCAGGTCGGCCGCGCCGCCGCCGTGGCGCGGCGGCGCGGAGCGCTAGGGGCGTCCACCGACAGGACGCCGGGACCGAGACCACGGCCACCGCCGAGGCGCCGTCCGACGTCGCCGTCGCCGTGGACCGGCTGGTGATTGCCGGTCTCAAGGCGCTCGCCGACAACGAGGCCCTCACCCAGGAGCTCGCCGACATGCAGCAGCTCATGCGCACGGCGTACTACGGCTGAGCGGACGCCCCACGCCCCGGCGGGCGGGACGCGTCGGGCCAGGACCGCAACGGTCCTGGCCCGATCGGCGTCAGCACCGCGCAGCGCGGCGCGCGCGGGACATGGCCGAGGCGGAAAGGACCACCCGCTTCTCGCGGATCCGGATTGCGCGGTGCGCGGTCGACGACCGCTTCTCCGCGTCTGTTGGAGGTCCTTTCCGCCACTTCCATGGAAGCACCACGCGTACGGCACCGCGAGGGCCGAACGGGTCCTCTGCAGGATCCACCCAGCCCCTTTCGCGGCGGTGGCCGCGTCACTCGTGCGGTATCACCGCGACCGGCGCGACGGCGTGGTGGAGCACCGCCTGGGTCACCGGTCCTCGAAGGGGTGCCGACCGGCCGCGTTCGGCCGCGTCCGTCCGGTCGGCGGCCACTCGCGGCGGAGGCCGGGCGAGGTCACACGTCGATGCGGCGGCCAGTGATGGTCGACGCTTCGATGCGCACCCAGACATCGCGCTCCCCTCCGGCCCACGGCGCGCTGTACGCGCGCTCGGCAAGGCGGCGTACGGCGTCGGGGTCGGTCACGTCCTGGGCGGGCCCGCGGACCAGAACGCTCCAGCCCTGGCTCAACGCGTCGTCGACGCGGTCCACTTCGAAGGCCACCTCGCGGCCGAGCCCCTGGGCGGGCACCGTGCCCGGCCGGGTCCTGACGACGATCGCGTCGTCGACGACGGTGTAGTTGACGGGGACGACGACCGGTGCCGAGTCGGTGGGCACCGCGAGCCTGCCCACGCCGTGCGTGGAGAGCAGCCTGCGGCACTCCTGCTCGCTCAGTTCGGCGAGGCGGGGGGCGCGGGCTGCCCGACCGATGCCGGGCGGCAGGTCGACGTATCCGCCGCCGAGTTCCGCGGGGGCGGTCTGCAGGGCCCCGGCCAGCCTGAGCAGGACGCCCGCATCCGGTGCGGCGGTGCTGTGCTCCTCGAGGTGCGCGAGATAGCTCGGGGCCATGCCCGCACGGGATGCGGCTTCCTCACGAGTCAGACCGAGATCCCTGCGCCGCCGCGCGATACGGCGTCCGAGATCACCCTGCGGAGGCCGGTCCGCCGTGGACGACGATGTCTGTTCGTCCATGGTCACTCACTCCTCGTCGGGGGCCCCGAGGCCCTCCTCCTCGCGTGGCCCGGGGCGCTCTTCGTCGGGGTCGCCCTGGGCGACCCGTCACGCGGACCTGTGAGGCGAGGGGGCCCGCAGGTCAGGGATGTGCTGCCCCGGAACGCCCGGGTCCGCCCGCGCCTGGATCGCACCACGAGACAAGATTTCTGATATTGCCCGTAGGTCCAGCATGTACGGCCCCGCCGGGCTCAGCTTGGGCCGGACGGCCCTCATCGGCCGAGGGCCGGGGACCGCCCGGCCCTTCCGGGCACTCCACCGGTCCGGTCTTGGCTCTATCCATGTCCGACATGCACACCAGCAGCCTGAGCCACACCGAACGCCTCGTCGGCGGTACCGCCGTCGTGGAGCTGCATGGCGAGATCGACATCCTCACGGCACCACCCGTCTCGGCGCGCATCGACGCCCTGACCTCCGCTCTACCCTGATCTGGTGCTGGACCTGCGCCCGGTGACGTTCATCGACTGCGCCGGACTACGGCTGCTGTGCCGGGCGCGCACGCGGGCCAGGGCCCGGCACGGCCGACTGCGCCTGGTCACCGACGGCGCCCGCTTCCAGCGCCTGCTGCGGCTCGCGCAGCTGGCCGATGTGTTCGAGAACCACGTGCGCCTGACGGACGCCCTGGACCCCGCTGCCGGCACCGACGCCGCTCCGTCGGCCGTGGGCTGAGCTGCGGGACGCCGCCGAACGGGGCGACGTCCTCGTCGTCTGCAAGGCGACCTCGACCGGGCGCGCGAGGCCGTGGCCGGCGGGCGCCCGCTCCGAGAACGCCTGCAGGCTCCTGACCGGGCAGGGCATCTCCACCGCCAGCCGCGTCGGCTCTCCACCGCCGACCTCGTCGGCGGCACCGGCGCCTGGGCCGGCGAGGGGCACGACCTGCACCGGCCCGCCGACTGCGACACGCGTGCCGCCTGGAGCATGGAGCGCCAAGTGCGCTTCACCGCCGACCTGTTGGTGCTGACCGGCCTCGCCCTCGGCCTGCTGGTGCTGATCCGGTCTCGCCCTCGGCCTCCCCCGCCGAGCCCGGGTTCCACGGCGGTCCGCCGGGCGGCACGTGCAGTGACGGCCATCCGAAGGCGTGCACCAGCCGCAGTCCCACCCCGCGCAGACCGGCCTCGCGCACCGCAACCTCCACGGCGTCCAGGCTCGACGCCGAGCCGTCCACTCCGACCACCACCGGTTCCGCCATGACGGCACCTCCTTCTTCTCGCCTGCCCCCTGGCACGTCCCGGGGAGACGGCCGGGCCGGGGCCGCACCCGCCCCTGCAGCGGCCTGGCCACGGTCAGCCCTCCTCGGCTCGGACCACGGCGACGGGGCACGCGGTGAGCCGCAGGCAGCGGTCGACGTCCGCATGCACCTCGATGCCGCTGTCCCCGCCCGCGACGAAGAGGCGAAGAGCCAGGGCTGGGCGTTGACGGCGGCGTACCAGACCGTCCTCTGTTCCCGGCGGGGGGCATGGGCCACACGTCCCGCCACCGAGGCCGAGCGGCCTTCCGGCCGGGGGCCTCGGCAGCGCACGGAAGGGCCGTTCGGCTCTGGCGCGGCCACGGGCACGGGCGCAGGGTGAGGAGTAGGGAGGACCCCTCGTACGGAAGTGATCACGATGGAAGCCAAGCAATGGACCGTGGAGATCTACATCACCGAGCAGGGTGACGACACGCATGCGCGTGCCGTGCTCACCACCCGCGGCACGTCAACCGTCACCGGCCGGGGCGTGGCCCGCCGCAACCCGCTCGACCGGCCCATCCCCGAGATCGGCGACGAACTCGCCGCCAGCCGCGCGCTGGAAGACCTCGCCGTCCGGCTGCACGACGTGGCCGCCGACGACATCGTCGAGCTGGCCGGCCCCGTTGACGCGTGACGGCGCCACCTCGCACCTGAAGTCGGAAGGTCGGGGCGAGTGCTCGGCCCGGCTGGAGGCGTCCACGCGAAGGTCGGCCAGCCGGCGCCGGTACTCGTCCTCGTCGATCTCCTCGCGGGCGAACCGCTCGGCCAGCAGCTGTTCGGCGGTGGGGCGCGCGGCAGGGGTGCGCAGACGCTCGGGGCCGCGGTTCAGCGCGCGGAAGATCGGCGCGCCACAACAACATGCCGCCGGAAAATGTGTCGGCTGTCGGCGGGAAGTCCCCGTCGACGACAAGCATGGCTACTGCCGCCTTTGCCGGGCCCAGGCCACCTGGGCGATCAAGGCCAGCGGGAAAGCCTCGGTGCTGGAACCGTACCTGCGGCGGGTGACCTGCCAGCAGCTGTTCTTGGCGAACATGCAACGGCCCCGCAATCGCGGGCCGCGGGTCGGACAGCAGGGACGCCGCGTCCGCAGGGTGCTACCGGTTCCCGCCCAGCCGCGACGCATGGCGACGGGCTGGGTCCAGTTGCCGCTGTTCACCGTCACCCGGGACTACCGCCGGTTCGACCGGGAACGACACGCTGACCTGGCCAACCCGTGGCTCGTCCAGGGCCGACAGACTGCCCGCGCACTGGGCGAGGCCCGCGGCTGGAGCCGCTGGATCGTCAGCGACGTCAACCGGGCACTGGTCATCGTGCTGTCTGGTCACACCGAAGGAGAGACAATCCGGTACTCCGAGCTTTTCCCGGCCCTGCGCGGCCGCGGGCTTCCAGTCGTGCGGACCGCCGAAGTCCTCAACCGCCTCGGGCCCCAGCGGTCGACCAGTGGCTGGAACGCCGACTCCACGGAGTGGCGCATGGCATCCGGCGCGACGTCGAAGCCTGGGCCCGCACCCCGCTCGACGGTGGACCGCGGTACGAGCCTCGGGCACGGCACACAGCATGGGCCTACCTCAACGAGAAGGCGCCGATGGCGGCCAGCCCTCAGCCCTGCCAGGGCGCACACGTCAACTCCTCCTGCATAGATCGTCGTTCTCCGCCCAGGTGGGCGGCCCGCCCACTACCGTAGGCAGGGTGTTCCTCAACAGCCGCGCCCTCGCCTGGTGGGCCCCTGCCACCTGGTCGACGGCAACGGCTGCGGGCACGGTGGGCCGACCGTGATGCCCTGCCCCGGTTCGGCTACTGGCTGCTCAGCCGGGGCGCCGCCGTGTTGGCGGTGTGCGCGGTGCTGTACGTGCTCAACGGGTTCCTCCTGATCGGTTGGGCGAACGCCTACACCGTGATGACCGGGATCACCTCGCCCGCGACCATCCGCCCCCAGGTGGTGCGCATGGCCGCTGTCCCCGATCGGCTGGGCCGCGATCCCCGCCATCATCGGAGCGGCCGCCGGCTACGCCATCACCGAGCAGATCCAGGCCCATCACGCGCGCGAGCTGAGCGACGTCCTCGACGAACTGCGTCGGCTGGCCAAACACCCCGGTCCGCCCCACCTCGATCAGGCACCCCGACCGCGGCGCCGTGACGATGCGTGAACCGCGCCCCTGCGTAATGCTCAGGGCACGGCCGAGGCAGGAAGTCAGCAGCAGTGCCGCCGCGCCCGTCGCTTCGTCCTCCTCGATACCGTCGCCCCGGCCGGGAAAGCCTCGAGCCTTGACCCGGCCGTCCGACTCGTCCTCCCACGCCCACGCGTAGATCCACTCTCCCAGCGGCGGCACCGACAGAGCCTCCACCTCCGCCGCTGAGCCGTACTGCCGCAGCGTGCGCGGTGGCGCCCACTCGGCGCGTGCCTCGATCCAGGTGACCTCCTCGTCGGACCGGGCGCTCACCACCCCCGCGGGTGTGACCAGTTCCGGCCCGTTGAGGAGCCAGGCCGCGCCGACGCACGGGTGCCCGGCGAAGGGCAGCCGCGACGTCGGCGTGTAGATGTCGATGACGCCGCGCTCGGGATCATCGACGAACACGGCATCGATGAATCCGAGCCTCCCCGCGAAGGCCAGCCGTTCGGCCTCCGCGGGGACGGTGGCGCCAGCGCGAGCTCATTACCGTGACGGCCGTCGGGCCCACAGAAAACGCGCAGAACGTCATGGTCAGTCACCCACGCAGTCAACCATTTCTGCGTCCACCCAGACCGAGTCCGATGCTGCCGCACGACCCGTCGGCCACTCCCTCATGCGGGCCGCGTTCGAGTTGACACCATTGGGCTAACGACATTAGCTTCCTGGCTATACATGATATCTCTCTGGGGATGGTCATGACCAGATTCCTGAAGATCGACGGCGGACAGCTCGCGTACGACGTGACCGGCGAGGGCCCGCTGATCGTGCTCGCCCACGGCATGGGCGACAACAGGGCGGCCTACCGCGATGTGGCTGTCCGGCTCGCGGCGGCCGGATTCCGGGTCGCCAGCATGGACCTGCGCGGCCATGGCGAGTCCAGCATCGGCTGGGCGTCCTACTCCCGCACCGACGCGGCAGCTGACCTCCTCGCCCTGATCAGGCACCTGGGCAGCCCTGCCGTCATCGTGGGCCACTCGTTCGCCGGCGGCGCCGCCACCATCGCAGCGGCCCAGGAGCCCGAACTGATCAGCGCCATCGTCGAGATCAGCCCGTTCACCCGCGCACAGAAGATCGACCTGGGTGCCCTGGTGTCCCACGCCCGCTACCGCAAGGGCATGATGCTGCTGATGGGCACCGGCCTCCTGCGCAGCATCCGGCTGTGGATGCGCTACCTCGACCACGCCTACCCGGGCGCCAAGCCCGCCGGTTTCGCTGACCATCTCGCCGCCCTCGACGCCGACCTGCGCAGGCCGGGCCGGATGGCCGTCGTCAGCAAGATGGGCATGTCCGCGCCCACCGACGCCGGTGCCAGGCTCGCCGACATCCAGTGCCCCGCTCTGGTCATCGAGGGCACGCTCGACCCTGACTGGCCCGACCCCAGGGCCGAGGGAGAAGGCATCGTGGCGGGCATGCCCGCGGGGCTCGGCCGGCTCAAGATGATCGAGGGAGCCGGCCACTACGCACACGTTCAGTTCCCCGCCGAAGTAGCCACGGCCATCCTGGCCTTCCTCAAGGATGGCGCGCGTGGCTAGGGCAGCGCTGTCCGCGGACGCGATCGTCAATATCGCGCTGCAGATCATCGATGAGGTCGCACCCGCCGCCCTGACCTTGTCGGCGGTGGCGAGCCGGGCGGGCGTCGCCACCCCGTCCCTCTACAAGCACGTACGCAACCTCGCCGAGCTGCGCGATCTCGTGTCAGCGCGGATCATGAATGAGATCGCAGACCAGGCCGGCGAGGCCGTGCTCGGCCGCTCTGCCGACGAGGCGATCCGCGCGCTCATGATGGCCTGGCGGCACTACGCGCTGCGGCACCCGAACCGCTACTCGGCACTCATCCAGACCCCCGAGCCGCGGACGGCCGAGGCCGGGACGCGGCTGATCAACATCATCCTCGCCACCCTCCGCGCGTACGGCATGGCAAACTCCGCGGCGATCCACGCAGCCCGCTGCCTGCGCGCGGCCGTCCACGGCTTCGCGGTTCTGGAGGCCGAAGGCGCGTTCGGGCTCCCGGAAAACCTGGACGAAAGCTACGACCTGCTCATCCACACGATGATCACAGGTCTGCACACGCGCCACGCCGCACCTCACTGATCAGGCCGTGGTGTGTCTGATGACCGCCGGCTGAGCAGCCGCCATCATGTCGAGGAACCAACGCTGAGGGAGCCCCACTCCGCAGGTTCTGATACCCGGGGTTACCAGCAGGGGAGAAGAGGTAACCGAGCATCAGTACGTCGGCCTGCTTGGACGCCTTGTAGCGGTTGACGGTGTCGCCCTCCACCTCCAGGATCCGGTCCAGGCGGCGGATGTCGTCGAACCGTTTCCGGTAGTCGCTCCAGTCGAGTTCGACGAGGTCGCCGTAGCCCTCGAACTGGCTGATGACGCCGTCGTGGAAGGGCACGTGCAGGGTGCGGGACACGTCATCCCACTGTTCGAGCTCCCCGCCGTCCAGGCCGGTGCGTTCGACGAGTTCGCGTCGGCGTGGCTGGGGAAGAGTCCGCAGCACCTCCAGCGTGCGGGTGAGCACCCACGCGGCGGTGAGATTGGTGTAGGCGTTGACGTCGAGGCCGGGCTCCCTGGCGTCCGGGTAGGCGTCGTGGTACTCGTCCGGCCCGACCACGCCCCGGATGCGGTGCCGTCCCAGGCTCTCGTCGTAGGTGGCCGAGTCCGCCCAGAAGCGCGCGATCTGCAGCAGCATCTCGGCACCCTTGGTGTGCAGGAACTCCGCGTCGCCGCTCGCCTCGCAGTACTGCCACACGTTGTACGCCACCGCCGAGCCGACGTGGCGCTGGAGCCGCGAATGGTCCGGCAGCCAGTGCCCCGAGCGGGGGTTGAGGTGCAGCTGCTGCGTCTCCTCACGTCCGTCGCTGCCGCTCTGCCACGGATACAGCGCGCCGCGCCGGCCGATCGCGCGTGCCGCCGAGCAGGCCTGCTCCAGACGCCGGTGACGGTAGCGGAGCAGGGCGCGGGACACCTCGGGGAAATGCAGGTTCAGATACGGCAGGACGAACAGCTCGTCCCAGAACACGTGGCCACGGTACGCCTCGCCGTGCAGACCCCGGGCCGGCACTCCGACGTCGAGGTCGGCGGTGTGCGGGGAGAGGGTCTGCAGCACGTGGAAGAGGTGCAGCCGCAGGATGTGGCCCGGCTCCCCGGGGACGTCGATGCCGGCCCGGCGCCACAGCTGGTCCCAGGCCGTGAGATGGGTCTCGAGCAGTTCGTCGAAGCCGGCCGCCGCGCCGGCCTCTCGACGGCGGCGCGCAGGGGGTCGCTGATCGCGGGGTCGCGTGAGGTGTGTCGCGTGAGGTGTGCAGGGCGACGGTCTTGTCGACGGTGACCGTCGCGGTCAGGACTCAGGTGCAGGCGCATTCCCTGCGTGGCCCGCGGGTGTTCGTGCCAGCCGGCGACCGGCACGTCGGCCCTCACGCGGGCGGGGATGCCGATCCTGATGTCCGAGGTGCGGGTCCGGCACCGCAGCCACACCGTGTCGGGCGCGGCGCTGCCGGTGTGCACATGGGTCAGGTGGCGGCCCTCCAGGCCCCGGTAGCGCCGCACGCCGGCGTTGGTGACGCCCCCGTCGAGCGCCGCCGCGACATCGAGCTCCGCGGCGAAGCCCTCGGCCGTGAACTCGGTGCGCAGCGCGGCCAGGTGGGGATCGGCCATGTGCACCAGACGCTGCTGGCGCCCGGACAGTACCCGCCCCTCGCCGAGCCCGTACCGGGTCCGGCGGTCCAGCAGACCCGAGCCCGAGTGCAGGACCTGACGGTGGTCGAGCACCGTCGCCGTGTCCGGCGTCAGCCATGCGGCGTCGACGAGCCGGAAGTGCAGCAGCAGCCAGTTCGGGGGGGTGACCATGTCCTCGTTCTCGACCTGGCGGCCGGCGACACGGGAGGTGAGCCGGTTGTAGCATCCGGCCGCATAGGTCCCCGGGTAGAGCACGTCGTCCGCGGCGCACTCGGGGAGCGCCCCGCGGGTGGCGAAGCAGCCGTTGCCGAGCGTGCACAACGACTCCCTGAGGCGCTCTTCCTCGGCGTCGTAACCGTCGTACTCCCAGGTCCAGCCCGTCACTGCGGTGGTCCCCCCTTCGAGCGGTTCTCCCAGGACGTGGGCAATCCGCTGCGACGGCCCATCACGAACCCGCGACGGGCCGTCGCAGAGCGCCCCCGCTTCCAGCAGCTCCACGGACGAGTGAAATTCACACCCGCTCCGGGACGATCGCCACCGGGCACTGCGCATGGTGCAGCAGCGTGTGGCTCACCCGGCCGAGCTGGAGGCCGAAGTGGCCCACCCTGCGCCGTGTCCCGACGATCACGAGGTCGGCGGCGGCCGACCGGTCCGCAAGCACCTTGTGAGCCGGTCCCTCGACCGTCGTGCGGCGCACCCGGACCGCCGGGTGGTCGGCCATCGCGTCCCGCAGCAGCGCGTCGAGCAGGGCGGAAGCCCACTCCTCGTGTTGGTGCGCCGGTTCCTCGGCCAGTGCCGCAGCGCCGCTCGTCTCGAACGCGGGGCGGCGCCAGGCACGCACCACGTCCAGGGTGCAGCCGCGGACCTCGGCCTCACGGAAGGCGAACCGCACGGCCTCACCGCTCGTGTCGGGGTCTCCCGCGCCGAGCAGGATCCGCTCGTGCGTGCCGCCCAGGGCGGCCCCGTCACCGCGGACCACGATCACCGGGCAGTGCGCGCGGGCCGCCACGGTCAGGCCGACCGAGCCGAGGAGCAGCCCCTTCAGCCCACCGCGGCCGCGCGATCCGATCACCAGGGCGGAGGCGTGGTTGCCCTCGCTCAGGAGGGCGGACGCCGCTTCCTCGGGGATGGTGTCGGTGGACACCTTCACGTCCGGGTTGCGAAGTCGGGCCCGCTCCGCGGCGGCGGCGACGATGTGCTCCGCCATCACCTGCTCCGAGGGGCGATCCAGGCTGCCCGACGGAACAGTGCCTTCGTAGCGCTCCCAGAGGGAGGCATACACCAGCCGCAGCGGCAGACCGTGCCGGGCGGCTTCGCCCACTGCCCAGCCGACGGCCGTCAGGCTCGAATCCGATCCGTCGACGCCCACGACCAAGGGCAGTTCCATCTTTCCCCACCGCCTTCCGTCGGGCTGCCACGTGGTGCAGCCAAGGATCCCGATCTCACCGTCGCATCCGTCGCCGGTCGGCGCGAGAGGCGGTTGGGTCCCTGGCAGGGCCGTTCGGCCCTGCTGCGGTCCTCAGCCAAGGCACAGGTTGATGGCGTAGCCCGGGCGAGGGAGCGGGACGATGCCTGCCGTTGTGTTGTCCTGCAAGAGGGCCGCCCATGAACGGCACTGCCAGGAAGCCACCGCCGCCGTCGTCGTCCGGGTCCCGGGGCGGCAGACGCAGGGACAGGGAGAGCAGCCGCACGGACAGGGAGAGCAGCCGCGCGTCACCGTCCGCCCGGATGCGGTCCACCCTTCTCGGCGAAGACGGGCCTGCGTCCGCCGGCCGACGAAGGCTGACGAGCCGCCTGCTGCAAGGCGGGCGGCCCGGCTGCTGCTTGGGCCGAACGACCTCCGATGGGGCCTCCGTGGCGTCCCGCCCGGCCCGAGCACAGGCTGAAATCAGCAACCCCATCTCGGAGGGGAACGATGACAGACAGCCGGACGACCGCCGTCCTGGACAGCAACGGCCCGCCGCCCTGGTCCAGGCCCTGGGCGCGCAGGGACGCACGCGCACCTCCATGGGCAGGGGCCCGGCGGCGGACGCGGGCTTCGACCTGGCGCTGACCGAGCGCGTCGACGAGGCCGGTCACCGCTTCCTCGTAGGCGTCGGCAGCGAGGACGGGGACGAGATCCTCTCCCGCGTCCGTACCGCCGGGCCGACCGGGAGACCGCATCCGCGGCCCAGAACGCGGTGGACGCCGCCGGGGAGCGGACGGGCCGGGCCCTGCCGCCCGGGGACCTGCGCACGTTGATGGGCGACAGCCTGGAGGCGGAACGCTGGGACGACGTCGCGGCCCGCCGCCTGACCCGCGACACCTGCGGCATGGCGTGCCCCACCTGGTACTGCGCCACCACCGAGGAGGTCACCGACCTCACTGGTGACCACGCCGTGGCGGCTGCGCCGGGACTCGTGCTTCGACCTCGACTTGTCCTGCCCCCACGGCGGCCCGGTCCGGGCCTCGGCCCGCAGCCGCTACCGCCAGTGGCTCACCCACAAGCTCTCCACCTTGCACGAGCAGTCCGGCAGCACAGGCTGCGTGGGCTGCGGCCGCTGCGTCTGCTGGTGCCCGGTCGGCATCGACATCAGCGAGGAAGCAGCGGCGCCGCACGACGAACTCGCCGACCGGCTGCGGCGGCAGGAACGAAAGGAGCCGGAGCAATGACCTCCACCACCACCCTGGCCGCGGCCCTGCCGGCCGCACACCGCGAGCGACTGATGCAACTCGCCCGCGAGGTCTCCTTCGACGTGGGCGCCCGCCTTTTCGAAGAGGGCCGGCGCGCCAACCGGTTCTGGATCATCCGGACCGGAACCGTCGCCCTCGACCTGCACGTCCCCGGCCGGCGGGCCGCCGTCATCGAGTCGCTGGGCCACGGCGAACTGGTCGGCTGGTCCTGGCACTTCCCGCCCTACACGTGGCAGCTGGGTGCCGAGGCCATGAGCCCGGTGCGGGCCTACGAGTTCGACGCGGACAGCGTGCGGGCGCTGTGCGCCCAGGATCCGGAGTTCGGCCGCGCCATCGCCGTCTGGGTCGGCCGCGTGGTCGCCCATCGGCTGTTTCACTCTGCCCGCATCCGGCTGCTCGACCTCTACGCCCCCTACGGCAGTGGGAGCAGGTGACGAGCGGGCTTGGGCTCCCGTACCGGGCGACCCGGGTGCGCCAGAAGAAGGCCGACACGGTCAGCCTCGCCCACGCCCGCGGGTCCGACGGCTCTCGCTCCCTTCGCACCTGGGCAGTTCGCCATAGTGTACGCCTGCGGGGTCGGGGAGATCCCCGTCTCGGTGTCCGCCATCGACCGTCACGAGCTGGTCCACACGAGCGCATGGTGCGCTTCAGCGAGTCCCGGATGCGGTGCGCGGGCAGGCCGCGGTGGCCCCCGGGTGGTGGCGCGGATCATCGCCTCGGGACCACACATCGCCCCTCCCCCACCCGACCGGGCCACGTCGGCGTCGTCACCACCCGGCTGAACCGCGCGCGGTTCGACCCGCTCAACGCCACGGCCCACGGTGCGCCACCGGGCACTGCGGCCACTGCCGGGTGGGCGGTGTGCCGATGTGCCGCGACGGCCCCGTGACCAGCTGGGACCGGGCCCGATCCCTGCTTTCGGTACGGGAGTTGACGCAGCTGCGCAGGCGGCCATCCGCCCTCACGACCCGTGCATCTCCTGTTCCACCCGCTTCCTCGACCTCATGATCGACCGCACCTGACCTCCCGAGGAGAACACATGCACGACAGCCCGCACATCGTGAGCGACGTCAAGACGCACACCGTCGTGGCCGTCGGCCGTGAGGCCCCGTTCAAGGACATCGTCAAGCTGATGGAGCATTGGAAGGTCAGCGCCCTTCCCGTGCTGGAGGGCGAGGGCCGGGTGATCGGCGTCGTCTCCGAGGCGGACCTGCTGCCCAAGGAGGAGTTCCGCGACACCGACCCCGACCGCCAGACCAGCTGCGCCGCCTGTCCGACCTGGCCAAGGCGAGAGGGCTGACCGCCGAGGAGCTGATGAGCACCCCGGCCGTCACCGTCCACGCCGACGCCACTCTTGCCCAGGCCGCCCGCATCATGGCCCAGCGCAAGGTCAAGCGACTGCCCGTCGTCAACGACGAGGGACTCCTCGACGGACTGGTCAGCCGGGCCGACCTGCTGAAGGTCTTCCTGCGGACGGACGAGGACATCGCCGAAGAGGTCCGCCGGGAAATCGTCGCCTACCTCTTCCCCGCCCCTCTGGAGCCCATCCGGGTGGAGGTCTTGGACGACGTGGTCACGCTCACCGGCCGCATCCGGGACACCTCCCTGGTGCCCGTCGCCGCCCGCCTGGTGCGCGCCGTCGAGGGCGTCGTCGACGTCGACTGCCACCTCGCGAGCGGCTCGGCGCGCAGTGCACCGCAATGACGGGCCTGTTGGCGCTGCGGGCCCGCGGTGCAGATGTGCGGATTGTGTGCACCGATGGACGCGGTCGGCGTCGCCCAACGCGGGTCGGGTGAAGGCCGACCCGCGTTGGGCGACCGGGTGCCAGGACGGGTCATGGTGTGTGGCCGGATCCCGAAAGCCGTCGGGCTTCGTCTCCGTCCGCCAGATCCGGACGCCGAAGCGGCCCGGTGAGCGCGCAGTGCACGTCCACCACCCCCTCGACGGCCCGCACAAGGCGTACGGCGATGGGCACCAGGGAGGTGTGGCGGACGCGGCCGGTGAGGGCGACCACTCCGTCACGCACCTCCACGCCGACCGACTCGATCGGGGCCGGGAACCGGGCCGGCGACGACCTCGCGGCGGACCTCCTCGGCGATGTCCTCGTCGTCCCGGAGAAACACCTTGAGCAGATCGGCACGGCTGACGATGCCCTTCAGTACGCCGTCGTCGTCGACGACCGGTAGTCGCTTGACCCTGTGCCGGGCCATGAGATGAGCGGCCCGGGCGAGCGTGGCGTCCTCGTGAACGGTCACCGCCGGGCTGGTCATCAGCTCCCCGGCGGTCACCGCTCCCGCCTTGGCCAGGTCGGACAGGCGGCCCAGGTGCGCGTACCGGTCCGGCTCGGTGTCGCGGGACTCCTCCTTGCGCAGCAGGTCCGCCTCGGAGATGACGCCGATGACGTGGCCCTCGCCGTCCAGCACCGGCAGGGCGCTGACCCCACTGCCACATGGTCCTCACGATGTCCTTGAACGTCGCCCCGCGGGCCACGGCCACGACGGTGGGCCCGGTCCAGCGTTCCCCGGTGCGCCACCTGCGCGTGGCACCCCCTCCCGGCGCCTGCTCGTCCGAGGCCGAAGCGACACCGGCCCCGTCGAGCCGAGGAGTACCGGGTCGCGGTTCATCTGCGGTGGCGGTCAGCGTGCCGCTACCACGACCACGGGGCAGTGGGAGCGGTGCAGCAGGGTGTGCGTGACCGGGCCCAGGTGCGAGTCCAGCCGGCCAATGCCACGGCGGGCGCCGATGACGGCGACGGCAGCCT
Organism: Streptomyces sp. NPDC005202; assembly: GCF_040608235.1. Taxonomy (NCBI): domain Bacteria; kingdom Bacillati; phylum Actinomycetota; class Actinomycetes; order Kitasatosporales; family Streptomycetaceae; genus Streptomyces; species Streptomyces sp. NPDC005202. The sequence continues at coordinate 102,740 of NZ_JBEXHW010000022.1, read as the reverse complement.
CCCTGGTGGCGTCCAGCTTCTGGCCCGCACGTCGCCGGCAGGAGCCAGGGCAGTCCGGCGGTGCCGTGCCGGTGGGTCGAGGCATGCAGGACACGCAGTCGGGCGCCGCGCCGCTTTGCCTCCTGGAAGGCGTAGCCGACCGCGTCCGCCTCCGCCTCGCCCTCGGGGCCGAGCAGGACGTCACGCGCCGTACGCGGTGCGCCCGCCGACCAGCTCCCGGCCGGTGACCAGTTCGGGCTCGATGCGGACGAAGACCTCCTCCGGCGAGGGCACCCAGGAGCGCGGGCCGGTCCGGGCCAGGCGTTCCTGCTCGGCGGGATCGGTCACCACGGTGGCCCGGCCGGTGACGACGACGCTCCAGCCGGAGCTCCTGGCGGCGTCGACCTCGTCCGCCTCGAAGGCGACCACCGACCCGGCGACCGCGCGTGCCAGTTCCGAGGCGGCCGAGGTGCGCAGCAGCACCGCGCCGTCGCCGTCCAGGCAGAAGTTGACGGGCAGCACCGCGGGCAGGGCCTGGCGCGTGTGGACGATACGGCCCACGGGCGCCTTGGCCAGCAGCCGCAGGCACTCCTGCCGCTCAAGTTCGCGGAAACCGTCGTTCGGGTACATCAGCCGACTCGTCTTTCACCTGGTCCAGCAGTGCTGCCTGACTCCATCCTCCGTGGGGCAGGCGCCGCGGACGAGGGCCGTCGGTCCCGGCCGCACCGGAGAACGGCCCGGATCAGACCGTGATCCGGCGCCCAGTGATGCCGAGGGGATCGATGCTGTCGCGTCGGCCCCCGCCCAGGGCGCGCTGTGTGCGTATTCCGCGATCCGACCCATCTCGTCCGGATCCGTCACGTTTCGTGCGTGCCCCCGCACCCGCGCCCGAGGTCGCCCACGGGCGAGCCCTCCGCCACCTTCGGCACTGTCCGTTCGGCCGTGACCCGTCACGCATGGATGTCCTTCTGTCAGGCCGCACGGATGTCCTTCTGTCAGGCCGCACGGATGTCCTTCTGTCAGGCCGCGTGGACGGCGACGACCTCGCGCCGCTGCCCGCCGAGGACGACCTTGAGCGCGCCGGTCTCGACGGCGTGGCCGAACACGTCGTACGCCTCCTCCATGCGGTTGAGCGGGAAGGTGTGGGTGACCAGTTGCGCGGTGGGCAGCCGGCCGGCGGCCGCCATGCGCAGCAGCATGGGTGTGGAGTGGGTGTCGACCAGGCCCGTGGTGATGGTCACGTTCTTGATCCAGAGGTCTTCCAGGTGCAGGGTCGCGGGCTTGCCGTGCACGCCGACGTTGGCCACGTGGCCTCCGGGGCGCACCATGCGTGTGCACAGCTCGAAGGTCTCCGGCAGGCCCACCGCCTCGATGACGACGTCCGCGCCGAGCCCCTCGGTGAGGTCGGCGATGAGCTGCTCGGGGGCTTCGCTGGCGTCGGCCACGGCCTCGGCGCCGAGCTTCCTGGCCGCCTCCAGGCGGGCGGCGGCCACGTCCACCGCGACGATCCGCTCGGGCGCGAAGAGCCGGGCCGTGGCGATCGCGGCCAGTCCGATGGGGCCGACCCCGACGACGGCCACCGTGTCCCCGGGACGCACGTGCCCGTTGAGCACGCCCACTTCGTAGGCGGTCGGGAAGATGTCGGCCAGCAGCACGGCCTCCTCGCTGTCCACCGCGCTGGGCAGCGCGTGGACGGAGAGGTCGGCGTAGGGGACACGCACGTACTCGGCCTGCGTGCCGTCGATGAGGTGGCCCAGGATCCAGCCCCCGCCGCCCCGGCACTGGCCGTACATGCCTTCACAGCAGTAGCGGCACAGCCCGCAGGCACTGATGCAGGAGACCAGGACCCGGTCGCCCGGCCGCACCGTGCGAACGTCGCTGCCGACCTCGACGATCTCGCCGACCGCCTCGTGCCCCAGCACCGTGCCGGGGCGCACCTCGGGCACGTCGCCCTTGAGGATGTGCAGGTCCGTCCCGCAGATGGTGACGACGTCGACCCGCACGATGACGTCGGTGGGCTCCTTGATGCCCGGGTCGGGGACCTCTTGCCAGGCGGACTGTCCGGGACCGTGGACGACGTAGCCTTTCATGCCGATCCTCACCCTCTTGCTCTCCAGCGGGATCCAGGACCCGGCGGACCGCCGTCGGCAGACGCGAGCCGGACCTCCGGCACTCTGCCGGGATTGCCCCGCAGGTCCAGCCTGTCCGGCACGCCGGTGATCCGCTTGGGCCGGTCGGCCCCATCGGGCAGCCGGCCGGGACCTTTCGCGCCGCGCCGGGATCGCGCCGCCGGAGGGCCCTGCGGATCACGTCGGCAGGGACCGACCTGCTCCACCCGCGCGCGGCAGCGACCCGCTTTCCCGCAGGATGTCCACGAGCCCCACCAGGTCCCCGCGGCATCAGCCGGAACGCCATGCTCGACTGCGCCGGGCCGCTGTGCGGGACGCCCCACTGGATCCTCGCCCGCAAGGCGCCCCTCAGCGACTTGTGGTCCGCGGGCCAGGGGCCGACCGGCCCGCCCTCGAAGGCGAGCCAGGTCCGGTCGGGCCTGGGACAGCGCCTGGTCGTGGGACCTGGTCGGCCCGCGCTGGGACCAGAAGACCGGCGGACGTGCCGCGGAAACCCCGGCAGAGCGCCGAGGGACGTCCTCTTCTCGTGCTCCCGTGAAAAGGCCGAACGGCCCCTTTCCAGGGTCGCTCGCCCCTGCCGACCCCCGGCAGGAACGCGCTGCAATGGCAGTGAGGCGGCCTGCCGCCGCTGCGCTGCCGGAACACGCACGAGGAGGTGGCGCATGCGCTACGAGAACCGCGCGGACGCCGGTCATCGACTGGCCCGGCGCCTGGAGTACCTGCGCGGCACGGACGTGGTGGTGCTCGGGGTGCTCCGGGGCGGTGTCCCGGTGGCCTTCGAAATGGCCCGGTGCCTCGACGCGCCGCTGGACGTGATCGTGGTCCGCAAGCTGGGCGTGCCGTGGCAGCCCGAACTCGGGTTCGGGGCGATCGGCGAGCACGGTGTCCGTGTCCTCAACGAGGACGTGCTCCGCGAGAGCGGGCTGAGCCCCGCCGAGCAGGAGACCGTCGAGCGGTCCGAGCGGGCCGAACTGGAGCGGCGTGTACGCCGCTGTCGCGCAGGTCACGCACCCGTCCCCCTGGCCGGGCGGACCGCCGTCGTCGTGGACGACGGAGTGGCGACCGGTGCCGCCGCCGAGGCCGCCTGCCGGGTGGCCCGGACCCGTGGCGCGGCCCGTGTCGTCCTCGCGGTCCCGGTCGGGCCGGAACGGACGCTGCCGCACCTGCGGGCGGTGGCGGACCAGGTCGTCTGTCCGCAGGCGCTGCGCCACCTCGGTTCCGTCGGGGCCTGGTACCGGGATTTCTCCCAGACGACCGACGCGGAGGTCGGCGCGCTGCTGGCCGAAGCCGACCACTCCACCACCGCCGCCCGGTCCCCGGCCACCCCGGACGCGCCCTCGCCGGATCGCGAGGTGGACGTGCCTGCCGGGCGGGTGCGACTGGGCGCACGGCTCACGCTGCCCACCAAGGCCCGGATGGTGGTGGTCTTCGCACACGGCAGCGGCAGCAGCCGGCACAGCCCTCACAACCAGTACGTTGCTACTGCCCTCCATCGCGCGGGGCTGGGCACGCTGCTGCTCGACCTGCTCACCAAGGACGAGGAACGCAACCGGCACAACGTCTTCGACATTCTCCTGCTGGCCCGTCGTCTGCGCGCAGCATCCGGCTGGCTCCGCCGGGAATCGGCCCTGTCCCTGAGCTACTTCGGCGCCGGTACGGGCGCCGGTGCCGCCCTGGAGGCCGCGGCGGACGAAGACATCCGCGCCATCGTCTCCCTCGGTGGCCGCCCCGACCTTGCCAGCCCCGCGGCACTGGCCCGGGTACGAGCCCCGACCCTGTTCGTTGTCGGCGGTCTCGACACGCGCGTGCTCAGCCTCAACCGGCTCGCCGCCGACTGGATGCACTGCGAACACCACCTCGCCGTCGTCCCCGACGCCGGTCACCTCCTCACCGATCCGGGGACCCTGGACACCGTCGCGGACCTGGCCCGGGACTGGTTCACCACCCATCTCGCACGGCCGGAGACGGGAGCGCCGCCGATGAGGTCGGCGTGACGACGATCCAAGGTGCCGCGGAACGATGAGGACGGCGCAGAACACAGTCCAGGAGCGAGGCGTCCGGTGAAGGAAACACTGTCTCTGGGGCGGATCGCGGGTGTCCGTGTGGGGCTGCACTGGAGCGTGCTCGTCATCGTCGTCCTGGTGGCCCTCATGTTGGCACGGGGCCGCTTCCCGTACGCCCATCCCGGTCACTCCGCCGGGGCCTACTGGGTGCTGGGCCTGCTGACCGCCGTGGTGTTCCTCGCCTCGCTGCTGGCGCACGAACTCGCCCACGCGGTCGTCGCGCGCCGCAACGGTGTTCAGGTCGACGGCATCACGCTGTGGATGCTGGGCGGCGCCGCCCGCCTCCACACCGAGGCCCCCACGCCCGGTGCCGAGCTGCGCATCGCCGCCGTCGGCCCCCTGACCAGCGCGGTCGCCGGCGGGGTGTTCACCGGCCTGGCCCTGTGGCTGGAGGTCCTGCACACCTCGGGACTCGTGGTGGAGGCGGTCGCCTGGTTGGCTGCCATCAACATCGTCCTGGCGGTCTTCAACGCCCTGCCCGCGGCCCCGCTGGACGGCGGGCGGCTGCTGCGCGCGTTCCTGTGGCACCGCACCGGCGACCGCCTCCGCGCGACCCGCGGGGCCACGGCCGCGGGCCGGGCCCTGGGCTGGTTCATGGTGATCACCGGCTTCGCAGCCGTCCTGTTCGCCGGCAATCTGTCCGGGCTGTGGGCGGCACTGATCGGCTGGTTCCTGATCGCCACCGCGACCGCCGAAGCCCGCCAGGCCGAGTTGGGCGGCGTACTGGGCGGCATTCCCGTCAGCCGTGTCATGACGCGCGATCCGGTCACCGTCCCGGCCACGGCGACCGTCGAAGAGTTCCTGTCCGGAGGCCCCTTCGGCCACTACCGCCATTCGGCCTTCCCCGTCGTGGCCCCGGACGGCACGGTGGCCGGGCTGATCACCGTGAACCTCGTCGACCGGGCACCGCCCCAGGCCCGTTCGACCACGACCGTCGCGGACCTGATGCGCCCGCTGTCCGAGGTCACGACGGCAACTCCGGACGAACCGGTCGTCGACCTGTTGCCCCGCCTGGAGGCGAGCAGGGAACGCAGGGCCCTGGTGCTGGACGACGGGCGCCTCGTCGGCATCGTGTCCCTCGCCGACGTCAGCCGCGCCCTGGCCTGGCTGACCACGGCCACCCGGTCCGGGGCCTGAATGCCCCCGGTGCCCGGGTCGTGCCCGAACACCGGGGCACGACCGTCAGCGCCCCTTCCGCTACCGGTTCTCTCCACCGGTCCGCTCCTCGGCGACACGGTCCGCCCGGGCCTCGATCGCGGCGAAGTCGCGGAAGTCCCCGCCCTTTCCGCAGCACACGATCATCCGTGCGATGCGCCCCTTGGCTCCTTGTTCGAGACGCCTCCGAACGTCACGTGCTCCCTGATGCTTCATCATGGTGCGCCGCACACCGCGCACGGGCGGGATGTCCCGCTCCGATGCCGAGGTGTCGAGCCCCGCTGCTGAAGAGCCACAGCGGGCGTCGGGCCAGGGACCGGCGGTGACGCCGCACGAAGCGGCGGGCGTCCTTGTGCCGGCGACCGGCATACAGACCGCCGCCGACCACCGGGGCGTCGGCCGACCACCACGGCGTCGTACGACGCCACGCTCGTCACCGACCGGGCGGGCAGCGCCTCAGCCGCGAGCCCGTCCTTGCGCAGGACCTCGGCCACGGTTTCCGCGATCTGCGCCGTCGACCCGTTCGTCGTTCCGTAGGCGACCAGCGACTTGCTCGACATGGCGGTCCGCCTCCTTTCGGCGGCGGCCCGTCGCCCTCCGCGTGGGCGAACCCCCGTCGAACCAGCCCTTGCCGGACGGGGTGGCGTAGCCGAAGCCGAACGTCTTGTCGAGGAAGGCCCACAGGAAGACGAAACCCATCAGCAGGCGCACGGACCCGAAGACGTAGGCCTGCGCGGTGTGCGTGTCGCTGCGCGTCGGCGCGGCGGGCCCGGGTGCGGAAGCGGTCCGGTGCCTGCGGATCGACGGCAGGTGGAAGCCCGCACTCCGGTGTGGGTGCTCGTGCACGGCCATGGCGGTGTTCCCTTCGGGGACGGTCGGGTTGGTGCCTGACACGGCCCACTCTCGCCGTCCGCGCCGGCCCGCGCCGGGTGCCGAAGGTCCGTGATCGTGGGACTGAACAGCCCGGTGCGCAGGGTCCGTTCGGCTCCGTGCGAGGAACCCGGTGGCCGGGCTGGGATGGATGTCTCGCGGCTGGTCGCGTCCGGGAGGATCCTGAGATCGGACGGCGAAAGGCGGCGCATGTTCCGGCATTCGGGCAGGCACGTTCCACGGTGGCGCCGCCTGCTGCCCGGGCTCGACGCCCTCCTGAGTTACCGGCGCACCTGGCTGAAGGGCGATCTGCTGGTCGGCCTCACCGTGGCCGCGTATCTCGTGCCGCAGGTCATGGCGTACGCCGGCGTGGCAGGACTTCCGCCCGTCTCGGGCCTGTGGGCGATCCTGCCCGCGCTCGCGCTGTACGCACTGCTGGGCTCCTCACGCCTGCTGTCCGTCGGCCCCGAGTCCACGACCGCCCTCATGACGGCGACCGTGGTCGGCCCGCTCGCCGCCGGAAACCCCGCGCGGTACGCCGCCCTGGCCGCCGCTCTTGCGGCCACCGTGGGACTGCTGTGCCTGGTGGCGCGGGTGGTCCGGCTCGGCTTCCTGGCGGATCTGCTCTCCCGCCCGGTCCTGATCGGCTATCTGGCGGGCGTGGCGCTGATCATGACGGTGGATCAGCTGCCCAGGCTCACCGGAGTGCGGACGACCGGGGCGGAGTTCTTCCCCCAACTGTGGTTTTTCGTACGGAACATCGGGGAGGTTCACGCGCCCACGGTGGTCTTCGCCGCCGTGACACTCGCGTTCCTCCTCACGGTGGCGCGGCACTTCCGCACGGTCCCCGGCCCCCTGCTCGCCCTGGTCCTGGGCACCGCCGCCGTGGTGACCTTCGACCTCGACGGCCGGCACGGCATCAAGGTGATCGGCGCCGTGCCGGCCGGGCTGCCCGCGGCCGGCCTGCCCGAGCTGAGCGAGCTGCCGCACCTGGTACTGCCCGCACTCGGCGTCCTCCTCGTCGCCTACACCGACTTCATCCTCACCGCGCGGGCGTTCGCCGGCCACGACGAGACCGACCTCGACGCCGATCAGGAGTTCCTCGCCCTGGGCGCGGCCAACCTGGGGGCGAGCTGCCTGCACGGCTTCCCGGTCAGCAGCAGCGCCAGCCGCACCGCCCTCGCCGCCTCGACGGGCGCCCGCAGTCAGGTTTACTCCCTGGTCGCCGGGGCGGCGGTGCTGACCGTGCTGCTCTTCCTCAGCCCGCTGCTGACCCGCACGCCCTCCGCCGTGCTGGGCGCACTCGTCGTCTACGCCGCGGTCCGCATGATCGATCTGACGGGCTTCCGGCGGCTGGCGTCCTTCCGCCGCAGAGAGCTTCTGCTGGCCCTCGGCTGTCTGGCCGGCGTGCTCGCCCTGGACATCCTGTACGGGGTCCTGGTGGCCGTTGGCCTGTCGGTGGCCGAACTGCTGACGAGGGTGGCGCGCCCGCACGACGCGATCGAGGGACTGGTGCCCGGCGTGGCGGGCATGCACGACATCGACGACTATCCCGAGGCCCGTCCGATCCCCGGCCTGCTCGTGTACCGCTACGACTCGCCGCTGTTCTTCGCCAACGCGGAGAACTTCCGGCACCGCGCCCTGGCAGCCGTCGACGCACAGACCTCACCGGTCCGCTGGTTCCTCCTCAACATGGAGGCCAACGTGGAGGTCGACATCACCGCTCTGGACGCGGTCGACGAACTGCGCCGCGAACTCGGTCGGCGCGGCATCATGTTCGCCCTGGCCCGCGTGAAGCAGGAACTCCTGGCCGACCTGGCGGCCTACGGCCTGGCCGACTCCGTCGGAACGGGCCTCGTCTTCCCGACCCTGCCGACCGCTGTCGCGGCCTACCGCAGGTGGGTCGCCCGCCAGCCGGACTGACGCCCGGGCCGGCCCGTCCTCCAGCACCCCGTGCCGCGCGGCACCTTCTCGTCGGAGCGCCACGCGCTGTGGGCGAAACGTTTCTTCTCAATCTGGTCAGCCATCAGACGAGCGTCGCCTCCAAGGCCGTCCGCTGTGTCCTGGCCGCGGCCGGGCGCCCGGTGATCGACTTTTCGCTGCGCCGTACACACGGCCCCTCCGCAGGTCTGCAGGCCGCCAGGGTCGGGGCCCTGGCCGGCTTCGCGGGGACCAGCAACGTTGCCGCCGCGGTCCGCTGGGAGCTGCGCGCGTCCGGCACGATGGCGCACTCCTACATCGAGGCGTTCCCGGACGAGGAGAGCGCCTTCCGGGCCTTCGCGCGCGCCCACCCGGGCCCCGTCACCTTCCTCGTCGACACCTACGACACGGTCCAAGGCGTCCGCACGGCGGCTCGCGTCCTGCGGGACATCGGGCGGGGTCCCGGCTGTGCCGTCCGGCTCGACAGCGGCGACCTCGGCCGCCTGGCGCGCCGGGCCCGTAGCGTGCTGGACGCCGCAGGCCTGGCGGACGTGCGCATCATCGCCAGCGGCGGCCTCGACGAGTACCGCGTGCACGACCTGGTGCGCTCGGGCGCGCCCATCGACGTGTATGCGGTCGGCACGCGCATCGGCACCTCCGCGGACGCGCCCTACCTCGATTCCGCCTACAAACTCGTGGAGTACGACGGGCGTCCGGTCATGAAGCTGTCCTCGGCGAAGGACACGGCTCCCGGGCGCAAACAGATCTTCCGCCGTCCCGGCGGGCCCGACGTGATCGCCCTGTGGGACGAGCGGTGTCCAGCGGGGGCGGAACCGCTGCTGCACACCGTGATGCAGGACGGTCGCCGCACCGGCCCGCCCGACACCCTCGCAGCGGCGCACGGACGCCTGGTGGCCGACCTGGCCGCACTGCCCGACGACGCCCGCCGCATCCTCGCCCCGCGACCGCCCGAACCCGAGGTCTCCGAAGCCTTGTCCCGTCTGACCTCAGAGGTTGGAAAGCGCCTCACTCTCCGGGACGGCTTGGCTCCTCCCCTGGCCGGGTCCGCCCGCTGACCCGCCGTCGGCGGGATTCCCCGGCTGGCGCACTTGTGCGGGGCCGGGCAGCGTGGACGTAGAGACCACAACTGCTGAGTGAGGTGGCCATGCAACCCCCTGAGCCGGTACCCCGGGTGGCAGTGGGCGTGGACGGTTCCCCGTCGTCGTATGCGGCGCTGCGTTGGGCGGCACGGTACGCGCAGCTCGTCGACGGTTTCGTGGAGGCGATTCACGCCTGGGACACGCCCTCGGCCGTCGGCTGGAGCGGACCTGCCATCGATCCCGATTTCGACCTGGAGCAGGCCCGCGAGCGGTTCACGGAAGAGCTGCGCACCGTCTTCCCGGACGAGCGCCCCGCCGGACTGCAGGAACACCTCGTCGAGGGCGACCCCTCGGAGGTGCTGATCCGCGCCTCGGAAGGGGCGGACCTCCTCGTCGTGGGCCGACGCGGACGCGGCGGCTTCGCCCGGGCGATGCTGGGTTCCGTCAGCCAGCGCTGCGCCCAGCACGCAGCCTGTCCGGTGGTCGTGGTCCGGCAGGACCAGGGCCCGGCGCACTGACCTCCGCCGTGGGGCCCTCTTCCCTCGCGGCAGCGGGCACCCGGACCGTACGCCTGCCGCCGCGACACAGCGCACGGCACGGGTGGCCCTCAGGAAGGCCGGCCCGACGCAGTGCGGAATACCGAGGGTCCACTTCACGGGCCACAGCCGGCGCGACAGCGGGGCTTCCGGGGTCGCCTGCACGCTCACCGGAGGTTGGGCAGCCGACGTCGTCGCGTGTGCGGTCACGTCCGGCTCGCTTCCGGTACCGGGGCCGGCTCCTCGTCCACGCCGCACCCGACCTCAAGGTGCATCGCCGGTGCGTGCGCGAGCGTGTTGCTCACCGTGCAGTGGGCGACCACCGCGCGCAGTGCGGGCACCCGCTCCTCCGGCAGGGCGGGAGCCCGGACCGACAGCGAGAGCGCAGCCACGCGGGCCGGACGGTCCTCGGCCATGCGGAACTGCGCACGGACGTGCAGCCCGTCGCGGCTGATGCCGTGCCGGTCGAGGAAGCGTCCCGCGTAGTGCGCCGCGCAGGAGGCGACGGCCGCCACGAACAGCTCCACGGGTGTGGGTGCGGTGTCCTTGCCTCCGTCGGACTGCGGCTGATCGACGGTGAGGACGTGGCCGCGGACGCGGATCTCGTAGGCGTCGCCCGCGACGGGCACCACCTCGACGCGTCCGGACGGGCCGGCCGGTCCGGGATCCACCGCCGCGGCCTGGAAGAGCAGCAGGCCCGCCAGACGCCTGGCCTCCTCGGGCGTCAGCGACGCCCACAGCTCTCCCTTGTCCTGGGGCGTGCAGGAGGTGTCCAGGACGACACGCCCCATGGAGGCCGGCAGCCCGTGCGGTGCGAAGCGGGTCACGTGGATGGTGCGACCGCAGCGCGTTTCGATGTTCATCTCGATCTCGGCTCCTTGCCGGTTGAGTCGGCCGTCGCGGCCGGCTGGTGCCGCCGGGTGTCCCGGCCGCCGGCGGCACGCCGTTCACCCGTCCGCGGCGGCTCGACGTCGAGGTCGGCGCCGGCGTAGGCACAGGTGAGGCGTGGATGGACCGCCACCACGCCGGCGACCGAGCGGCACAGGCGCACGACGACGGGGAGATCGGTGGAGGCGTCGACCCGTCCGGTCAGGGTGACGACTCCTTCGTGGACCGTGGCCCGGACCCGGCCGGGGGCCAGTCCCAGGATGCGTTCCAGGACGTCGTGGCGGATCTCGTCCGCAAGGGCGGCGTCGCTGCGCAGGTAGAGCCGCAGCAGGTCGTGGCTGCTCACGATGCCGGCCAGTCGCCCGTCCGCACCCACGACGGGCAGCCGCTCGACCCTGTGGCGCTCCATCGTCCTGGCGGCCTCGGGGATGCTCCACTCCGGGCGCGCTGTGACGGCCGGAGAGGTCATCAGGGCCGCGACGGTCTCGGCGTGCACCCGAGAGGGATCGGCCACGACGAGTCCGCGGCCCGCTTCGTGACGGAGAAGGTCCGCCTCGGAGACCACACCGACCGGACGCCCCTCGTCGTCGACGACGGGCACCGCCGTGACCCCGTGGCGGTCCAGGAGCCGCGCCACTTCCTTGAAGGCGCAACCGGGCCGCACGGTGACCACCTGACGCGTCATGACGTCGCCGACAGTGGAGTACCGCATACGACCAGTCCTCGGTTGGTCTGTGGGACGAGCAAACGCCCCGGGCACTTCCCAGTCGACCGCTGCTCCCCCAGCTGCGTCTGGGGCCGAACAGTCCACGCCCGCTTCCGAAGGTCCTTCGGGATCAACTGCTCCCGCTCAACCGCGCTACGGCGCCTCGCCCGCGGCCCAGCGGCGCCGCACCGACTCCTCGTGCTCGGTCTGTTCCAGCGCCTGGTCGGCGGCCGCCAGTTCTTCGGTCAGCCGCGGGATCCAGTGGCGGCGCAGCGCCCGCACGCGCTGCCGGGTCCGCGCGGCCTCTCCGACCACGAGCGCGGCGGCCGTGCGGGCGACGGCGTACTCCGCCCCGGCCTGCACGGCTTCCCGGTAGGCGGCTTCGGCGTGGTCCAGCGCCGTGGTGCCAGCAGGCGGAGGTTCCGTTCCAGCAGGTCCGCGCCGCGCACGGCGACGGCCGGCCGGCGCCGCAGGCGCAACCGGCCCGCCCGCCCCGGGGCGACGCCGTTGCCCTCGCCTGCCGTCCGGGCAGCGGCCGGGACCACTCGGCGTCGACGCGGCTGGGGCCGAATGGCCTTCGGACGTCGCGCAGCAGTGCCCGGACGGCCCTGCCCCACGGCTGTCCGCCGCGTGAGGCTGGGGGGTGACAGCCGGAGGTGAGCAGGATGCGGGTGACGACAAGGACCCGGCGGTCGCTGTGGCGCTGGCGGCGCAACCCGCTGCGCCGCCGGGAAGACGTGCTCGAAGGCTGGGTTCTCCTGGCCACCTGGGCGGTCATCGTGGTGGGAGGCCCCTTCGCGGGGGTGGTGAGCGCGCAGGCGACCGTGGAGACCCTCGCCCAGCAACGCGCGGAGCGGCACCCGGCCACCGCCGTTCTCGTCGGCGACGCCACGCGCACCGGCGGCAAGAACAGCGGGACGAGCGGCGACCGGGTCCTCGCCACGGTCCACTGGACCGCGCCGGACGGCACCCGGCACTCGGACCGGACCCTCGTCGACGCCGGGCTGACAGTCGGCGACCGGATCGTCGTCTGGACCGACGGACAGGACCGGCTCACGATCCAGCCGACGACGCCGGCCCAGGCCACGACACAGGCAGCCGCCACCGGCACGTCGGCCTCCCTCGCCCTCATGGGAGTCGCCGTCGGCGGGTACTACGCGGCCCGCAGCGCCCTCGACAGGCGCCGTGGTCGCGCCTGGGACGCGCAATGGCAGAAGGTCGGGCCGCAGTGGGGGCGTACGACAAGCTGACAGCGCACTGGCCACCCCCAGGACCCGGCCCTGCCCTATGCGAACAAGGCCGGCGCGCTGGCTGACGCGGAGGACAGGCTGCTGGCCGAAGCGATCGCGGGCAAGCGCGAGCGGTATCCGGACGTACAGGTGGAACACCGGCTCGTGCACGGCCCCACGCGGGAAGCACCGATCGAGGCCAGCCGCACCGCCCAGCTCACCGTCGTCGGCTCGCGAGGGCGCGGCGGATTCGCGGGACTGTTGTTGGGGTCGGTCGGCCACGCCCTTCTTCACCACGCGCACAGCCCCGTGGCGGTGGTGCGGGGAACCCACGGGCCCGGCGGGACGCTCTGAATGTCTCGAGGTCGTCCCTCCGGTTCCCGGCCCGGTCCCACGAAGGTCGATGGCCCGGTCCCGCGAGAGGACCACACGACCCATGTGCGGACAACGCCGCCGGGCCACCACGGCGCACAGCACGAGCACGACCCGGCCGGCTGCCGAGCCGGGCAGGCTGAGCCGGGCAGTGCGCCGTTGCAGCGGTGGAGAACCGCGGATTCCGAAGGAATGATGGGAGGTGGTCCACGGCCGAACGCCCAGGTACTCCGCCGGGAGCGGACGCACAACGAGACCCGGACGTCGGCCCGTTCCCGCAATCGGTGACGAATTCGCCGCCGACCGTACCCTGACCTGCCTCGGCTGCCCGATCGCTGCTGAGTTCACTCGGGAGGCGTTGATGACGCACACCGATGGCCGTAAGCCGATTGTGGTCGGTGTCGACCCCGATCCGGATCGGCGCCTGGCGATCGCCTGGGCAGCCGACGAGGCGGAGCGGCGCCGGCTGCCCCTGCTGCTTGCGCAGGGCGCGCCGACCCCCGGGTACCGGCCGGACGACGGGCGCCCGTCCTGGGAGCAATGGAATGAGGCGCTGCACACGGCGGGCGATCGCGTGCTGAAGGGCGCGGTCTCTTTCGTCGAGTCCCGGCATCCGCAGGTGGAGGCGGCAGGGCTGCTGGCGGAGGGGCATCCGGCCTGGGTGCTGCGCGAGCAGTCGCGACAGGCCACGGAGGTCGTGGTGGGGTCCTGGCATCTGAGCGCTGCCCGGGAGATGTTCGGTTCCACCGCGGTCGCTCTGCCCCTCATCGCTCACGCTTCCTGCCCGGTGGTGGTGTTGACGAACCCGGAGCACGTCACCCAGCAACCGCCCTGCTTCGTGGCCGGCGTCGACGGCAGCCCTCATTCCGCAGCCGCCGTCGACTTCGCGTTCGAGGGGGCCGCCCTGCGCGGCGCGGTCCTGCGGGCGTTGTACGTCTGGCACCCTCCGTTGCTCGGAGTCCTGAACGAGCACGCGGCCATTCAGGAGTGCCAACGGCTGCTGTCGGAAACGGTGGCCGGGCGCACCGCCGCACATCCGGAGGTCGAGGTGCACCAGGAGGTGGTACGGGGACACCCGGTGCAGGTCCTGACCGAGGCCTCCGAGCATGCCCTCGGCCTGGTCGTGGGCACCCGGGGGCACGGCGGCTTCGGGGGCATGCTCCTGGGCTCGGTCAGTCAAGGCGTACTGCACCACGCCCGCTGCCCGGTCATCACCGTTCCGCACCCGTCCGGTCAGTAGCCACGGGACTGGTCCGGAAGCGATCCTCCGCGGCGCCGAGGACCGGCGATCGCGCCGCGCGTCGGCGCGCCACCGGCGGCAGGCGCCGGCCGGTCAGTCGGTCCTACGGGCACGCCGAGTTCTGGTAGGAGCGCGGCCCGGCTCGGCCCAACCCGGTTCCCGCACCGGCCTGATGGACCTCGACGCGGTGGATCTGTCGGCGGACGCCACCGTGTACCTGTGCGGCCCCCTGCCGTTCATGCGCACCGTCCGCGCCCGGCTGCTGGAGCACGGGATCCCGGCCCGCCGCATCCGTTACGAGGTGTTCGGCCCCGACCTGTGGCTGCCGGACGCGTCCTGAAACCGCCGTCCGATCCCATGAATCCGCCGGCGGACCGGGTCCGCCGTGCCTCAGGACCGGCTACGGGCTGACCCGGCCGACGCGGCGAACCGGATGGCCGGTTGGTCGTGCTCGCGGTGGCGACGCGGCCGGTCGGTGGCCGGCTGTCGGGCCGCGTCGGACCGGTGCGGGTCCTTGAGGTCCCTGCCGGAGCGCCGGCGGTGGTCGTCACGGGTGCGCTCGCGGAGGCCTTCGCGTCGCCCGCCGGGGTCTGCTTGGCGGCGCCTGCTGCTCCTGGCCGCGGTGGCGACGGCGGCCCTGGTCTTCACTGGCACCAGCACCAACACCAGCACCAACACCAACACCGGTGTCCGGAGACTGGTGGTCCATCACTCCACGGCGGCGCAGGGCGGTAGCGGTCGGTTACCGCGGGCACGCGAAGGCCGCGTCGGCTCGTGCGCCGTGCCGAGTCATTCGCCCGACGGGCCCGGCGCCTCCCTCAGCGGTGCGTGCCACAGCAACCTGGTTCCCCCACCGTCCGGGCTGGTGAGCTCCATGTCCCCGCCCTCGTTCCTGGCACGCTCCAACATGTTGCGCAGGCCGCTGCGGCGGCCCTCGGGCCGGATGCCCACGCCGTTGTCGGTGACCGTGAGGCGCACCTCGTTCCCGTCGGTCTCCAGCACCACCTCGGCGCGGTCGGCGTGTGCGTGCCGGGCGATGTTGGTCAGGGACTCGGAGAGGACGGCCACGACGTGGTCGGCGGTCTCCGTCGGCACATGGGTGTCCAGCAGTCCCTCCATCCGCACGCTGGGCGCGAAGCCCAGGACGAGTGCGGCCTCGCCGATCGTTCTTACCGCACGGGCCCGCAGGCCGGGAGCCGCGTCGTCGCCGCGGGTGCGCAGGCCGAAGATCGTCGACCTGATGATTTTGATGGTCTCGTCGAGGTCGTCCACGGCCCGCAGCACGCGCTCCGAGACCCCCTCGTGCTGGATGAAGCGGCCGGCGCTCTGCAGCGTCATACCGGTCGCGAACAGCCGCTGGATGGCCAGGTCGTGCAGGTCCCGGGCGATCCGGTCGCGGTCCTCCAGCAGGGCGATCTGCTCGGCGTCCCGGCGGCGTTCCGCGAGTTCCATGGCCACGGCGGCCTGTGCGGCGAAGACCTTCAGCGGCTCCGCCTCCTCGTCGGAGAACTCGCTGGCGGCCTCTTCCCGGACCAGCAGGACCACGCCGCGGACACGGTCGCCCGAGCCGATGGGGACGGCCACGGCCGGGCCGAGGCCGGCGAACCGCGGGGGGCCGGCCGAGACCCGTTCGTCGTGTGTGACGTCCGGGCTGATCACCGGAGCACCTTTGACGAAGGCGTCCCCGGTGAGAGTGCCCTCCAGGGGCAGCACCAGGCCGCGGTGCGCTTCCGCCTCCTGGCCTATGGCCAGTTCCACCGTGAGGGTGTCGGTGTCCTTCACGGGTATCGCCACCGCGGCGAGGGCCGCACCGGTGATCTCCCGCGCCCGTTCGGCGATCAGCCCGAGGACCTCTCCCTGCGCGGCGCCGGACATCAGGCTGCGGGTGATCTCCGCATTCGCCTGCAGCCAGCGCTCACGCAGCCGGGACTCCTCGTACAGCCGGGCGTTGTCGATCGCCACGCCGGCCGCCACGGCCAGGGTCGACAGCACCGACTCGTCGTCCTCGTCGAACTGCAGCCCCCCGCGTTTCTCGGTCAGGTACAGATTGCCGAAGACCTGGTCCCGCACCCGGATCGGGACGCCGAGGAAGGTGTTCATCGGCGGGTGGTGGGCCGGGAAACCGTACGACGAAGGGTGTTCGGACAGCTTCGCCAGCCGCAGCGGCTCAGGGTGGCGGATCAGCTCGCCGAGGATGCCGTGGCCCTCCGGGTAGGGGCCGATGCGGGCGATCTGCTCCTCACTGACCCCGATCGTGTGGAAGGCCGACAGCCGCTTGCCGTCCGGGCCGATCACCCCCAGGGCCGCGTACTGCGCGTCGACCAGGGTCGCCGCGGCCTCCACGATGCTGTACAACGCCTGCTCGAGGTCCAGTTCCCGGCCGACCGAGAGCACCGCCTCCAGCAGGCTGTGCACCCGGTCCCGGGTGCCGCGGGCCGCGTCCAGGCGGGCCTGCAGCTCGTCCAGCAGCTCGTCCAGCCGCAGCTGGGGCAGCCGTACGCGAGCCTCCCCAGTGTCCCCGGAGCTTCCCACCGCTGATCCTCCACCCCCCCCACGCAGTACCGACAGCCGTCACGCTCACCTGTCACGGTAGCGGCCCGGGCAACGGGACGACACGGGATCACGCGGCGGCGGGCAGGGCGGGGCCGCCCGGGCGGCCAGTTCCGCGGCAACCGGGCGGCGACGTGTTCGGTGAGTTCGAGCCGTACGGCGGCGGGCCGGGGGACGTTCGGCCCTGCGGGACGGCGTCTGCGCCTGCGCCGTCCGCAAGCCGGCGGAGGCCTCAGTGTCCTTCGCTGCGCAGTCGGTCCTGGGCATGGGTGGCGATGACGGCGGCCTGGATGCGCCGTTCCACCCCGAGCTTGGCGAGCAGACGGGAGATGTGGTTCTTCACCGTCTTCTCGGCGAGGTACAGCCGCTGGCCGATCTGGCGGTTGGTCAGGCCCTCGCCGATCAGGGCCAGGATCTCCCGCTCGCGCTCGGTCAGACCGGGCAGGGCGTCCGGTTCCTCCTGCCGCTGTTGGCCGCCCCGCAGCCGGGCCATGAGCTTGGTGGTGGCGCTCGGGTCCAGCAACGACTGGCCGCGGGCGACGGTACGCACGGCCGAGACCAGGTCCAAGCCCTGGATCTGCTTGAGGACGTATCCGGACGCGCCCGCCATGATGGAGTCCAGCAGCGCCTCCTCGTCGTCGAACGAGGTCAGCATCAGGCAGGCCAGTTCGGGCAGGCGTGAACGCAGCTCCCGGCACACGGTCACGCCGTCGCCGTCCGGCAGGCGGACATCGAGGACGGCCACGTCGGGGCGCAGGGCGGGGACGCGCACCAGGGCCTGCTCGACGGTGGCGGCCTCGCCGACCACCGTGATGTCCGGTTCGTCGTCCAGCAGGTCGTGCACCCCGCGCCGTACCACCTCGTGGTCGTCCAGGAGGAAGACCCGGATCGGGGTGCCGGAGCCGGCCTGCTCGCTGTCCGCCATCGGTTGCTCCTTGTCACCGCGTTCGGTTTTCAATGGGGATCCTTCCCCGCTTTCGGGACCAAGGGCCAGGGCCGATCGGCCCTGATTCGCCCGGAACACCCCCGTCGACTACGCAGGCGAAGAATTGCAAATTTCTGCAATTCACTAGATGCTTTGTTTGCTCAACTTGCATGTATCCACGGTCACGGCCGTGGGCGTGCGCCCCGCGCCGGGTGCCGGAGAGAAGTCGAGGGGCCGCGCGATGACGTCCCCACGCGGCCGGGGCCTGTCCCGGGTCGCGTCCCTGCTGCCCTCGCGAGCCGATCTGGCCGACATGCGGCGCAGTCCGCCCGCGACCTGCTCGCGGGACTGACCGTGGCGATCGTCGCCCTGCCGCTCGCCCTCGGCTTCGGCGTCTCCTCCGGGCTGGGCGCCGAGGCGGGCCTGGCGACCGCGGTGGTCGCGGGTGCGCTCGCCGCCCTGTTCGGCGGTTCGGGTCACGCACGGAATTGCGCATCTTCGCAATTCTTGATGTTGTTGCTGCCTGCTGTGACGGACGCGAGGACGGCGAGGACGGGTCGGATGTCTTGGGCGAGGGAATCGTGACCACGCCGCTGAACCAACTGAAGGCCGAGTTCTTCAAGACGCTCGGCCATCCCGCGCGCATCCGCGTCCTGGAGCTGCTGAGCGAGCGCGAGCACGCGGTCGCCGAGATGCTGCCCGAAGTGGGCATCGAACCTGCCGCGGTGCTGCGCCGGGCCGGTCTGGTCGTCACCCGCAAGGAGGGCTCGACCGTGTACTACTCGCTGACCTGTCCGCACGTGGCCGAGCTGCTGCGGGTGGCGCGGACGATCCTGTCCGGCGTCCTGGCGGGCCAGGCGGAGCTGCTCGCCGACCTGCGGGCCGCACAGGGCGAGCAGCAGCCGTAGCACCGGCCGGCCGCACGCTCAGGGCGGCGCGCTCTCCAGGCGGTAGCCGGTGACGAGCTCCGGCACGATGCGCACCACGTACGCCATCCCGGCGTCGATCCAGGGGACCAGCAGACCCTGGTAGCGGGCCAGGTCGTCGGGGTCGGTGACCCGGGTGGCGAGCCCGGTGACCACCACGCTCCAGCCGGTGTGCGTGGCCGGGTCGATCTCGTCGGCCTCGTACGCCACCACCTCCGTGCGCAGGGAGTGGTTCAGCAGGGCGGATCCCGTGTGGGTGCGGATCACGACGGCGCCTGCGTGCACGACGTGGTTGACGGGCCGGATGGCGGGCAGCGCGTGCTGGGTGAAGCCGATGCGCCCCAGGGGCACGCTCGCCAGCAGCTTCAGCGCCTCCTCCCGGCTCAGCTGCACCATGCGCGCGCCGGCTCGCGTCCCCGGGAGGTCATCCGACCTCATGACGCCTCCTCACGCGGCACTCGGACCATCTGTCGGGTGTGCGTCGGGTGTGCTCCGGACAGCCCTGCGAGGGAGAGGTACGGCACCACCCATGACTTCTTTCGACAAGAGATGATCTCTCGGTCCTTCCATGGTGTCCCGGGGCCGTTCGCCCCTGGGTCAGGGCCGGAAGGCCCTTGCATCCACACATACGGGCCGCCGCCGCGTGTGGGCGGTGGCGCCCCGGCCGGGACGGCGAGGCCGTCACAGCATCCAGCGGTTGCGGCTGACGAACGGCAGCCGCGCCCAGATCCGGCCCAGCTCCCGGGTCGCGCCGACACCCGCGGCCGCCAGGGCGATCAGGACGACGGCGTAGACGAGGTGGTAGTCGGCGAACGGGTTCTCGACATGCTCGGCGAACCGTCGGACAGGTGGTCGGTCCATGTCGTTGCGGACCACCATGTCGAACGGCGTGGTCGTGGTCCCGACCTCCTTGTAGCAGCAGCCGGGCGATGTCCACGACGTTCAGCACCCGCACGGTCAGCTCGGGCAGGTGCCGGCGCAGCAACTGGGCGGCGGCCAGCACTTCTTGGGTGGGGACGTCGCCCGCGCAGGCCAGCACCACGTCCGGTTCGCGCGAGCCGTCCTCACTGCCGACCCACTCCCAGATGCCGGCGCCGCGAGCGCAGTGGACCCGCGCCTGCTCCATCGACAGCCAGTCGAAGCACGGCTGCTTGCCGGCGACGACGACGTTGACGTAGTCGCGGCTGCGCAGCACGTGGTCGGCCGCCGACAGCAGGGTGTTGGTGTCCGGCGGCAGGTAGACCCGTACCGCCTCGGGGCTCTTGTTCAGGATGTGGTCGACGAAGCCGGGGTCCTGGTGGGAGAAGCCGTTGTGGTCCTGGCGCCACACGTGCGAGGTCAGCAGGTAGTTGAGGGAAGCGATGGGGGCGCGCCACGGCAGGCGCCGGGTGGTGCGCAGCCACTTGATGTGCTGGTTGACCATCGAGTCGACGAGATGGACGAAGGCCTCGTAGCAGGAGAACAGCCCGTGCCGGCCGGTGAGGAGACAACCCTCCAGCCAGCCCTGGCAGGTGTGTTCGGACAGGATCTCCATCACCCGGCCGTGCCGGTCGAGGTGTTCGTCGATCGGGAGAGTGTCCGCCTGCCAGGCCTTGCCGCTGGCCGCGTAGACGGCCTGGAGGCGGTTGGAGGCGGTCTCGTCGGGGCCGACGAGGCAGAAGTCGCGGTCTCGTCGGGGCCGACGAGGCAGAAGTCGCGCCGGCCGGCGGTGGCCGCCATGACGTCCTGGAGCAAGTCGCCGAGGACGCGGGTCGGTTCGTGCATGCTCGCGCCGGGCTTGTCCACCGCGACGGCGTACCGCTCCAGCGGCGGCAGGGGCAGCTCGCGCAGCAGGAGTCCGCCGTTGGCGTGGGGGTGGCGCCGAGCCTGCGGGTGCCCTGGGGGATGCAGGCCCGGACGTCGGCGCGCGGGGCGCCGTGCTCGTCGAACAGTTCCTTCGGCCGGTACGAGCGCATCCACTGCTCCAGCTGCCGCAGGTGCTCGCAGTTGTCCCGTACGGCCGCCAGCGGCACCTGGTGGGCATGCCAGGTGCCCACCACGGGCAGACCGTCCACCTCCGCCGGGCCGGTCCAGCCCTTGGGGGTGCGCAGCACGATCACCGGCCGGCTGGGACGGTCGGTGACGCCTTCCTGGCGGGCGGCCCGCTGGATCGCGGCGATGCGGTCCAGGGCGGTGTCCATGGCCTGTGCAATCGCGCGGTGCACGGCCATCGGGTCGTCGCCGGTGACGTGGATCGGGTCGTGGCCGTAGCCCTTCAGGAGCTCGTCGAGTTCGGCTTCGGGGAACCGGGCGAGCACCGTCGGGTTGGCGATTTTGTAGCCGTTGAGGTGCAGGATCGGCAGGACGGCTCCGTCGTGGACCGGGTCGAGGCACTTGTGGGAGTGCCAGGACGCGGCCAGCGGCCCGGTCTCCGCCTCACCGTCGCCGATCACGCACGCGACCAGCAGTCCGGGGTTGTCGAGGGCGGCGCCGTAGGCGTGCGAGAGCGAGTAGCCGAGCTCACCGCCCTCGTGGATCGAGCCGGGTGTCTCGGGGGCCACGCGGCTCGGCACCCCGCCGGGGAAGGAGAACTGCTTGAAGAGCGTGCCATGCAGGCCGCGTCCCGCATGATGTCGGGTAGGTCTCGGTGCAGGAGCCCTCGAGCCACGAGTTGGCCAGGACGGCGGGTCCGCAGTGGCCGGGGCCCCAGATGCACAGGGCGTCCAGGTCGCGGGCCTCGATGACGCGGTTGAGATGGGTGTGGACCAGGTGGTTGAGGCCGGGTGACGTCCCCCAGTGGCCGAGCAGCCGCGGCTTGACGTGCTCCGGGCGGAGCGGTTCGGTCAGCAGGGGGTGGCCATGAGGTAGATCTGGCCGACGGAGAGGTAGTTCGCGGCGCGCCAGTGGGCGTCCAGGAGGGTGAGCTCGTCGTCGGTGAGCCCGGCGGGCGCCTGCTGCGTGTCGACGGACACCGGGGTTCCTTTCCGGGTCGGGACAGCGGTCGGGGTGTGGTGCGTGCCGGTGCGCATCACCCCACCCTCGGCCGACCCGCCGGCTACCCAACAGGGCCGATCGGGCCACGCCCCAGGGCCGCGGCGCCCTCGTGAGGGCGACAGGGCCCCGCTCACGGAGCGATGTCCACCCCGTAGAGCGTCTGCCCGCCGACCAGCTCGCGCCCGGTGACCAGCTCCGGGTGGATACGGACGAAGACCTCCTCGGGCGACGGCACCCAGGAGCGCGGGCCGATCCGGGCCAGCCGCTCCTGCTCGGCGGGGTCGGTCACCACGGTGGCCCGGCCGGTGACGACGACGCTCCAGCCGGAGCTCCTGGCGGCGTCGACCTCGTCCGCCTCGAAGGCGACCACCGACCCGGCGACCGCGCGTGCCAGTTCCGAGGCGGCCGAGGTGCGCAGCAGCACCGCGCCGTCGCCGTCGAGACAGAAGTTGACCGGCAGCACCGCGGGCAGGGCCTGGCGCGTGTGGACGATACGGCCGACAGGCACCTTTGCCAGCAGACGCAGGCACTCCTGCCGGTCGAGTTCGCGGAAACCGTCGTTGGGGTACATGGCCAGTCCGTCTTTCGCCTGGTTCAGCGTTATCGCTCCATCGTCGGGCGGACGCCGGCCGGGGGTGAGGGGCCATCGGTCCCTCCACCGCCGGAGAGCGTCCCCATTCCCGGCCGGAGAATGGCCCCCGCGGGAGAACGGCCCCCCACCCGGCCGGAGAACGGGCCCCCCTTCTTGGCGGCGAGCGGCCCCACCCCGCGCGCGCCCGGCGTCCCGACGCGGGGCGGGCGCGGCCGCAGGAGTGGGCCCCGAACGGCCCTGTGATGCCGTCCGCCCGGCCCAAGCCACGGCCCGCCTCCACCTGTCACCTTGCTGTATGTGACGGCGAAAAGGAGGTGCGGACCCATGCCCGGTGACAGGCGTGCCGACACAAGGCCCGGACACAAGGCCCAGGAGTACGAGGACCCTGCTGTGGCGGTGGCGGAGCAACCGCTTCGCCGGCACGACGACGTCGTCGAGGCGTGGATCGTGCTGGCCGTGTGGCTGGTCGTCGTGGTGGGCGGCGCGATCGTGGGCCTGGTGACCGCCCGCGCGACCGACGCGGCGTACACGCGCCAGCGCGCCGAACGTCAACCGGTAGGCGCCGTGCTGCTCACGGACGTACCGCGGACCGCCGCGGAACTCGCCGGGCACCAGCGGCGACCGGATCATGGCGAAGGTCCGCTGGACGCCACCCGACGGCTCCTTCCGCACGGGCACGACCATGGTGCACACCGGGCGGACCGCCGGAACCAGGATCACGGTCTGGACGGATGCCCGGGGCGGCCTGACCACCGAGCCCCGCAGCCGCACCGAGGCGCCGGTCGAGGCGGGCTTCTTCGGGGGCGCGGCAGCGCTGGCTCTCGCCGGTGCGGCCTTCGGCACCGGGGCCGTGGCACGGTACTGGCTCACCCGGCGGCGCATCGACGCCTGGGGCAGGGAATGGGACCTGGTCGGTCCGCAGTGGGGGCACAAGCCCGGCTGACGCAGGGCCGATCGGCCCCGGCCTGGGGCCCACCGGCCCTCGCCGGGTCTCTTCGCCACCCCGAAGGATGAAAGGCCCGCCCGAGCGGGTGGGCCCTGAAACCCCGCCGGAGTCGGATCCTCGGCGGGGGCCTCGGCAGAGCCGCTTTCCGCGCGGCGCGAGCGGGCCGGACAGGGCAGGCTCGGCTCGACGTCGCAGGGCCCGCGTACCGGTTTCAGCCGGTGCGCGGGCCCCTTGCCGTGCCCTGCGGGAAAGGGCGGCCGAGGTCGGGAATGCGTGAGTACCGGCACGTACGAGCCGGCCGCGCCACGGCTCTCCACAAGGAAAAGGTCACATAAATGTATCGGACATTTCGCGCTTCAACCTTCACGCGAGGCACACATGTTCGCTAAGTTGACGTCCAGGCCGCTCGATTGCCTCCGGTGAACCCGCCGGATCGTGCGACCTCCGCCGAGTCCGGCACGCCCCTGCGGCGGCCGGAGCCGGGGACCCGACCGACATTGGGGTGAATCGGCCCAACTGCCCGCCAGGGCAGGGCCGTAGGGCACACCTTCCGGACCGTCCGCCCGAACCCGACAGCTAACTCGGTAGGCGGAATACGGAAGGAGTACGTCTTCCTTGGCGTCGGAACGAACCTCGCGCCCGGGCGGCATCAGCCTTCCCGGCATGCGCAACTCCGCCCTGACGACGGCCGCGGGCGACAACGGACCCAGCCGCGATGAGGTTCAGCAGCGGATCAGCAGCCTCTACGACCAGGCCGAGACCGCCACGGGGAACTACAACGCCACCCGCGCGATGAGCAAAGGAGGCCGCACGCGCCTCAACTCGGCGGCCGGCAACGGCTCCAGGCGCACCGATCCGCTTCTCGAGAGCGTCGCCAAGCAGTGGTTCGACGTGGCACGTGCCCAGTTGGGTCCCACCGTTCCGGCCGTCCTGCCGGCGGACCGCATGCCCGGCCCGGAGCGCTCCCGGCCCGCGGGCCCGGCGAGGCGACCGGCGGACGGCCTCGGCGAACGCGGACGGGAGGCGACGCCCGGCCCCTCCGTGCTGGAGTTGACGGCCGGACCTGCCACCACAGCGATGCCCATACCCGAGTTGACCGCCGGGCCCGCCACCACAGCGATGCCCATACCCGAGTTGACCGCCGGGCCCGCCACCACGGTGACCGCCGGTCCGGTGGCGGAGTCGGCTGCCGGGCCCTTGGCAGCGCTGCCGTCCGTGTTCGAGACACGAGCGGAGCCCGCCAGGGTCGTTACGGCCCCTGTCGCCCAGCCCCGGCAGCCGGCGCTGCGGTCCTCCAAGGAGCAGTTCCAGAGGAAACTCACCCAGGCCCGCGCGCTGCTGTCCCAGCATGCCGCGCAGCAGAGCGTGGCACCGGCCGCGATCGAGGCCCCGCCGGCCGAGGAATCCTGGCTCACCTCCGGTGAATCCTGGCTCACGCCCTACCAGGGGCCGGAGCAGCAGTACCAGCAGTCGGCGGGGCTCGGCGTAACCCTGCCCGTCGACGCGGGCATGGCCCTCGCACCTGGCACCGCCGTCGGCCCGGAACAGGCCCTCGACACCGCCCTGTCCCTCGGCAGCCCGGCGTCGACCGGCACCGCAGCTGCCGTCGGCATCGGCGACACAGCGGGCTCGACCTACGAAAGGAAGGCCGCGAAGGCGCTCGCCTTCGCCCGTGCGCAGATCGGCAGGCCGTGCGTCTGGGGCGCGACCGGGCCGGACTCCTACGACTGCTCCAGCCTCACCCAGGCCGCCTGGAGGGCCGCCGGGGTGGTCCTGCCCCGCACCGCGTACGACCAGGCCGGCTCCGGAACACCGATCCCCCTCGCCGAGTTGTGGCCCGGAGACCTGATCTTCTTCTACGGCGACGCCGGCCACGTCGGCCTCTACGCCGGCAACGGCATGATGGTCCACGCCCCGAGCCCGGGGGCGTCGATACGCGAGGAGTCGATCTTCTACGCCGGACCACAGGCCATCCACAGCGCGGTACGGCCCGCGTGACGCCGCACAGCGTGGAAGCTCAGTCGAGGATGTGCCGCAGGTACGCCTGCGGGGCGGCCAGATAGCGGCGCCAGTGGTCGACGAGGGCGAGTTCGTGCCACGCCACCCGGCGCATGCCGTGCTCGCCCACCTCGACGATCTCCGCACCGGGCAGCGCGGTCAGCAGCGGAGAGTGGGTGGCACGGATGACCTGGCCGCCCTGCCTCACCAACTGGTTGATGTGTCCGAGCAGTTCCAGGCACGAGGCGAAGGACAGCGCCGCCTCCGGCTCGTCCATCACATACAGCCCCGGCTGGAGGAACTTGCTGCGGAACGCGGCGAGAAACCCCTCGCCGTGACTGACGGCATCGGGCGCGAACCCTTCCCGGCCGAGGGCGTCCAACGCCGTCTCGGCGCGCAGGAAGAAGCCCTTGCGGGCCGACCAGTTGCCCACCATGCGGCGTCCGCGCGGCGCCGCCTCGAAACGGATCCGCTCGCCCAGCACCGACCTGGGGCGGTGACTGGCGTAACGCCAGTCGTGCGAACCGCCCCAGGGGTCCAGGCCGAACCCCTCCGCCAGGGCCTCGACCAGGGTCGACTTGCCGGAACCGCTCTCACCGACGAGAAAGGTCACCGGCGCGGTGAACCGCAGCCCGTCCGCCAGCAGCGTGCGTACGCAGGGCACGGACCACGGCCACAGCTCCTCGTCGCACGCGGCGACGTGGACGTACGCGCGTTCGATGATCACGCAGCGAGTCTCTCACGGGGCGCCGGCACCCC
The DNA here is from genome assembly GCF_040608235.1 of Streptomyces sp. NPDC005202. NCBI lineage: Bacteria > Bacillati > Actinomycetota > Actinomycetes > Kitasatosporales > Streptomycetaceae > Streptomyces > Streptomyces sp. NPDC005202. The sequence goes on along the minus strand of NZ_JBEXHW010000022.1, from coordinate 76,884 downwards.
GCCCGGCCGCGAGCCACGCTACGCGCTCTTGCGGCCCACTCCGGCGTACACCCAGTACTGGGACGGGTCCTCCGGTGTCTCGTCCTCCGGGTCGGGGCGCCAGAGGGGGACGTGGACCAGGCCCGGGTCGACCAGGTCGAAGCCGTCGAACAGGGAGTTGATCTCGTGGTAGGAGCGGGGGGTGACCGGAGAGGTGGCCCGGGTGCGGTACAGCTGCCCGACCGCGGCGGCCGTGTCCGGGCGTTCCTGGTCGGTGGCGTGGGTCAGGGCCAGCCAGCTGCCCGCGGGCACCGCGTCCCGGAAGGCGGCGACGATGCCGGCCGGGTCCTCTTCGGGCGCGACGAAATGCAGGATCGTGATCATCAGGACGGCGACGGGCTGCTCGAAGTCGATCAGCCCGCGCACCTGCGGCGAGGACAGCACATCGGCGGGCCGCCGGATGTCCGCGGCCACGATCGCCGCGTCCGGGTTGCCGGCGAGGAGCGCCTCGCTGTGCGCGACCGCCACCGGGTCGTTGTCCACGTACACCACCCGGGCGCCGGGGCTGGCGGACTGGGCGACCTCGTGGACGTTGCCCTGGGTGGGAATCCCGGAGCCGAGGTCGATGAACTGGCGCACGCCGGCTTCCACCAGGAACCGCACCGCACGGCCCAGGAAGGCACGGTTGGCGCGGGCCAGCGTGCGGACCTGGGGGTCGATCGCCGTGAAGGCGGCCACCGCCTCCCGGTCGATGGCGAAATTGTGCTCACCGCCCAGCATGGCGTCGTACATCCGGGCCACACTCGCCTTGCCCGGATCCACGCCCTGTGGCAGACCGACCCCGTCCGGCATGACAACTCCCCTTGCAGCTCAAGCTTCTTGACTACGCATCATATAGTTGCTCAGGGCATGCGCCGACGCACTGCCCCACCGGTCCGCCCGCCCCAGCCGCTACCGGCCCCACCCGGAAGGCAACGACCCTGCGGAACACAGAACGCAGCCAGCCCGATGACGCTCCCCCCGCAGCGCCATTCCGCCGTCGTGCGCACTTCTCCCCCGCGGCCGACGCCATCGGTTCCGAGCTCGACCTGCACCTGACCGGCCGCCACGTCGTCCACGCCCTCGCACCCGGCTTCTGCGACGCGGCCTCGGTGTACCTGCTGCAGCGCTGGCTCCTGGAGGAGCACCCACGCGTGGCGGCCGATCCCCCGCAGATCGAGGCGCGCCGTCTCGCCCTGCGCATAGGGTCGGACACCCCGGAGGACTGGGAGCACCTGCTGCCGGTCGGGGAGGTCCTGGTCTTCCCCCGCGAGACGCCGTACGCCCGTGCCGTCGCCACCGGACAGACGCAGTTGCTCGACGGCGTCGACCGGCACACCTTCGAAAGGCTCCGCAAGACCGACCCGGACGACGCCGGCGTGCACGCCCTGCTGAGCACCGCCTCGTTCCTCATCGTCCCGCTGCGGCTGCGCGGCACGGCCGTCGGCTTCATCGCCTGCACCCGCGGCCCCGACAAGGAGCCCTTCGCACGCAGCGAGGCAGTGGCCGTGGAGTCACTCGGCGCGCAGGCCTGCGTCGCGCTCGACAACGCCCGCCGCTACGAACGCGAGCGCCGCACGGCGCTGGCCATCCGCAGGAGCCTGCTCCCCGACACCGGCCAGGCCTTCGCAAGCTGCCGGGTCGCCCACAACTACCGGCCCGCCGGGCAGGACAACATCATCGGCGGGGACTGGTACGACGTACTACCCCGGGCGGGCCGCCGACTGGCCATGGTCGTCGGCGACGCGATGGGACACGGGCCGGAGTCCGCCGTCGCCATGATCCAGCTGCGTACCGCCGTCCGTACCCTGGCGACGCTCGACATCGGCCCGACCGAGCTCATGCACCGCCTCGACGCCGTCGCCAGCGACACACCCGGGGCGTCCTTCGCCACCTGCATGTACGCGGAGTGGGACGCGGACCTGCAGACCTGCACCTTCGTCGGGGCCGGCCACCCGCCGCCGCTGATCCGAGGGCCGGACGGCCCGTCGGTACGCGTCGCCCTCACCACCGCCGGCCTGCCCCTCGGACTCGGCACGGGCCGCTACGAGCCCACCGTGCTGCACCTGTCCGAGCCGACGCTGCTGCTGCTCTACAGCGACGGACTGGTCGAGTCCCGCAGGTCCGACATCGACCAGGGCATCGCCCACCTCGCCCACGCCCTCGACGCAGGCGCCGAAGTGACGGACACCGCGCGCCCGAACGCCCTGCCGTCGCTGTGCCGGCACCTGCTCGCCGGCTCCTCCCCCGACGAAGTCGCCGACGACAGGACGCTGTTGCTGGCCGAGCTGACACCGGGGAAGGACTGAACCCGCTCTCGTCCACATCGGCGTACCCACGACCGCCGGCTCAGCTGGACTCGCGCACGACCAGCCGCCACGGCACGGTGTGCACGCCCGGTTCCCGCTCGGAGTCGATGGCCCGCAGCAGCCGCAGGGCGGCGATCCGGCCGATCTCCGCCAGATTCATGTCGATCGAGGTGAGGGGAGGGCGGCAGGCCAGTGCCATGGTGTCCCAGTTGTCGTAGCCGACGACCGCGAGGTCGCTGGGGACGCTCACCCCGCGCTCGCGCAGCGCGTCCGCCACGCCACGGGCGATCTGGTCGTTGCCGCAGAAGAACGCGTCCGTGTCGGGTGCCGTGCGCAGCACTGCCTCGGCGGCACGCCGGCCCCACGCCTCCCTCCACTCACCGAAGTGGGCCCGGCCGGTGGACAGTTCCCGTGAGGCGCACTGCAGTTGCTCGATCACGTGCCGGGCGCGATCGCGGGCGGCCTGGTGGTGCTCCGGGCCGGTGACGTGGGCGATGCGGGTGCGGCCGGTGGCCAGGAGGTGGCCGTACACCTCCGCCGACACCGCGGCCCCCGCGCCGGAGGGCGACGCCGTCGAACTGACCGCCATCCCCTACTACGCCTGGGCCAATCGCGAGGACGGCAGCATGCGCGTCTGGCTGCCCACCTCCTGACCACCCCCTCTGCCCCGCCAGCTCCTGACCATCCTCTCTGCCCCGCCCAACGGCATCGAGGTCCCCCATGAAACCCACCCGCCGCGCGTCCCTTGCCCCCACCCGCCGCGCCCCTGTGGCCCCTGCCGCGCCCTGCTCGCCGCGCTCGCCGCGACAGGCACGCTCGCCACCGACGACCATCTGTGGCGGCTCACCTCCCGCTGAGCACGGTGCGCAACGGGGCCGGCTCGCCGCACGGCCCCGTTGCGGGCCCGGGGAAGGGACCGCCACGCTGGGATCGTGTCCCTTGGGAGGCTGTCATGACCGTTCCCGCCGCACCGTCCTTCGATCCCCTGCGGGTGGCGCACCTGTCCGGACGTTTCGCCCCGGTGACGGAAGAGGTGGCCGAGGTCCGTCTGAAGGTCGAGGGGCAGCTGCCGGACGAGCTGGACGGGGTCTACCTGCGCAACGGCCCCAACCCGCGCTTCACGCCGATCGGTTCATATCTGTTCCCGATCGACGGCGACGGCATGCTGCACGGCGTCCGGTTCGAGCAGGGCACGGCCCGCTACCGCAATCGGTTCGTCCGCACCCCCGCCCTCCTGGCGGAGGAGAAGTCGGGCCGGGCACTGTGGGGCGGCATCGAGTCGATGATCACGCCAGGCCCCGACGAGGTGGGCCCCGAGCTCGCCCACACCTTCAAGAACCTTCCTGACATCAACGTGGTCCACCACGCCGGCCGGCTGCTAGCGCTGGCCGAGTCGGACTGCCCGTTCCGCATGACCCCCGAACTGGAGACGGTTGGCAAGGAGACCTTCGACGGCGCCCTGCCCGCGGGCATCACCGCGCACCCCAAGATCGACCCCGTCACCGGGGAGATGGCGGTGTTCTGCTACGTCCTCGAGCCGCCCTACCTGACCTGGTCGCTCATCGCTCCGACCGGCGCGGTCCGCCGGGGCCCGACCCCCGTCGACGGGGTCGAGGAGCCGATGATGATCCACGACATGGCCCTCACCAGCCGGTACGTGGTGCTCGTCCTCGGACCGGTGTTCTTCGACCTTTCCGCGGCCTTCAGCGGCGGATCCCTGATCGCCTGGCGGCCGGAGGCCGGCACCCGGGTGGCGCTGATCCCGCGGAACGGTTCACCGGTGCGGTGGGCCGACGACGAGGCCTTCTGGCTGTGGCACACGGTCAACGCCCACGACGCCGATCACCACGACGCCGATCACCACGACGCCGATCACCACGGGGCCGATCACGACGGGACGGTCGTGCTCGAGTACGTGGAGTGGTCGCGCCTGTCCCTGGGAGGAGACGCCGCGGAGGAGCGCAACCGCAGCCGCCTGATGCGGGCCGTGATCGACCCGGTCACCGGACGCATGCGCCGTATGGCCCTGGACGACGCCCGCATCGAGTTCCCGCGCGTCGACGACCGGACCATCGGGCGCCGGCACCGGCAGGTCGCGGTCGCCGCGGACAGCGGACGCACGCCGGGGCTGCTGCCGGGCGAGTACGACGCGCTGCGCTGGTACGACACCCGCAAACCGGGAACGCCGTCCCAGACCTGGTACGGCGGAGACCTGTCCGTCGGCGAGCCGTCCTTCGCGCCGCGCCCGGGGACCGCCGACGACCGGCAGGGATACTGGATGACCTACGCGACCGACCGCACGGACAACAGCAGCTGCCTGCTGGTCTTCCCTGCGGAGGAACCGGCGCAGGGCCCGGTCGCCCGGGCGCACATTCCCGTGCGCGTACCGCTCGGCCTGCACGGGACCTGGCTGCCCACCCAGGAATGAACCCCACCCACCGGGCAGCTTGTCGCATGAGCGGAAGACACCCGTTCGTGGGGTGGGCTCACCTGATGCGGTGAGCGTTTGGGCGTGGTGAGTACGGACGGCACGTGACCGCCGTTGCCCGGGCATGGACAGTACTTCTCGGGGCGTGCCGCGCCCGCCCGGCCCTCGGCCTGCGGACCGGCCCTATGCGGAACTGACCAGCGGGCACTGGCACGAACCGCCACACCGCGTCGCGGAACCGCAGGCCCCGGGGCCCGTCCTGCCCGAGCCGTCTCGCGTGCAGTGGGTCTCCTTCGCCGACGTCGGCTCGCCGCTGCCTTCCTCTCGCGGAGGGCAGGAGCACGGTGCGCCGGTCGTGCGGCCGCAGGCCGTCGGGGTGGGCGAGGGCGTGCGGGGTGCACAAGCGCGGGTGGTGCCTGCCGTCCCTGTGCCGCGTGGCATTCCCGGTCTGTGAGCACGGCGGCTGACGCGGCCGACGTGCACCGGCTGCGGCGGGGCGGCGACCGGTAAGTCAGCGCCGCCAGGACGGGCGCGTTGCCCAGGCCGGCCCAGGTGCCCAGGGATGGCCCTGCGGAGCCGTGCCGCCGACCACCCCGAGCACTGTGACCGGGGGGCCACGCCCCCTTTCATCGCGCTCCGTAACAGGACACCGATCTCATGTGACCGATCGTAGGACGCACGGTGCCCTACGGCGTGAGCGCGTGTTGCGGGGTGACCGTACCGGCAGAACGTGGCCACCGCTTGCTCACGGCCCGGTGACGGCGGCATCACGATGGCGGACACGGGCGTTGCCCGGGGCGGGGCGGGTCGTTGAGTGCGACATGAAAGCGTGGGAGGACGGCGACTGTCCTTGGTGCCGCTCGCTGCTCGGCCCCGGCCGTGCCCTCGCCGAGACGGACACCGAGCGGCGAAACGATCATCCCGGGGTGCGGGGCGGAAAACGGCTGCCTGCATGGGTGGAGCGTGCGCGCCTGGTCATAGTGCCGGTGGCGGCGCTCACCGTCGTGGCCGCGCTGGTGATGACACTGACCTGATCGAAGGAAGCATGCCGCCTGGCCACTGGCCGACGCCGTCGGAGCAGCGCTCGCCGACTCGGTACGCGGCACCGACGCCTCCATCGGCGGCCTCTTCCTGATCGAGGAGTCGGAGCCGCGTCCTCCTCCTGCGCGCGAACCACGCACGTTCGTGAGCCGGCGTCGGTAGCCTCTGGGCCATGACCGGCTTGCGTGTGCGACCGCTGGACGAGGCCACCTGGCCGGACTTCGCGCAGCTGCTGGAGCGTCACCACGGCGTCTGGGGCGGCTGCTGGTGCATGTCCTTCCACGCCGAGGGCGTGGGGCGCGGCAGGCCCCCGAGCAGAACCGGTCCGACAAGGAGCAACGGGTCCGGCAAGGCCGGGCGCACGCCGCCCTCGTGTACGACGGCCCGACGTGCGTGGGCTGGTGCCAGTTCGGGCCCACCGCCGAACTGCCGCGCATCAAACACCGGCGTGCGTACCTCGACGGTCTCGACGGTCTCGACGCTCTTCCGGACTGGCGGATCACCTGCTTCTTCGTCGACCGCACACACCGGCGCAGCGGGATCGCCTCCACGGCGCTCGACGGGGCGCCGCGGGAGATTGCGCGGCTCGGGGGCGGGACCGTGGAGAGCTGTCCCGAGGACGTCGAGGGCCGATCGGTCTCCGCGTCCTTTCTGTACAACGGGACGGTTCTGTACAACGGGACGGTGCGGATGTTCGAAAGCCACGGCTTCCGGCGGACCCGGCGCCTGGGCAAACATCACTGGGTGGTCTCCAAGGTCGTGTCGTGACATCAGAGGGGTGAGGGCGTGCGCAGAGGCGAGGGGTCGACTGTCCCGGTGACCGGCGGGAGCGGGTTCGTCGGCAGCCATCTGGTCCGGCGGCTGCTGGAGCGGGGCCACCGCGTCCACACGACCGTACGCAGCACCGCCAATGCGGCGAAGGTGCGGCCGCTCCGGCAGATGCAGGAGGCCTTCCCCGGCCGGCTGACCTTGTTCGGGGCGGACCTGCTCAAGGAGCGCTCCTTCGACGAGGCGACCAGCGGCTGCACCGTGGTCTTCCACGTGGCGTCGCCGTTCCTCATGCCGGAGAAGATCAAGGACGGCCGGCGGGACATGGTCGAGCCGGCCGTGAGCGGCACACGCAACGTCCTGGCGAGCGTGAACCGGACGCCGACGGTGAAAAAGCTGGTGTTCACCTCCACCGTGGGCGCGATCTCGGCGACTACGTCGACGTACTGAGCATGGACGACGGGACGTTGTCGGAGAAGTACTTCAACACCAGCAGTACGGTGGACAACAACCCGTACCACTACGCGAAGACGCTCGCGGAGCGGGCCGCATGGGATGCGGAGACTGCACAGGACCGCTGGCGCATGGTGTCCGTCAACCCGGGCCTGGTACTGGGCCCTTCCCTCACCCCCGCGTCGGAATCCGGCAGCCTGTTCCTGCTGGACGAGTTGTTCAAGGGGTACTTCTTCTACGGCGCACCGGACTTCAGCTTCACGACGGCGGACGTGCGGGACGTGGCGGACGCGCACGTCGCGGCGACGGAAAACCCCGCGGCGAAAGGCCGTTACATCGTGGCAGCGCGGACAATGACGTCCTTCCACGAGATGTCCCGCATCATCCGGGCCCGTTACCCGCGTGATCCGCGCCTGCCCCGGACCCGGCTCCCGCACTGGCCCGTCCGCGTCCTCGGCCCGGCCTTCGGCCTCACCCAGGACTACATCCGCAAACACCTCGGCATCCGGTTCCGGGTGGACAACACCAGAAGCGTCCACGAACTGGGCCTGGCCTACCGTCCGATCGAGGAGACTGTCCTCGACCACTACGAAGCGTGGCGGGCACACCGGGGAGCGAGGCGGCGGAGCCGGGGCACGCGGTGACCTCAACTGCGGAAGCCGATGTGCACGTGGTCGTGGTGCGTGGCGTCGCTGAAGAACTGGCCGGGTGTGCTGCCGCCGGAGAGCAGGAGCGGGCCGCCGACGTTGTAGGAGCCGGCGGCCGCCGCGTCCCGCATGAAGCGCTCGACGAGGGTGCGCGGTGTGCCGGGGTCGACGACGGCGTGGCCGTCGATCTGCCACACGTCGAAGGCCCGGCCGCGCGGATGGTCACTGGGCCGGCCGCTGCCGAAGACGTTCAACGGGTGGCCCGAGCGGACCACGCTCACGTTCATCCGGTACGTGCCCGCCAGGTGCAGCATCGCGGTGAGCACGCTGTCGTGGACTTGACCGCTCTTCAGGTCGGCCTGCGCCGCGGGCGGCAGCACGATCCGGTCGTCGGCCAGCACCCTGCGCACGCCGGCCGGCGGTGAGGCCGCCGGGGCGCCGGGGCGGGCCGGGTGCAGGGCGGTGACCGTCCATCCGGTCCCGGACCGCACCAGTCGCACGTCGACCGTCGTGCCGTTCGCCCGGACCGCGCCGCCGTGCCGGGTCCACTGCCGGCACACCACGAGCACGCTCGCCGAGTCGGCGAGGATCCCGCCGTACTGCGCGTCCACCACCTGCAGCACCGCCTGGTCCGCGGACGGCAGCAACGGCCCCGCCTGTCCCACGAGGGCGGTGGGAAGGTGAAGGGCGGCCACTCTCGCCCTGGCCGCGGTCGCGCCGCCCTTCCCGCCGGGCCAGGCGCCGATTGCCTCGACGAGCTCGACGGCACGCCGTTTCACCTCCGGGTCCACCTCGGCGGACGTGGGACGCCATGGCGTGGTGCGGGGAAGGGCCGCGGTCGCGGTCGTGGAGGGCGCGGCGGAGGCCCGGGGCGAGCCGGTTGCGGAGGCGGTTGTCGTGGCGGCGGCGCTCGGGTGCCCGGCGCTGCCGCCGGTGCAGCCCGCCGCGCCGAGCAGAACCCCCGCCATGCCCAGCAGCACGGCACGACGCTCGACCGGGTGCGCTGCGGGCTCGGGCCGACGGGTCATGCCGTCCAGTGTCCGCCCGCGGCGTGCCACGTGCCCGGCAGGCCCGGTGGCCGGTTCCCGCGGCACGGGCTTGTTATGACCGCTGAATGACGCATGCCTCTCGTGACCGCGGTCATGACCGCGCTGCCTCAGGACCGGTGCCGCAGGCGGGCCGCGATGGCGGCGACGTCGTCGTCCGCCTGCTCGGCACCCAGCCCGGCCCCAGGCCAGCAGCGGCACCGACAGGGCGACCAGGCTCGTGCCGTTGTTCGGCGCGAAGGACCTCGCGATCGGGTGCCCCGCGTCCAGGGTCCGGACGGCCACGTCTTTCGCGCAGCATCTTCTCCAGGCTCTCGAGCAGATCGCGTCGACCGGCCACGGCAACGGAATGCAGGGGCCCGTCGTCGACTCCGTCATCCGCGCGACGGCCGCGGGGGAACTCGCCCCGGAGTGCCTGCGGCGCCTCATCCATTCGATCGTGGACACGCCGAGCAACCGACTGCGGGACGACGCGACCATCCTGATGCTCGAGTGGTGGCCCCCGTCGCGGTGAGCGGCGGGCTCAGACCGCCTGGTACAGCTCGCGCGTGTTGGGGCGGGGCGCCGGCCGGTGCCGGGCCGCGGGGCCTTCCGAGAAGGCGCGGAGCAGGTTCTCCGTGGTACGGGTGACGAAGGCGCGGGTGCGGGCGTCCATGCCGTGGTCGCGGCCCCGCTCCCCGGTCCCGGCCATCAGCGCCTCCACCCAGCGCATGGTGCCCGTCGCGAAGACACCCGCCCCGCTGGGGACGGTGCAGTACGCCGAGTCGCTGTGGCTGCGCGTGCCGACGCACACCAGCGGCGAGTGGGCGGTTATCTCCAGCGGTCCGGGGACGGGCGCGCCGGGCGTGACCCGGTCGTACTCGACCCCGACCAGATGGTCGAAGCTCTCGCCGGGGTGTACTCCCGTGCCCTCGTGGAGCCAGTGGTCCGCCATGTGCACGACGTACGGCGCGTCCACCGGATAGCCCTCGTACAGCACGCCGGTGAGCGACGACTCGGGGTCGGCGGCCGGGGCCCGGCGGAAGTCGGTCGTGACCAGCGCCGGGCGGGACGGATAGCAGGGGTCGGTCCGGTAGGAGGACTTGTAACAGACCACCGTACGGTCGGATCCCGCCTCGCCCGCCTCCAGGCGGACCCGGCGGAAGCAGGTGTTGGCGCCGAGGAGCGCGAGGTTGGTGCCGGCGTCGCGGGCCTCGGTGACGTGTCGCCGCTGCTCGGGCGTCCAGTACTCGTCGTGGCCCAGGCAGACGACGGCGGTGGCGCCGTGCAGCACCGCGGGATCGTGGTGGACGTCGGTGCCGGTGGTGTACGCCAGGGGTATGCCCAGCCGTTCGGCCAGGACCACGGCCGCCCACTCGTACACCAGGAACTTCTCCGCACCGCTCGCGTCGTAGGGCCGGTCGAAGCTGACGGCGAGGGAGCGGTCCGCGTACGCGCCGGAGGCGCCGACGTAAAGGCTGTAGCCGCCCCACCGGTTGTACGCCTGCCAGGTGGCCGGGGCGTGCACGAGGACGGTGCGGCCCGCGCCGTGCGTGGAGCGCAGGATCAGGGGGACGTACCGCTGGTGACCGTTGTCGGCGTCGAGGCGTATCAGGTAGGCACCTTCGGGCCAGCCGTCCGTCACGACGGTGAGCGTGCGCGGCCAGTCCGCGTGGACGGTGCGGGTGGCGGGCAGGAGCCGGGCGGTCGGCTGGACACGCCCCGGCACCGGCCCGGACCGCCACACGAGCCGGGCGAGCGTCCCGCCGTACCAGCCGACGCGGAAGGCCAACACGCGGAAGGACGAGGCCGTGGTCGACACATGCAGTCCGCACTCCTCGCCCGGCGTCGCACTCACCCGGTCGGCGTAGCCGGTCACCGCGTCAGACGGCCCGAGGGAGCCGATCCGCCAGTCACGGGTCCCCGGGCGGCCTCGCTCCGCCTCGGGCCGGTTGCTGTCCGCGGCTCGCGGCGGCCGGCTCGCGGTCCCGTGGTCGCAGGCGGCCGCCGTGCCCAACCCCGCCCCGGCACACAGTCCGAGGAAACGCCTGCGCGCCAGCCCGTGTCCGTCCCCCGCCGCCGTGTGCTCCTGTGGCTCGTGCGGACTCACATCGCCTCCCTGGGCGTGGCCGCGCCATCCCTTCGGAACTGCCGGCGCATCCTCGACGACGGTAACGGCTGCGGCGGCGGGCCGCACGGCCGTCGATCGCCGAACGTGCCCACCCGCCAAGGGACGTGAGACAGGGCGGCGAGCCGCCGTCGGCGGCCTCGGCCTGGGTGCGCGCCGGAGCACACAAGTGCGCGCCGCGCATCCGCGGGGCCGTACGGCGACGACGGCCCCGCGGGGAGTCAGCGTGCCACAGGTCCGGGCACGGCTCTCAGTGGGTCTTTCCGCGTCCGGACAGCGCGTCCCGGATTCGGTCGACCAGTCCTGCGCCGGGCGCCAGGATCTTGTTCGCGGGCGGTGTGTCCGGAGCGACGGGGTGGGGCCTGGTCGGTGCCGTCTTCTTCGCCCTGCGCACCTTCTCGCCGAGCTGTTCGAGGTCCTCCGGGGCGGCGGCCTGCCGCAGCTGGGGAAAGAGGTTGTGCTCCTCGTCCCTCACGTGTTCGCGGATCTCCCGCATCAGCCGGCTGATGAGCTGGTCGAACTGCGGATCGTCGGCCTGGCAGCCCTCCAGTTCCTTCATGGTCCGCTCGGCCTCCGAGTGGTCCTGGATCTCCCGGTCGGCGATGGCGTCCCCGTCCGACAGATACTGGCGCACCGCCGGGTACAGGTGCATCTCCTCGGCCACGGAGTGGCGGATCAGTTCAATGGTGGCCTGGTCGGCCAGGTCCTTGCGCCGGCCGTCCCCCGTCGGGAGGGCCTCGATCTGCGTGAAGATCTCCTCGACCTCGCGGTGGTCGGTGGTCAGTTCCTGGATGACGTCTCCGCTGTGTCCCATGGCAGGGCTCCTTGCTGTTCGAACGTGGTGGTCGTACGGGTGGACCGCCCGGGTGCCCGCGGCGGACCGGTGCACACCAGCGCGCGCCGGTGGACGGGGCCGGGGCGGCTCCGGCCACCGTGCGCCCCTGCCTCCTGTGTAGCGAGCGGGACCTGACACGGCCGCGGATTGGGCCGCCCATCGGCGCGTCAGCCGACCGGCGTCGAGCCGCACTCAGGCGCCGGTCGCGGGCCGGCCGCCCGTCGAGCGCACACCGCGGCCCGGCTGCCCGACGACGACGTGTGGGGAGGCGCCCGGCCGGCGCATGTGCCTCAGCTGTGCCCTCAGCTGTGCCCTGTTCCGGCGCGGCACCCCGGAACAGGGCGCGGCAGCGCGATGCGCACGGCACGCACCCCTGGCGAGAAGTGCACCACCGCGGGGGCCGAGGGGTCGGGCAGGCCGACGGCCGCGGTCCGCGTCTCGGCGCGGGCATGCGGGGCGCCGTACCATCTGGCGGCCCTGTGGGTACGGGCCGAGGGTGACACCGCGCGCCATGCGGGCGCGCGCCGCGGCGGGGATCCGGCGTACCGGCTGACCGTCCGCCCGGGCGCACCGGTCACGCCCGGGCCGCGGGACGTGTGGCTGACGTCCCGCTGGCGGGCCTGCACCCGGACCGGGCCCGGTCCTGTGGCAGATACGCGAGGCCGCGCCCTCGTACGTGTCCACCGCCACGCCTTCCGGCAGCAGCCGCTGCACGACGCAGGCGCGCAGGCCCAGTGGACGAACGTCTGGTTCAGCCACCGCGCCTTGAGCAGGGGCAGGAGGACCCGTTCCTCGGCGGACCTCGAGACCACGGCCGACCCCCTTCGTCGCCGGGATGTTGCTTCCACGGCCGCGGATCGACGCGCTGCCGGCTCCGGCGGGCGCGTGTGCGCAGGCCGCCACCGGGTACCGCCGTGTTCCTGCCACGCTCCTCGAGTGCCGCTCCCGGTCACCGACATGCCGTCAGCCCCCTCGGCACGCAGCGGAGCCCGCCCCTGGTCCACAGGACGGGCTCCGCACTTCGGGCAGGTCAGCCGGCCTGCTTCAGATCGGTGATCTTGTGGGTCTTCAGGTCGGACTGGACATCGATCTTCGACACCTCCGCGTCCTTGCCGTCGCTCCAGGTGAGCGTGACCTGGCTCGTGGCATGGCCCGCGCCCGAGCCGGTGTAGACGACCTTCCACTTCACCGGCACGTTCTGCGCGAACAGGATGCCGTCCGCGTGCTCCTTGGCCTCGAAGGCGGCCACCTTCTTCTGCGCCGCGGCGGACAGGTAGAACGCGCGCAGCGCCTCGGCGTTCGCTGCGGCGGCCGGGTCCTCGTTGTCCCAGACCGAGTCGATGTACGAGCCGTAGAAGTCGGCGACCCGCTGGGTGACGTCACGCGGGTCGCCCTGGGCCGTGGCGGCGGACGCCGCACGGGCGGCGCCGCGGGTCGTGTGGGCCGTGCCGGTCCCGGCCAGCGCCGGCGTCACTGCGGCCAGGGAGAGGGCCGCCGCGATGGCGGAGGCGGTGAGCAGGTTCCTGCGGCTGCGGACACGTATGGACATGGATGTGTTCCCCCACTGATTGCGGCCGGGCTGGTCCCGGCCATCGGCGGCACTGAAGACCGATATCGCCCGGCGACGGTTCCGGAAAAAATCCCGGAGAATCGTCACCGTCTCGAAACAGGAAAGGGTTGTGCCGAATTTTGGCCAGTCAAGGGAAAGGCAGAATTCCGGACGCCGAATGCATGCCCGCCATCCGGGGAACCCGGCGACCGCTGAAGCACCCACACACCTGGAGAGACCCATGAGTCTGCTGCGCGTCGTAGGTCGCCCCCTGCTCGCCTCGATGTTCATCGCCGGAGGACTGAGCTCCGCCCGCAGCCCCAAAGACGTGGCCCCGGCCGCCGAGCCCGTCGTGGGGCCGATCACGAAGCGCGTGCGGGTTCTGCCGGACAGCACCGAACAGGTCGTACGGCTGCACGGCGGCGTACAGGTCCTGGCGGGAGTCCTGCTGGGCATGGGGCGCCTGCCCCGCCTGTCCGCCCTGGCCCTCGCGGCCGGCCTGGTTCCGACCACGGTGGCCGGCCATCGCTTCTGGGAGGCGGAAGACCCCGCCGAACGCGCCCAGCAGCGCATCCACTTCCTGAAAAACCTCGCCATGCTGGGCGGTCTGCTGATCGCGGCCGACGACACCGCCGGCGCGCCGTCGCTGCTGTGGCGGGGCCGTCACGCGGCCCGGGATCTGCGGCGCGACGCGTATCTGGTGCGCCGCTCGGTCCGCGCCACGGCACGCCCGGCCGCCACCGTGGGCGGCATCAGGGCCAAGCTGCCCGGCTGACCAGCCGTTCTCGCTCCTGCCCGGAGAAGGCGACCCTGTGGCCCGCCCGACTGCGGCAGACCGCGGAAAGGACACGTCATGAACGAGCAAGCACGCAGCGGAGCCCTCCTGACGGGGCCGACCGGGCACACCGGTCAGGCCCTGCTCGGGATCTATCTCAACGACCACCTGGCCGGTGCGACGGCCGGGACGGACAGGGCGCGCCACCTGGCGACGGCGTGCCGTGGTTCGCAGATCGGGGCCGCGATGGCTCCGGTCGCTGCCGAGATCGCCGAGGACCGCAAGGCCCTGATGGGCATCATGCGGCGGCTCGACATCCCGATCCGGCGCTACAAGGTCTACGCCGGCCGTTTGGGTGAGAGGGCCGGACGGCTGAAGAGCAACGGCCGCCTGGTACGACGTTCTCCGCTCAGTTCCCTGCTGGAGCTGGAGCTGCTGCAGATCGGCGTGCACGGCAAGACCTGCGCCTGGCAGGTGCTGCGCCGGCTCTCCGAACGCGACGAGCGCCTCGACGCGCAGCTACTCGACGGCCTCCTTGAACGGGCCCGGGGACAACTGCACACGATCGACGAAATCCGGCACCGGCAGGCCGAGGAGACCTTTCACCTCGCGTGACGCCCCAACGACGGGCGCACCGCCGGGTACGACGGGCGCACCGACGGGCGCGGCGACGGGCACGACGGGCACGACGGGCGCGGCGACGGGCACGACGGGCGCGGCGTCAGAAAATCGGAAACAGAAAAACGCGGGATCCCCGTTTCGACGAAAACGGGGATCCCGCTCGAGAGCCTTGTAGAGCGCCTGGTCGTCAGCGCTTGAAGGTGTCCTTGGTTTTCTCCTTCGCCTGACGGGCGTCGCCCTTCGACTTCTCGGCCTGGCCCTCGGCCGTCATCTGCTCGTTGCCTACCGTGCGGCCGGCCGCCTCCTTGGCCTTGCCCTTGGCCTGCTCCATCTTCGCCTTGGCCTTCTGGTCTCCAGCCACTCCTGCTCACTCCAAGCCGCATGTGACGTCGGTGTTCACCACGACGGGTGACCCTGCGCGCGGCAGGCAAACATCGCCCCACGGCCTCCGTTGCCACGCTCGGCGCCGGGTACCCGGCGCCGAGCGGACCGGAAAGGAGCGTCCCGATGGCTGTGGCGTTGAGTGTCGACGCCCGCGAGCACGGTCTGGTCTGTGACGGGATCACCAATGACCAGCCGGTGTTCGCGGAGCTGGTGGACGCGATGGGCGCGGCCTGCGAACCAGGACCGCAGCGACGGCCGAACCGATCGCGAACGGCGTCACGGCGAGCCCTGACCGCAGCAGCGTGTATCCGAGGCCGTTCTGGAAGAACAGGGCCCGGCGGCCGGGGCCCGCCTCCGGTCGGACACGCCGGTCGTAGGCGCCGGACCGCCGGCGCGTCCGTCTGCCCTCGCACCGGGTTTCACGAGGGGGCTCTTCCCGGTTGCCGCCGGATCACGTCCGCGCATGCACGCCCTGCGTGGCCGGGCGCCGCACCCCCACCTGGCTCACCCGGCAGCGGCACCCGAACACACGGGGAGGGCTTCACCCCGCCGCCTCCATCGGCGACAACGGGTAGTCGGGCCTGCGGTCTCAAGCACCTACGGTAACGACACGGCAGCACGAGGGCATCCGGCACGGCCCTCCCGGCCTCCACGGGCCCCGACCGGGCAGGCAGAGGCTGCCGGACGGCGGATGAGGTGTTTTCCTCGTGAGGGGAAGGCAACTCGGCCCCAGCGCCGCACAGGTCCACGAGACGGGAGTCCCGGATGACCACCTCACAGCATCGGTTGCCCCACTCGTCGGATCTGCGCATCGGTCTGCTCGGCTCGTACGGCGGTTTCAACATCGGCGACGAGGCCATCCTGCAGTGCGTCCTGAGCTGCCTCAGGGCCCATCGTCCGCACGGCCACCTGGTGGTCTTCAGCCGCGACGCGGAGCACACCCGTGTGCACCAGCCGATGGCGGACGAGGTGGTGGGCTGGGAGGGCGTCCCGCAGAAGCAGGTCACCGACGTCCTGTCGAGCCTGGATCTGCTGGTGCTCGGCGGGGGCGGCATCCTCTACGACGGCGAGGCACGCCGGTATCTGAAACTGGTGCGCGCGGCGCAGGTCCGGGGTGTGCGCACGTTCGCCTACGCGGTCGGCGCCGGCCCACTGCGCGAGACCGACGACCGGGAGGCGCTGCGCACGGTGCTCCCGGCCATGGACGAGGTCGTGGTGCGGGACGAGGAGTCCCGGCTGGTCCTCGAAGAGGTCGGGGTGGAACGGGACCTCGTCGTCACCGCCGATCCGGCACTGCTGCTGCCGCCGGAACCGTTCACCGCGGAGATGATGCGCCAGGAGGGTGTCCCGGCCGACGCCCGGCTGGTGGGGATGTCGGTGCGGGAAGCCGGACGGGCGACGGAGAAGCTGGACGAGGGCGACTACCACGCGCTGCTCGCCGATGTCGCGGACTTCCTGGTACGGCGCCTGGACGCACACGTGGTCTTCATGCCGATGGAACGCCACGACGTCCGCCATGCGCATGCGGTGCTGTCCCGGATGACGGCGCCGGACCGGGGCCGGATCCTGCACAGTGCCTACACCCCCGGACAGGTGCTGGGCCTGATGAGCCATCTGGACCTGGTGGTCGGTATGCGCCTGCACTTTCTGATGTTCGCGGCACTCTCCGGCCTGCCGGTCCTGCCGCTGCCGTACGCCGGCAAGGTCTTCGACTTCGCCCGCCGGCTCGGAGCTCCGGCACTGGTGGGCGTGGCCCGCGAGCAGGTCGGGCTGCTGCTGGCGGAGGTGGACCGGCTCTGGGACGAGTTCCCGCAGCGCCGCGCGGATCTCCATGCGCGCGTCCAACACCTGCAGGAGCTCGCCCGGGAGACCTGCGCGCGGTGCGGGGCCCTGCTCGACGACATGGACGCGGGGGACGTGGCCGCCGACGACGCCGTGGTGCCGGCGGCGCCCCAGACCCTGCACCGGTTGGGCTCGGAGCCCCAGGGCGGCGCCCTGCACGACCACGGCGCCGGACAGGAGGTGTGATGCCGATCCTGCAGCGACCCGGACAGCCGCGGACCGTCACCCTTCCCCCGCGCTCGGCGCAGCATGCGGGACGCACGGATGTCCTGGTGGTGGGGGGCGGGCCGGCGGGCACCGCCGCCGCCCACGCGGCGGCCGACGCCGGCGCCGACGTCGTCCTGGTGGAGCGGTACGCCTTTCTCGGCGGGAACGCCACCGTCGCGCTCGTGATGCCCCTGATGTCGTTCCACAACGAGCACAAGCAGGCGGTGTTCAGCGAGGACGGCCAGGGAGACCGGCTGCTGCCCACCGACCACGGCGAGGGCGAACCGGTGGTCGCCGGCTTCCTGTGGCGGCTGCTGGACCGGCTCGACGCGAGCGGCGGCTGCATCCGGCCGTCCCTGGAGACGGGCTACACCGTGCCGTTCGACCCGGAGATCTTCAAGCTCGTCCTGCTGGACATGCTGGACGAGGCAGGGGTGCGCCTGCTGTTCCACTCCTTTGCCTCGACCGTGCTGCCCCTCGGCGACGGCTGGCGCGTGGTCTTCGAGACCAAGTCCGGCCCGGTGGTGATCGACGCCGGCGTCGTCGTGGACGGCACCGGCGACGGTGACGTGGCCGCCGCGTGCGGGGCTCCCTTCGAGGTCGGGCGCCCCGAGGACGCACTGGTGCAGCCGATGACGCTGATGTTCCGGGTGGCCGACTTCGCCCGGCCGCGCTTCGCCGAGTACGTCCGGGCCCACCCCGACCAGTGGCGCGGCGTGCACGGGCTGTGGGACCTCGTCCAGGAGGCCACGGCGGCAGGCGAACTGCAACTGCCGCGCGAGGACATCCTGTTCTTCGGCACTCCGCACCCGCGGGAACTCGCCGTCAACAGCACCCGGGTCACCGGAGCGCTGGGCATCGACGTGTGGGACCTCAGCCGTGCCGAGTGCGCCGCCCGCCGCCAACTGGCGCAGATCGACCGCTTCCTGCGCTCGCGCGTGCCCGGCTTCGAGGAGTCGTACGTGGTGCAGAGTGGCGTCCAGATCGGGGTGCGGGAGACCCGCCGCATCACGGGCGACTACCAGCTGACCGGCTACGACATCCTCGACGCCCGCGCCTTCCCGGACGTGGTCGCGCACGGCGCCTATCCCATCGACATCCACAACCCGGAGGGCAGCGGCACCGTCCTCAAGCGCGTTCCCCGGGGCCGTTTCTACGACATTCCGCTGCGTTGCCTGCTGCCCCGGGACACGGACCGTCTTCTGGTCGCGGGCCGCTGCATCTCCGGTACCCATGTGGCGCACTCGTCCTACCGCGTCATGCCCATCGCCATGGCGACCGGCCAGGCGGCGGGCGTCTGTGCCGCGCTGGCCACCCGCTCGGGGCGCAGCCCGCGCGACGTGCCGTACGCCCTCGTCCAGGGCGAGCTCAGGCGCCAGGGCGCCCGCCTGCGCGTCGGCGACGACAGCCCCGCGGCCACGCCGGCCTGACGTCGCATGACACCGGTGGGCGGGACGTCGCCGTCCGGTGCGGGCGGACGGCGTCCGGCCCCCGTGCAGGTGTGCTCAGCGCGTCACGACGTGCCGCTCGTTGGGGCACGCAATGCGTCATGGTGAGCCCCTCCACGTCACGCGGCGGGTTCTTGCCGAGGCCGGCCAGCCGCTTGTGCGGTCCTCGTCCCTCGGTCCTGGCCCGCGAGCGGCTGGAGACCCGTGACGTCCTCGGGAGCGCTGCCCAGGCCCTCGCCGACCTTCAGACGGAGTTCGTTCTCGACGAGCAGGAAGTGCCACCCGCTTCTCGGGGCATCCGCGGCATGCGGGCTGCTCCGCCTTCCTGTCGCCGGCACGTGCCACGGGCAGCCCGACCAGATCGACACCCGGCAGGCAGGCCGGCTATTCCACGACCTGCCCGATCTGCGGTACGACGCGCGTCAGCCGCAGGACGCACCAGAGGATGAGCCCCACTCCCAGCGCCTCCAGCACGAGCCACCACCCGGTGCGGATCTGTTCGTCGAACAGCGTGACGCCCAGCAGCAGGCTCACGGTCGCGTCGCCGGTGGTCAGCGCCGGCTGGGACGCCGCCAGCGGGCCGGCCTGGAGGGCGTTCTCCAGCAGCAACAGGGCGCCGACCCCGACGAGTGCGAAGCCGTACGTCTGCCAGGTGGTGAGGAAGGCCGTGAGGCCGGTGTCCGCGAGCGTGTCGGTCGCGGACTTCAGCAGCGCGGCGGTCAGGGCGTTGCCGATGGCGGCGGCCGCGGCCAGCATGGCGGCCCGGAACAGGGACGGGCGTCCCGGGCGGGCGAGGGCGACCGCCGCTCCCATCGCTCCCAGGCACAGGACCAGCACGGGGATCCACCGCTCCACGGATGCCTGGTTCCTGCCGCCGGAGGGAGCGGCCGACACCAGGACCAGCGCGAGTCCGCCGACCACTCCCGCGACGGCCCACCAGCCCGCGCGCGGCATCCGGCGGTGCATCAGCGGGGCGGAGATGAGCAGGGCGAACGGCAGTTCCAGGATGAACAGCGGCTGCACCAGCGCCATGGGCCCGTTCACCAGCGCGAGCGCCTGGAACAGGGCGGCCCCCATCACGCCGCCGATGCCCGCCAGCCAGGCGGGGCGCCGCGCCAGCGCGAGCAGCAGGCGCAGACCGCCGCCGCTCGGGACCGTGGCGGCGGCCTTGCGCTGGAAGGCCGTGCCCATGGCGTTGCTGGCGGCCCCCATGACGGCGAAGCACGCGGCCAACACGATCACATGACCACCATGCCGGACAGGGGGCCGTGTCGCCCTCCCGCCCGCCCCACGCCATAACGCCGCCTTATGAGCTCATAGACCGGCCCCGCGTACCAACTTAGGTTTGCCTTAGTTTAGGGTTGCCGACGAGTCGCCTGTCACCGCTCGAAGGGAACCCGATCATGTCCCGCCCCCTGGGGTAGCCATCGTCGGAGCCGGCCCCGCCGGGATCTACGCCGCCGACGCCCTGCTCAAGTCCGACGTGGCCGCCGAACCGGGCGTGTCCATCGACCTCTTCGAGCGGATGCCGGCGCCGTTCGGACTGATCCGCTACGGCGTCGCCCCCGACCACCCCCGGATCAAGGGCATCATCACGGCTCTCCACCAGGTGCTCGACAAGCCACAGATCCGCCTCTTCGGCAACGTCGACTACCCGACCGACATCGGCCTGGACGACCTGCGCGCGTTCTACGACGCCGTGATCTTCTCCACGGCGCGACGGCCGACCGGGCGCTGCCCATGCCCGGCATCGACCTCGACGGCTCCTACGGCGCCGCGGACTTCGTCTCCTGGTACGACGGGCACCCGGACGTCCCGCGCACCTGACCGCTGACGGCCGAGAAGGTCGCCGTCCTCGGTGTCGGCAACGTCGCTCTCGACGTGGCGCGCATCCTGGCCAAGGCGGCGGACGAGCTGCTGCCGACCGAGATCCCGCCGAACGTGTACGAGGGGCTGAAGGCCAACAAGGCGCTGGAGATCCACGTCTTCGGCCGCCGCGGTCCGGCGCAGGCGAAGTTCAGCCCGATGGAGCTGCGGGAGCTGGACCACTCCCCCAACATCGAAGTCGTCGTCGACCCCGAGGACATCGACTACGACGAGGCCTCGATCGCGACCCGGCGCGCGAACAAGCAGGCCGACATGGTCGCCAAGACCCTGGAGAACTGGGCCATCCGCGACGTCGGCGACCGGCCGCACAAGCTGTTCCTGCACTTCTTCGAGTCACCCGCCGAGATCCTCGGCGAGGACGGCAAGGTCGTCGGGCTGCGCACGGTGCGCACCGCGCTCGACGGCACCGGCAACGTCAAGGGCACCGGCACCTTCAAGGACTGGGACGTCACCGCGGTCTACCGCGCCGTGGGCTATCTGTCCGACCGGCTGCCCAAGCTGCCCTGGGACCTGGAGTCGGGCACCGTCCCGGACGAGGGCGGCCGGGTCATCGGGGAGACCGGCGAGCACCTGCAGTCGACGTACGTCACCGGCTGGATCCGGCGCGGTCCCGTGGGCCTCATCGGCCACACCAAGGGCGACGCCAACTGTCGCCAACCTCCTGGACGACTACGCCGGCGGACGCCTCCACACGCCCGCCTCGCCCGCCCCCGAGGTCGTCGACGCCTTCCTCGCCGAGCGGAACATCCGCTTCACCACCTGGGAGGGCTGGTACCGCCTCGACGCCGCGGAAAAGGCGCTGGGCGAACCGTAGGGCCGCGAGCGCGTGAAGATCGTCGAACGCAAGGACATGCTCCGGGCGAGCGGAGCATAAGCCCCGAAACCGCCTGCCGGCCTCAGCGTTGGTGGGCGGGCGGGCGGTTCGGTATTGCCGGATCCGCCCGCGGCTGGCTGTTCGTGCTGGGCCTGCTGTGCGTGTGGGCGGTGATCTCCCTGACCTGGCAGCCCTCACGCCGTCCGGGCCGCCCGCCCCGTCCGCCGTCCCGCTCCCAGGGTGGTCGAAACCGCCCCCTGGCCGTGCTCGGTTCGGCCTGGCTGGGCATCGGCACGGGGCTGCTCGTCCGCCCCGCCTTCTGGGCCGGTTTCGTCCCCTGGCACACCAACCGCCTGGACGCCCAGGCCCGCATGAGCACGGTCCCCTCCAGCCGGTCGATAGGGAGGATTCTCGCGGTCCTTCAGGGCGTGCCTGAGGGCTGCGCCCACCCACGCCGGGCGAACGGGGCCCGCCCCGATGCGGATGGTGGGCGAGCCCCGTTCGCAAACCATTGTCGAAACCGGGGCCGGTGTACGGCACGAGTGCACCGTGCGGGGATGGAGCGCGCCCCGCGCACCCGGCGCGCGGCCCACGCGCTCCGTGTGCCGCACGCGAGGCCCCGGCACACGGACGAGGCCCCGGACAGAACATGGGGCATGGTGACGCCTGTCGGGGATACCCGGACACCATGGACCGTCCGCACCTTCCCGGTCACCGGGATCACTCCACCGGCAAGGACACCCGAGCGCACGACGAGGGCGACGGGCGGGAACACGGCCGTGCGCAGGAGGCCAGGCCCGAGGCGTTCGGACCGGACGCCTCGGCCGAACGCGACGCGCCCGACTCGCCCACCGAGTTGCCCGCTCGCTCCTGGCTCGCGGTGCTCCGCCGGGTCGTCGCGGAGTTCCAGGACGACGAACTGACCGACCGCGCCGCCGCCCTGACGTACTACGGAGTGCTGTCCCTGTTCCCGGCGCTGCTCGTGCTGGTCTCCCTGCTCGGTGTCGCCGGCAGGTCGGCCACCCAGCAGGTGCTCGACAACCTGCAGAAACTCACGCCTGGCTCCGCGCGGGACATCATCTCGCGCGCTGTGGAACAGCTCCAGAACAACCCCGGCGTCGGCTCCTTGCTGGCGGTGGTGGGGCTGCTGGCCGCGGTGTGGTCCGCCTCCGGGTATGTCGCGGCGTTCATCCGGGCCGCCAACGCGGTCTACGACGTGCCGGAGGGGCGCCCCGTGTGGAAGGTGCTGCCGCTGCGGGTGGCACTGACCGTACTTCTGATGGTGCTCGCCGTGGCCAGCGCCCTGATCGTCGTCTTCACCGGAAGCCTGGCCCGCCAGGCGGGCGCCGCGCTCGGCATCGGGGAGGCCGCGCTGACCGTGTGGTCCATCGCGAAGTGGCCGCTCCTCGTCGTCCTCGTCACGGTCATGATCGCGATACTGTACTGGGCCACGCCCAACGCCAAGGTCCGAGGCTTCAAATGGATCACACCGGGCAGCCTGCTCGCGCTGCTGATCTGGCTGGTCGCCTCGGCGGGCTTCGCGTTCTACGTGGCGAACTTCGGCTCCTACAACAAGACCTACGGCACGCTGGCCGGCGTCATCGTCTTCCTCGTGTGGCTGTGGGTCACCAATCTCGCCATTCTGCTGGGCCTGGAATTCGACGCGGAAATGGCACGTCAGCGCGTCATCGACGGAGGCCACCCGGCGGACGGCGAGCCCTACGTGGAGCCCCGGGACACCCGCACCTGGGACGAGGAGGATCAGCAGCGCATGGAGGAGGGCCTCTGAGCCCACACAGCGAGGGAGACGCTGGGTACCCAGGTGGCATGGCAACCCCCGATCCACCCGACGGTCCCCGCAAACTGGAGCAGAAGTCGTAGGAGCGCGCCGCCTCCCATCCGTTCAGCTACCCCTATCCGGAGTGGCACGCCAATGTGCGCGCCACCCGGCACATCAGCCGTGAGCAGGCCGACGCCGACAGCACACCCGGCGTGCCCGGCGGGTACGGCACGACGAGCGGCGGGCAGCCCGGCGCCAGGACCGGCGTCAAGCCGGGCAGCCACGACGCGGGCCAGGAGGCCGGATACCCGGACACCATCGCGGGCAGCGAGCCCAGTCCCGACGAGGGGACGAGCGCCGGTGGCACCGCGGCGCTCCCCCACCGGCGCGCTCGGCGCGATGCCGGGCGCACGGATCGGCGCGTCCGCAGCGGGGCCGGCCTGCCGGTCGGGCCCCGCCCGACGGGTCATGATCCCCCGTGGCGATACTGGAAGCGCACGCCGTCGTCCCCGCCCGCAGCTTGACTCATGTCGAATTCCTCCTCCCCCCGTCCCGCAACTCCGCACACGGTGTGGCTGGCCCGCGGCCGCCATGCCGGACCGGCCGCGGAGGACGTCGTAAGGCGCCACCTGGAGAAACTCAAGGCCGACGACGTCCTTCAGGACCATCTGGAACCGCAGGATCATCTGGAACCGGAGGACGGCGAGGGCGCCGCGGAGCGGGTCTTCGAGGCCCGCTGGCAGGTGGCCGAGCAGGTGACCGTACGCGCCCGGCTGGCGCTGTCGCCCGGCCGCGGCTCGGGGGACGGGCGGCAGTGGGTGCTGGTGGCGGAGGCGGAGCGGCCCTGGGATCCGCAGTGGCCTTCTCCCGCGGCCATGTTCTGGCCACAGGAGCCCGACGCCGGCTGGAACCACGAAGCCGTCACGGGGCTGCGCTTCGGGGACAGCAACCCCCTCCCGGACGACGACAAGGCGCTCCGGCGCGTCCTGCGGCACGCGGTGCGGGACACCTGGAGCATCCACGTCGTCGTCCACGAGGCCATGACCCCCGACGAGCGCGGCCGCCGTCCGCTGGTGCGGCTGCTGCCGCCGGGCCTGCGGCACCGCGTGGTGGAGCACCGCGCCGCGCCGCACCGGATCAGGGCCGTCAACTGGGCGCTGGAGGAGTTCGGGGCCGAGGTGCCCCGCGGCGGCGCCGTCGTCCTGCCCGGCAGCCCAGCGGCGCCCGGCTACGACCCGCAGGAGTTCTCCGTGCGCAGCGTCTTCCTGGACGGCACGGAGCCGACGGAACTCCTCGACGCGGTGACGCGTTTCGCCGCGCTGCCCAGGCCCCTCCCGGACGGTGCCGGCGAGGCCCTCACCGCGCTGCGGGAACAGTGGCACCTGACGACCGTCGAGGAGGAGCTCGCCCGGGCGCGCGAGCTCGTGGCGATGTACGCGGAGGCCCTCGAGGCCATGACGAAGTCCCGGGACCTGTACCGGGAGGCGGCCGAGCGTGCCCATGAGGCCCTCGCCGCGTACCGCGAGGCCGAGGCCGAAGGCCTCCTCCCCGGCAGGAAGCAGGCCCGCACGTCGGTGGGGTCGCCCTTCCAGCAGCTGGCGCGCGGCCTGGAACGGTTCAAGGGCACCGCCCTGTCCCTGCGCCCCGGCGCCACCCCTGATCCCGCCACGGAGGCCGACGGGGCCTCCTCGGACGGTGCCGCCTCCCCGCCCCACGGGTCCCGGGGCTGAGCCCGGTCAGCTCGCGCCCGGAGGGCGCGGGACGTGTCCGCTCGGAGCGCCGGGACGTGTCAGGCGCCGCAGCCTGGATACGGAGGACCGGCGGGCGGGGCCGAACTCGCGATGGTAGTGGTCAGTCCGTCGGAGAACTCGCGACGGTCGTGGTCAGTCCGTCGGTCGCGGCGGCGGATGCCGCTCCGCCAGCTGAACCATCAGCAGCAGGAGCAGGGCCGCCAGCGACGCCAGCGACGCGCACACCGCGGTGGTGCCGGCGCTCCAGGGGGGAGCCACCGTGATGTTCAGGGCCCGGGCCAGCGCCGCCGAGGGGAACCTGCTTTCCCACCACCCGGCCGCCGCCAGCGCCGCCGGCAGCACCGCCCCCCAGACCAGCACCGCGACGGTGGCCCGCAGAGCGAGCACGAGAGCGAGCGCCACGCACAGTCCCGACACGGCGAGGGTGACCCCGTAGGCGCCGGGGGACGTGCCCTCCCGCCGCACCGGGAAGTAGGCCGTTCCGCAGACCACGAGGGCGGCCGCGGCGAGCCAACTCGGCCAGAAGACGGTCCTTCCGGGCCGATCGTCTCCAGGTGAGCCGCCGGACGGTTCGCTTCCGCGCTCGTGGGGCTCGTCGACGGGCGGCGGGGGCAGAGCGCCGGAGCCGAAGGTGAGACCGGCAACGCTCCCGATCGCCGCCCCGTCCACGATGGTTATCAGCTCGCACCCGGCCCCGTACGGCCGGTCGTGCCGCTCCCGGGCCTCCCGGGCCAGCCGCCCGATCAGCTCCACGAGCTCTTCGACGGGCCGGCCGGTGGCGGCCGCCCGGGCCGCTTCCCGACCGCAGTGCGGCTGCAGCGGTGCCCGGTGGAGCAGCACCATCAGACGCGTCACGTCCTCGGGACAGCGGCTCCCGACCGCCGCGCGGATCGTGTCGTCCGCGCTGTCGGCCGGACGCGGCGGCCGGGTCAGCTCGGCGACCAGACGGGCCACGTCCTCCACGGGACGGTCCACTGCGACCGCGCGCAGGACGTGGACGACGGCATCCGCGTACTCCGGCGACTCCTCCAGCAGGGTGACGAGCCGGACGATCTCCTCCAGGGGCCGGGCGCTGACGGCGGCCTGCACCAGGCCACGGACCGGATCGCCGTCCGAGCGCTCGGCCTCTCCTCCGCCCACGACCTCTGACGGCGGTTCGGCGGAGTGGATCTCCTTGGTGAAGGCGATGACGGACTGGTTCGACTGGGGTGGTGAAGAGCGGATGGTCATCCTGGGCTCCATGGGGTGGTGCGGCCGCTCCTGCGCCTCCGAAGCGCGACACGCGATTTACCCTGACCATTACTAAGGCCCCCTCGGACGCCGCGCCACTCGGGTGAGGCACAGGGATGACATCACCCGGGCGGCGCGTTCGGGCCGGCTCGCAACGCCGCACGGCTGCTCCTCCGTCAGGCGGCCATAGGGACGCGGCAACCGGGAATCCGACAAAGGGCAGGTGTCTTCCGGCAACACGGAAAGAGGAGGAGCGAACTGTGGACTCCACCGCGAAGGTGCTCCTCGTCGCCGCTGTCCTCGCGGCCGGCGTGCTCGCCGTGGCCGTGGGCCTGCTGGTGCGGCTGGTCCGTGCCCGGCAGGATCTGCGACGCGCCGGGCTTCCCACGGGACCGCGCTGGGTCTTCTGGGGTGCCGTCCTCTACCTCGTCCTGCCGACCGACCTGTTGCCCGACCCGGTGTACCTGGACGACATCGGCGTCCTGCTCCTCGCCCTGCGCACGCTGCACGGCGCGGTCGACGAACAGAGGCCCGCACCGGCGCGCCGGCCCTCGCGTTTCGGCCGCCGCGGAGGCCAAGACGCCACTGATTACGCTCCGTGAGGAAACCATTCACCCGTTCGATTCGTATTAAGTCTCGGAAAACCGAATCACGTCAGCGGGACAAGCGACGCCGCGGAGTGAGAACCGCTTGATCGCGGCTGCACCGACAGGGAGAGACGATGCAACCGTTCGCGCTCAACTATGCACGTGCGGCAGTGGAATTGGAGGTCACCACTCCATACGTCTACGACTCCGGACTGCAGTTGAACGTGCTCCTCGACGGGCGGATCGCCGCATCCGACCATGCCCTTCTGCGGGAACTGGGCACCACGACGTCCACGGCGGGCTCCAAGACGCACTTCGACGACTGAACACGGCCGGCAACGATGACCGTACTGATCCTCACCGGCGAGGAGGACGTGACGGCGGACATGGTGGTCATGCACCTGAACGCCTCCGGAGTTCCGGTGGTCCGGCTCGACCCGGCCGACCTGACCGCGGGCGTCGCGCTCTCGGGCGAGTACGTGCACGGCTCCTTCCGCGGCCACCTGTCGTCCGGGGGCCGGCTGGTGAGCATGAGCGGCCTGCGGTCCGTCTGGGTCCGCCGGCCCGGAGTCCCGGCGGCACGGGCGGCCCAGCCCTCGGCATGGCTCACCGAGGAGTCCTCGCAGGCGCTCTATGGCATGCTGCGCAGCTCCGGTGCGCGCTGGATGAACCATCCCGACGCGGCTCACCGCGCACGCCACAAGCCCTGGCAGCTGCGGCTCGCCCAGCGCAGCGGCCTGCCCGTGCCCGCCACGCTGATCACGACCTTCCCGCAGGCCGCCCGGGACTTCGCGGAGCGCTTCCCGGACCTGGTGGTCAAGCCGGTCTCCGGCGTGCACCCGCAGGAACCGCCCATGGCTGTGCCGACCAGCCGCGTCGCGCCGGACACGGACTTCGGCGCGGTCGCCTACGGCCCCACCCTGCTGCAACGACGGATCGTCAAGCGCGCCGACATCCGCCTGACCGTCGTCGGCGACACGCTGCTGACCGCCCGCAAGGCGGCCCCGGCGGACGCGGATCCCGACGAGGTGGACGTCCGCTTCGCCTCGTCCGCCACGCTGTGGCAGCCGGCCGAGGTCCCGCCCCGCGTCGCCACGGCCGTGCGCGCCTACATACAGGGGGCCGAACTGGCCTACGGTGCTTTCGACTTCGCGGAGGACGCCGACGGGACCTGGTGGTTCCTGGAGTGCAACCAGTCGGGTCAGTTCGGATTCGTCGAGGTGGAGACCGGCCAGCCGATCGCCCGCACCATAGCGGAGTGGCTGGCCCGCCCCGATCCGCAGGAACCCGAGCACGCCAACGGCAGGCGCACCGTGGCTCCTTGATCCGGTGGTCCGCCCGAGCACGTCCGTGGCCAATTCGTGAGCGACGACCGTCCGTCGCGTCGGCACTCCGTGCCACGGACGGCCCCTGCCCGCGTGTGTTCCGAGGGGTCATACGGCCAGCGGCAGGCCGTTGTCCCCGTCGGTGTCCGTCGCGACGTCCGCCATGCGTCCGGACGCGAGCAGCAGGGCGTCCGCCTTGGCGATCGCGTCGTGGATGCTGGTGGTCCCCATCATGACGCACAAGGTGTAACTGACGTCCTCCAGCTCCCGAGCCGTCTCGGCCCTCTCCCTCTCGGCCTGAGCGATCTTCAGCGATGCGTACCGAGTCAGCAACGTCCTGACGACCTTCGGGTCCGGAACCAGCACGGAGCGCCCCTCTCTCGATTTTTTGCTCCGTATGCCCCAGGCACGCCGTGCCATGCATGCCGACCGCCTCGGGGCGCACAATTGACGAAATTCAGTCGATATCTGATGGGTTCGCCACTGATCGACACCAGGGGCCCGCCGGTTCTCACCGACCGCGGTCCTCGGATCCGAGCCGCGCCGCGGCGCGGCGCTCCCCAGCGGTCATGCCGCCCCAGACGCCGTCGTACTCGCCGTTGCGCAGGGCCCAGGCCCGACACTCACGCAGCACGGGACACCTGTGGCACACCGCGCGGGCCTGTGCTATCTGCCGCAACGACAGGCCGCTCTCCCCGAGCGGGAAGAACAGCTCGGGGTCCTCGAAACGGCAGGCTCCGCGCTCGCGCCAGTTCATGGCCGGATCCCAGCCGCATCGGGCGTGCGGATCACCTCACGGCGGCACCACGCGCCGCGCTCGATCCGTTGGGTAACGCTCACCGGGGCCTCCGCTGAACACTCGGCCGCACATGTCCGGGCAGCTCCCGTCTGCGGCCTCACGGCGCCGCACGACCCGGCAGAGGTATCCGCAATATAGGTGCTTTTCGGGCCTTCAGCCAAGATTGGGCTGAATAGCACGCATTACGAGCACAGGAGCACACACCTCCCATGCGACTTCTCCCGGCGGGCGGCCTCGCGCTGCGAGAGCGGCTCGGCAACGGAATCTTCGTCCGGGTGGCGGGTCCGGACGGCCCCGAGAGGCGTGCCCGCATCCATGGCACCCCCGGCCCCCGCTGGTTCGGCCCCGAGCGCCCCATCAGGCGGGTGCACGGTGACGCCTCCATGTTCATCGGAGGTCTGTCGGCCCTGCTGATCCAGTCCCTCCATCCGCTCGCCATGGCCGCCGTGGCCGCGCACTCGGGATTCCGGGGTGATCCCTGGGGAAGGCTGCAGCGGACCAGCGCCTTCCTGGCGGTCACCACCTACGGCCCGGCCGAGAGCGCCCGGGAGGCCTGCGACCGGGTCGGGGCCGTCCACGCGACGGTACGCGGCAAAACGTCCGAGGGGCAGGCGTACCACGCCGCGGACCCCCACCTGCTGTGCTGGGTGCACGTCGCGGAGGTCGACAGTTTCCTGCGGGCCCACCAGCGCTACGGTGCACATCCGCTGGACGACGAGGGCTGCGACGCGTATGTGGCGGACATGGCGCACATCGCCGCCGCGCTCGGCGTCCCGGACCCTCCGACGAACCGCGGCGAACTGGCCGAGCGGCTGGCCGCCTACCGCGGCGAGCTGCGCGCGACCAGGCAGGCGCGCAGCGCGGCGCGCTTCCTGCTACTGAACCCGCCTGTACCGCTTCTGGCGCGCGTCCCGTACGGCGTCATCGCCGCCAATGCCGTCTCGCTCCTGCCCGCCTGGGCCTCGCGGGCGCTGTGGCTGCCCCGGGTCCCGCCGGCCGAGGCGCTGTGCGTACGACCGCTCGGCAGTGCGGTGACCTGCGGAATCCGCTGGGCGCTGGCCCCTGCGCGGCAGACGGCGTAGCCGAACGGGCGATCACCGCGGCCTGGAAGTGCGGGGGTCACTCACCGAGCGCGTCGGCCAGTTCCGTCGTGGCCTGGGCGATCTCGCTGTCCTGCTCCGCCAGCAGCGTATGCAGCGCACCGCGCCGGGCCCGGACGGCCTGACGCGCCCGCCGCTCCCACACCACGGGGTTCTCGCGGTGGTTGAGGAGCTTGGGATAGACGGCGGCGACGCTCTCCCACTGCCGGGCGTCGGCGATGTTCTTGAGCAACTGGATGATCTGTGGCCGGCAGGTCACGTGGGGCAGCTGGGCGAGCTCCCACAGGAACGGAACCGTGGCAGCGGTCGCCTGCTCCACGACGAAACCGTACTGGCAGATGCGTTGGCGCAGATCGTCCAGGGCGGCTCGCGCGGTCTCGGTGTCACCCCAGGCCACGCTGTTGAGCAGCAGGGGGATGGCGGCTGCGGAGCCGGTGGAATCCCTGATGTCGCGCCAGGGCACCTGTCCCAGCGCCGCGAGAGGCGTGGTGCTGGCCACGCCGGTCGACGGCGTCTCGTGATCGGTGCGCTGTGTACTCGGCTGCTCCGTCGGTGCGGTGCGCATGGCGTCGGGCCTTTCCGCGGCGGCCATGTCAGTGGGGAGGGCAGGTCGACAATTTCGCCCAGACGGTCTTGCCCACGGGAGGTCTCGGGGCCCAGCCCCATTCCTCCGCCAGGGCGTCGATGATGCACAGGCCCCGGCCGTGCTCCAGAAGGTCGGAGCCCGCAGTGGGCGCGGACACGGGACGGCTGTCACAGGGGTCGGAGACGGTGAGCACCAGATGAGCGGCGCCGAGGGCGAGGCCGAGCCACACATCCGCCTCGCCCGCCGGAGCACACGGCACCGCATGCCTTGCGGCGTTGGTGGCGAGCTCGGTGACGACGACGGCGGCATCGTCTCCACGGTGGTTGAGCGACCAGCGGCGCAGCGTCTCGCGTGTGAACTCCCGGGCCCGGGCGAAGCCCTCCCGGCCGCACTCGATCCGCAGCGCGGCGGACGCGAGCGCGCTGGTGACCACGTCCGGCTCCCGGGAGGACGCGGTTCTCAGCGTGGCGGCCCGCGCCCCTGCAACCCCGTCGGGCACAACGAGCTCGTTCGCCCACGAGGCGACTGCACTCGACGATCCGAGCTCCCGGCTCGCAGGTGAGGGCACGGCATCTCCCTGATGCAAGGTCACCGAACGGCGCCCACCGAGGAGTTGACGCCACAGCTATTATCCACGCTGACAGCGCCCGCGTGCAATTGCACGCGAAATTTCCCGTGAAAGTGCGCGGGAGTGGGAAGGTCCGAAGCGAAGCGGTCCGGTCCTTCCCGGACAGTCGGGCACATCGCACGACGGAACGTGAACAGCAAGGAGACAGCGGTGCCACCAGTGCAGAACGGAGTGCGGGCCAGCTCGTTGGACGCCCGCTGGATCAAGAGCCGGCGCAGCAACGCCGAAGGCAACTGCGTGGAAGTCGCCGCTCTGGTCGACGGAGACATCGCGGTGCGCAACTCCCGTGACCCCGACGGCCCCGCGCTGGTCTACACCCCGGCGGAGGTCGCAGCGTTCCTGGCGGGCGCGAAGGAGGGCGAGTTCGACCATCTGCTGTGAAGCGGAAGGCAACTCCCCGACTTGTGCGGGCGGATGCGGTCCGTGGCGGCGCAGTGCGATAGTGTAACTCTCAAGTCTGCCCGGCCTACTGGGAGTCAGGATGTCCGCCGAGTCGCATCGCATCTCCCGTCTCGAACCCTATCTGGATCGTCCCGAACCGGCCCCGACACTGCTGAAGATGCTGGTCGGAGTCCAGCTGGCGGGCTTCCGCGAGGATGCCGGCCTGTCCCAGGAACAAGCGGCACGCGAACTCGGGTTCAGCGCCGCGAAGCTCTCGCGCATCGAGTCGGGCAAGGGCCGACGGCCTCCGGCGGAGACGGACGTCCGCGCACTGCTGCAGCTCTACGGCACCGATGAGTACGAGTCCTCGGTCCTCCTCAAGCTGCTGCAGCGCGCGGGCGAGCCCGGATGGTGGCAGCGCTACGACAAGCGGTTGATGCCCCAGTGGTTCGACCGGCTGGTCGGACTGCAGGAGGCGGCCGCCGCGATCCGGACCTTCGAGATCCAGTACGTTCCCGGTCTGCTGCAGACCCCGGCGTACACCCGGGCTGTGGTGGAACGAGGACTGCCCACGGCGTCCGCCGGCGAGGTGCAGCGTCGGGTGGAACTGCGCACCCGGCGGGCCCAGTTGCTGCTGCGACCGGATGCCCCGCAACTATGGGCGGTCATCGACGAGTCGGTCCTGCTGCGTGTCCTGGGCAGCCGTGCGGTCATGCGTGAGCAGCTCGCCCACCTCGTCGACATGGCACAACGCCCCCACGTGACAGTGCAGATCGTGCCGTTGGACGTGACGAACGCGTCCGCGCCCGCCATCCCGATCACGTATCTCCGTTTCGGCGGGCTCGACCTTCCCGACGTCGTCTACCTCGAGCACATCAAGAGCGCCAACTTCCTCGAGGACCGCGACGAGACGGAGGAGTACCGGATCGCTCTGGACAGGCTGGCCGACGAGGCCCTGACGCCCCAGGAGTCCCTGGCGTTGCTGCGCAAGACGATGGAGGACCGCTACTCCGCACTCTGAGTGCGTCGCCGCCGAGGCCTCGTCGCCTGCGGGACGCACAGACGCGAACGCCCCTCACGGAACCACCGTTCCCGGAGGGGCGTTCTTCCAGCGGCTGGATCCTTAGCGAATCAAGCCCACGCCACCGAACTCGACCCACTCGTGGGTGAGCTGACGGGGAGCCACCTCGGTGTCGGGCCGCCAGGTGGACACCTCGACGAGGCCCGGCTCGAGGATCTCGAGGCCCTCGAACCACTCGGCGACGTCCTTCTCCTGGCGCACCCGGCCCCAGTGGCCCTGCGTGGCCTGGTCCATGAAGTTGGTGACGAAGTCGCGCACCTCGGGGTCCTCGCTGACCAGTTGGCACATGAGCATGAGGCTGCCGGGCGCGAGTCGTTCGCGGACGCGGCGGGCCACCGCGAGGGGCCCGTCGGTGTCGCTGTCCGGGATGCAGTGGAACACCGAGTTGAACAGCACGGCCACCGGCTGCGAGAAGTCGATCAGGCGCTGGGTGTCCGGGTGCGAGAAGATCTCGTCGGTCTGCCGCAGGTCTGCGTGGATGACGGCGGTGCGTTCGTCCTGCTGCAGCAGCGCCCGGCCGTGGACCAGCACCATGGGGTCGTTGTCCACGTAGACCACGTGCGTGGTGGGGTCGATGCGCTGCGCGACCTGGTGGACGTTGTCCTGGGTGGGCAGCCCGGATCCGTGATCGAGGAACTGCCGGATCCCGTACTCCTGCGCGAGCGTCCTGACGGCCCGCTGCAGGAAGCGCCGGTTGTTCAGTGCGAGTCGGCGGGTGCTGGGGACGACCTTGTCGAGTTCCTCGCACGCCGCCCGGTCGGCCGCGTAGTTGTCCTTGCCGCCCAAGTAGTAGTCGTACATACGCGCGGCCGTCGGCACGTTCTCATCGATGTTCGTGGACAGCTGCTTCTCCGTGTGCATCGTTCCCCCAGAATCACAGACTCCACCGCGCCAACTGGGCTGGCCTGTCAGAGAGTACATCCTAGGGAACCCGCGTTTGCCCGAACCAGTCCACGAATGAACGACAGCCGGCGCCTCCTGCGCCGTCCGCCCCGATCGTCACCAATTCTTCACTTGTCCGAACCCATCAACAGCACGGTTCGGAGCACCCGCACACTGTGTCGGCCGAGGGGGACGCCGTGGTCGTTGTCGCTGTTCTGTTGCTGCCGCTCGTGTCCGTTCTGCTGCTGGTCATGGACCGGATAGAGGAGCGCGTGTTCGATCCCGCTCCGGTGCGGCGTCGTCATGCCGCACACCGCAGGCATCTCCGTCTCATCCCGGGCGTCCGCCGGGACACCGGGGCCGACGCGGTCCCGGCCGCGGCCGGGACGGCCGAAGGGGCCGCGGGAGAGCAGCACCGGGCCGCCTGAGCCGCCGATCCCCCGAGCGTCGGGGCGTGCGGCCCCGTGTTCCGGCAGGGGCTTGCTCGATCACCCGGTTTCTGTGGCACGCTCGGCCACGACCGGCCTCCGGGACCCGGTCGTCCCCTGTTCGGCACAGTGGAGAGGCGGCGGCATGCGCATCGGACTGCTCGGCACCGGCCCCTGGGCGCAGTTGGTCCACGCTCCCGCCCTGAGCGGGCACGGCGAACTGGACTTCGCCGGCGTGTGGGGGCGCCGCACGGCCGCCGCCAAGGAACTGGCGGGACGTCACGGCACACGCGCCTACGACGACGTCGACGCACTGCTGGCCGACGTGGACGCGGTCGCCGTCGCCCTCCCGCCGGACGTCCAGGCCGACCTGGCGGTGCGCGCCGCACGAGCCCGGTGCCACCTGCTGCTCGACAAACCGCTCGCGGTGACCGTGCCCCAAGGGCGTGCCGTGGTCGAGGCCGTCCGCGCGGCCGGCGTGGCCTCGGTGGTCTTCTTCACCAGCCGCTTCCACCCCGAGCCGAAGGCCTGGATCGCCGAACAGGCGGGCAGGGAGGGCTGGTTCACCGCGCGGGCGCAGTGGCTCGGCGCGGTGTTCACCGGCGACAGCCCGTTCGCAGCCTCGCCGTGGCGGCGGGAGAGGGGCGCCCTGTGGGATGTCGGTCCGCACGCCCTGTCGGTGCTGCTGCCGGTCCTGGGCGACGTGCGACGCGTGGCGGCCGCGGCTCACGGCCCCGGGGACACCGTTCATGTGGTCCTCACCCACGTCGGCGGCGCCTCGAGCACTCTGACCCTGAGCCTCACCGCTCCGCCGGCGGCGGCAGGGGCCGACGTGGAGTTGCGGGGCGAGGCCGGGGTGACGCTCCTTCCGGAGAGCTCCGAGGGGGCGGTCCCCGCCTTCGTCCGAGCGGCGGACGCCCTGCTCGCCGCCGCCCGCACCGGGCGTCCGCACCCGTGCGACGCCACGTTCGGGCTGCGGGTCACCGAGATACTCGCGACGGCCGAGGCCCTGCTGGCCCGCAGCGCCGACTGAGCGAGGGCCTGTAGGCCGACCCGCCGTCCCCTCATCGGGGCGGACCGTCCGTGTGGTGGGAAGGTCAGCTGCCGGCGCTTCGGCGAGGCCCCGTGTGCTCGCGCAGCCGGGCGGCGGTTGGCGCGTTGCCCGGCGTCGACGCCGCCAGGCTGCTTAAGCGATCCTTAACGGCGGGTTAAGCGATGACCATCTCGAGCGGGGTTCTCAAGTCACCGCAGCTCAAAGGGATTTGGGCGCAGAGCACGCCGGTTGGCCCGCGTGCCGGTGATGCGTAGCATCGGGCCCCGGCAACGGCACCGAGAGCGCTCTCAGGCCGTGTTCGCCGCTGCCCTCACGCACGTCCGAGCACTTAGGAGACACCCCCCACATGGCACCCCGTCACCAGCGCACCCTCGGCCGCCGCAAGTTCCTCGTCGCTCTTTCCGGCGCGGCGGTGGCCGCGCCGGCCGTCGCCGCGATCGCTCCCCACGCCCTCGCGGGCACGCCCCCCGAGAAGAACGCGCCCAAGGCAGCGGGCGCGCTGCCGCTGACGATCGTCAACAACAGCGGCGCCTTCGACAACGCCTCCGTGCACGTGTACATCGTGGGCAACCAGGACGGCCGGCAGGTCCGGGTCACCCCCGACGGGACGCTCGCACCGATCGCCCTGTCGGACAACGGCGCCGACGGCTTCACCGACTACGCGATCAGCCTGGCCGGCGGCGGCGAGACCCAGCTGTCCCTGCCGTTCATGTCGGGCCGGATCTACGTGTCCCTGGGGCAGAAGCTGAAGTTCAAGGCCGTCACCGACGGCAACGGCAACGCCGCCCTGCAGTATCCGGCGGGCTGGGTGTCGTCGGACCCCAACTACCCGGTGCTGCACGACTGCGCCGAGTTCACGTACAACTCCTCGGGCATGTTCTGCAACACCACCATGGTCGACATGTTCAGCGTGCCGATGAGCATCCGCCTGACCGGCGCGAAGGACCAGACGACCGGGACCGTGCGCAGCGGCGGGCGGGCGGCCGCCTTCGCCGCCGTCCGGCAGGTCGAGGAGTTCGCGAAGCTGGTGGTGGACGACACGCGGATCATCGCCCCGGGCCACGGCCTGGACGCCGACCTGTTCGCCAAGGACTACTTCGCCCCGTACATCGACGAGGTGTGGAGCACGTACACCGGCAGGGACCTGAAGGTCACCACCAACGCGGGCACCTTCACCGGCCGGGTGCGCGGCGGGAGGCTCACCTTCGACGGGCCTGCCCAGGTCGCCTTCGACAAGCCCTCCACCCGCGACGTCCTGTTCTGCGACGGCGCCCTCGCCGCGCCCAACGACGGCACGACCGGCCCCGTCGCCGCGGTGCTGGGCGCCGGTTTCAACCGCTCGACGCTGCTCGCCGACGCCGCCCAGCCGGTGACCGACGCCTCGTCCTTCTACCGCACCGGCGTCACCAACCACTACGCCAAGGCGATGCACGCGGCCACCGAGGACGGCCGGGCGTACGGGTTCGCCTTCGACGACGTGGCGGACTTCGCCTCCTACATCCAGGACACGGCTCCCACCGGGATCCGGCTGACGCTCACGCCGTTCTAGCGGCCGCGGCGGGGCGGGGCTCGGCGTGCGCGACGGGTTCCGGCGTAGCAGTTTGGTGGTGTGGGAAAAGTTCCTGCCCTGTCGCCGCGCCGGGGCCCGGACCAGCGGGGCCCGGACCAGCGGGGCTGGCTACGGGGCGCCCCACCGCCCCGCTGGGTGCGGGTGCTGCCGGTCGCGCTCGTCGCGGCGGTGTGCGCGGCCGAGATCGTCAGCCCCGGCCCGCTCGACATCGGCTTCCTGCTGGGCGCCATCCCACCCCTGGCCGTGCTGTCGTACGGGCCGCTGGCGACCGCGCTCCTCGGCGGCCTCGTGGTCGCCCTGCTGACCGTACCGGCCCTACAGCTGAACCACCCTGGCGACACCGACCTGCTGACCATCTGCTTCGTCGCCGTCCTGAGCGTGTTCGTGTCCTTCGTGCGCAGCCGCCGCGACGCGCAGCTGGACCTGGAGCGCACGGTCGCCGAGGCCGCACAGCGTGCCGTCGTCCCGCCGGTCCCCGAGCGTGTCGGTCCGGTGCGCTGCGCGGGGCTGTACCGGGCCGCGCAGCGCGGGACGCTGGTCGGCGGGGACTTCTTCGACGTGCGCCTCAGCCCCCACGGCGTGCGGGCGGTCATGGGTGATGTGCAGGGGCACGGCCTGGCTGCGGTGTCCACCGTCGCCTCACTGCTGGGGGCCTTCCGGGAGGCGGTGCTCGACCGGCCGGACCTGGCGACGGTCGCGGCCGCCCTCGACCGCCGACTGGTGGTGGACGCGGAGGAGGTGCGGCACGCGGAGCTGTTCGCGACCGCCGTGCTGCTCGAGTTCTCCGGCGACGCGCGTGCGGTGCGGGTGATGGCCTGCGGCCATCCGCCTCCTGTGCTGCTGCGGGACGGGAAGGCCACGGAGGTCGAGGTCACGCCGTCAACGCCGCTCGGTCTCGGCCTCTCCGACAGCGCCCCGCAGGAGGACGGGGGCACCGTGCTGCTGCGGCCCGGAGACGTCCTGTTCCTCGCCTCCGACGGCGTCACCGAGGCCCGGGACGCCCACGGCGCGTTCTACCCCCTCCTCGACCGGCTGCCCCACCTGGCGCACGTCGACCCGGCCGTCCTGGCCGACCACGTTCTGGCCGACCTCCTCGCACACTGCGGGACCGTCCGCGACGACGTCACGATGCTCGTCCTCACACCCACCCCACCGGACGGCCACTGACCGCAGCCGGAGGCGGCCTGCGCCGCCGAAGCCGCCGCGGACAGGGCCCGCCGCCGTGCTCGCCCTCGGTGTCGCTGTGCGGCAGGATCCGGTCCAGCCGGCCGCGGAGCCCACCAGGCGTGCCGGCCCCGCCGGCCGCGTCCTGACGGCCGGAGCCGGTGATCTCCAGCGCGTAAGCGATCAGGGCCTCGGCATCCCCGCTACGACGGCGACGACGCGGCCGGTGATCAGGGGCAGCCGGGGACGCCCTTGTGATCGACCCGGCATCTCGGCCTCCCCGCGGCCGGAGTCAGCCGACGTCCCACAGGAACCGGTGCGTATGGATCCCGAAGTACGGGAACGACTGGACCTGCCGGACGCCCTCGATCGGGCGGACCACGTCGTTGACGAAGTCCAGCAGGTCCCTCGGCCCGGGGGTGACCACCTCGACGAACAGGTCGAAGCCGCCGGAGGTCAAAACCGAGTACACCACTTCGGCGCGCTCGGCCAGTTCGTCGGCGACCGCGCGTGGATCGCCGTCCACGCCGATGCCGAGCAGTGCCATGGCCTGCCCGCCCATGGCCATCGGGTCGGTCACGCCGACGACCTGAACGACCTTGGAATCCAGCAGCCGTTGGAGTCGCTGGCGGGCCGCGGAGGCGGACAGGCCGACCTTGGGGCCGAGGTTTGCGTACGCGATGCGCCCGTCGGTCTGCAGTTCGCGCAGGATGGCCCGGTCGATCTCGTCCACGTGCGTCGTTCTCCCTTTCCGGCCGGCTCGCCCCAGCCCAGCCGTGTCTTTCAGCCGGCCAGTTCGGCCAGGGCGGCGGCGAAGACCTCGGTGTGCGTGTCGACGTCCTGCTCGGTGGTGTCGGGGCACATCAGGGCCATGTTGTGGAACGGGGTCAGCAGGATGCCCCGATTGGCGAGATACAGGTGGAGGAAGTCCTCGAGCTCCGCGTCGGCGGCAGCCGCGGACTCCGTGCCGGTGCGCGGCGCGGGGGCGGCGAAGCGGTACTCGGTGCGGGCGCCGAGCCGGCTCACCGACCACGGCAGCGCGTGGGCTTCGATGCCGGCCCGCACCCCGGCCTCGAAGCGTTCGGACAGCTTCGCCATGCGGGCGAACGCCTCGTCGGTGAGGACGTGTTCCAGCGTGGCCCGCATCGCGGCGACCGACAGCGCGTTGCCCGCGAGGGTGCCGCCGACGCCGCCCATGTCCACCAGGTCCAGGTCGTCGCGACCAAGGAGCCGGTCGGCGAGGTCGGCGGACAGGCCGTAGGCGCCGGCCGGCATGCCGCCGCCGATCGCCTTGCCGATGGTCAGCAGGTCCGGCTCCAGGTCCCAGGCCGCGGTGCAGCCGCCCGGTCCGGCGGAGAAGGTGTGCGTCTCGTCGTTGATGAGAAGGGTGCCGTACTCCCTGGTCAGGGCGCGTACGCCGGACAGGTAGCCGGGTTCGGGCAGCACGATGCCGATGTTGGTGAGCGCCGGTTCCATGAGGACGGCGGCGACGTCGCCGTGGGCGAGTTCGCGCTCCAGCTGCGCCAGGTCGTTGAACTCCGCGACCCGGCTGGTCAGGGTGACGTCGCAGGGGGCACCGACGTTGCCGGGGCGGGCGGTGCCATGACCGTCCGGGCCGGTGACGATGAGGGACTCGTCGACGCTGCCGTGGTAGCAGTAACTGTTCACGAGGATCTTCGCGCGGCCGGTGACGGCCCGGGCGAGCCGGATCGCCCACCGGTTGGCGTCGGTCGCGGTCAGCGAGAAGCTCCAGCGGGCGAGCCCGAAGCGCCGGGTCAGTTCGGCGCCGACCCACTCGGCGTCCTCCGTGGGCAGCATCGCCGTCGCTCCCCCGAGCTCGGCGTACCGGCGTCGCACCGCCTCGGCCACCGCCGCGGGCGAGTGGCCTGCCATGGCGCCCGTGTCCCCCAGGCAGAAGTCGATGTACTCGTGTCCGTCGATGTCGGTGATCCGGGCGCCCCGGGCGGAGTCCAGGTAGCGGGGAAAAGCGCCGGCGGTCTTGTTCATCCAGGTCATCGGCACCCGGCCGAAGAGGTGCTCGGCACGGTCGTAAGCGGCCTTCGAGCGCGGGTTGCGCCGCTCGGCCTCGGCGGTCTCCCGGGTGAGCAGGTGCTGCAGGCGGGTGCGGTCCATTGGAATGTCCCGATGGTCGGCGGTGACGGAATAGCGGAAGCCTACGAGCGAAACAGCCCCGGCAGCAAGGTCTGGCTTCAGATTCAATCGTCACAACACCCGATTCGTGCGTCCGGGCCCGCCCGGAGTCCCCCACGAGCCGCCGCCCCCTTGCTGGGAGGTCGCGTCGGCCGTTCCATGGGTCGTATGCGTCCTTGCATCGCCGTCGCCGGGCCCGGGCAGGCCTCCGCGGAGGAGGCGGAGCCGGCCCGGCGGGTGGGGGAGCTCCTCGCGGGGCGGGGCGCGGTCGTGGTGTGCGGGGGCCTCGGCGGGGTCATGGAGGCGTGCGCGGAGGGCGTGCGGGCGGCGGGCGGTACGGTCGTCGGACTGCTGCCGGGCCAGGACCGCAGCGCCGGGAACCGGCACCTGAGCGTCGCGGTGGCGACCGGGCTGGGCGAACTGCGCAACGGCGTCCTCGTGAACACCTGCGATGCGCTGATCGCGGTGGGCGGAGGCTGGGGCACGCTCAGCGAGATCGCGCTGGCGCTGCGGGCGGGCAAGACGGTGGCACTGCTGGGCAGTTGGGCCCTTCCGGTCGCCCCGTCCGCCACCGCCGGGGGTCACGGTCCGATCGAGGTGGCCACGCCGGCCGAAGCCGTCGAGGCAGTGCTCCCGGATCTCTGACATCCCTCGAACACGGCGACGAGTCTCGAACGACCTGGACGGAAACGCCAGCCCAGGCCACCCCTTCCGCCCGATAGAAATATCTACCAGCATGCACATGCCGGGTGGGTGTGCAGCTGACGGTCCGCGCCCGGCTGCTTCCTTGCCTCATCCTGCCGACGGGCCGGCGGGCGACACCGGAGCGGAAATGACCAGTGCGATGTGGACCCTCGGCGTGGAGTGGCTGGCCGCGGCCGCGCCGGATCCCCGGGCGTGCAAACGGGCGTGGGATCAGGGAAGCGGCATCGCACTACTGGAGGCCGGCCGCTTCTGGGACGTGCTCAGCGTTCCCGACCAACTGGGCCTGCTCACCCTGGACATGCTGTGGCGTCCGTCCCTGCCGGTCCCGGGGCCGACGCTCGTGGACACGGCCGCCCACCGGGTCGGCTTCTTCCTGCCGCCCGACCCGGCCGGCCGGTGGATCGGGGCCGGGGTGCGCCACGCGAGCAGGGGGTCGTGGGTCGCCGTACCTCCGCCATACCGGCCCGCCCGGTTCCTGGAGTGGCTGGTCCCGCCCGACGGGACCAGCTCGTTGCACCAGCCGGCCACCCTGGAGCTGGCGCTCCGCCAGGCCAACGGGACGCTCGCCGTGCTGGCGCCGCTGCGTGGCGCGTGACGGGTGGGACGGCCCGTCCCGCCGCCCGTCCTTCGGCAACGAGTCGCGCGTGGATCGGCGGACCCACCAACGAGGCGCCGACGACCCTGCCGGTCTCCTGACGGCTGATCAACTGATCGAGTGTGCAACGCAATTCAGACACTCGGCACAGAAACGAACAGAGACCGGGCAGTTTCGCAGCGAAGTTCCCCTCCACCGTGCGAGACCGGTCAATGACAGCGTGTACTGTGCTGCGAGCACCTCATGAGAGGGCCGCGGACTCAGCCCTGCCCGACGTCTTCTGGAACCGACTCGATGATCGAAGTACCGGACCTGGTGACCGGTGGTCTCGCCGCCGGCACACTGTCCGCGCTCGTGCTCGGCGGCGGCCTGGTGCGCTCCCGCCGCCAACAGGCAGCCCAGCGCGACAGGATCGCCGCCCTGCGCTCCCAACTCAACGCCGTGCAAAAGGCGTTGAGCGACGAGGTCGAGCATTTGGCGGCACAGCGGATCCCGGCCGTCGCCCGGCAGTCGGCCCACCCGCACGTCGTCGTGCCGGGACCGCTGCAACCGCAGATCACCGGAACGCCGCTGGGCATCGCGCTGGAGAACGCGCTGGACGCGCTGCGCGCCGAGCTGGCCTCACAGCGCACCCGGATCGACGCCGCCGCCCAGGCCGGGATGCGCGGCGCCACGCGGGAGATCCAGGCCGCCCTGTACCGGCTGCAGGACGCCCTGCGCGGTCTCCAACAGCGGTACGACGACCCCGAGTTGGCGCAGACGCTGTTCGCGCTGGACCACGAGAACGAGCAGTCGCTGCGTCGGGCCCAGGTCGCCGCGGTGGTGTGCGGGGCCTGGGTCGGGCTGGCCCGCGAGGAGTCGCACCTGGTGGACGCCGTGACCGGCGGCCAGGCCCGGCTCGCCGGATATCACCGGGTGCAGGTCCACAACCACCTGGCAGCGGGCACCGCGCTCGTCTCCCACGCCGTCGAGCCTGTTGCGATCATCGTCGCCGAGCTCCTCGACAACGCCCTGCGGCACTCGGCGCCCGACACCGAGGTCGTGGTGAACCTCGAACACGTCCACCACGGCGTCTGCGTCACCGTCGACGACGCGGGCCTCGGCATGACACCGGACGAACGGGCGCGCGCTCAGCGGCTCGTGGCCGGTAGCGAGCCGATCCTGCTGACCGACCTCGGTGACCCGCCGCGCATGGGGTTCGCCGCGATCGGACAGCTCACCCGGCAGTTCGACCTCAGCGTCGACGTGTCCTCGCCCTCCCCCTACGGCGGCGTGCGCGCGGTCCTGCGCATCGACAGCCACCTCCTCAGCCGAATCGACCCGGCCGAGAAGCCCCCCGCGGCCAGTGCCCCGCGCTCGACACGCACGTCCGCCGCGCCGGGCGGGACCGCAGCGGCGCGCCGCGAGACCACCACCTCCGGCGAGACCGCTTCGGTACGTCACGAAGCCACCGCGCCGGGCGAGACCGCAGCGGCGCGCCGCAAGAC
Source organism: Streptomyces sp. NPDC005202 (assembly GCF_040608235.1). NCBI lineage: Bacteria > Bacillati > Actinomycetota > Actinomycetes > Kitasatosporales > Streptomycetaceae > Streptomyces > Streptomyces sp. NPDC005202. The sequence goes on along the minus strand of NZ_JBEXHW010000022.1, from coordinate 34,421 downwards.
CACCACGTCGGGCGGCACCTCCGTACACCGCGAGGCCCCCACGCCGGACCGGGACGACGCCGCGAGCAGTGAGCCCGCCGCGCACTCCTACGACAGGGGCCGGCACGACGAGGCGCAGCCCGCCGTACCGGGGCATCAGGCCCCGCTCGACGTCGGCGGCGGTCTGCCGCAGCGGCGCCGCCGCACGCGCCTCGCCGGCCCCACGGCCTCCACCCCGGCCCCGGCCGCCCCGCAGCCGTCGGCGCGCCGGCCGGAGGCGGCCGCGGCCGCGCTCGGCGCGCTGCAGTCCGGCACCGCGGCAGCGCGGTCCGGCGCCGACCACCCCGTACCGGAGCCCACACGTGAGCGGCACCGGGACGACACAGCAACACACGACAGCGATCAGAATCAGACCGATCAAGAAGGGGGAGCGGCTCGATGACCAGCCGCGAGGCAGGCGACACGGCATGGGTGCTGGAACCGATCCTGCAGGTGCCTCACGTCGTGGCCGCCGTCCTGCTCACCCGGGACGGGCTCGTCACCGGGTACACCGACGCGCTCTCGCAGCCCTCGGCCGAGCGGGTGGCCGCCATCACCAGCACCGTGCAGGGCGCGTGCCGGACCGCGGCGGCCGCGTTCGCCGACCGCGACCGGGCCGAGGTGCGGCAGGTCGTGATCGAGTCCGACCACGGCTACGTCCTGATCGTCCCGACCGACCACGGCACCTGCGTCGCCGCGTACGGGGACCCGGAGGTGCGCCTGGACCTGCTCGCGCACCGGGTCCACTCCCAGGTGGCGCGGCTGGGCGAGAAGGCGATGGCGGCCGCGCCCCGAGGAGCCGACGGCGGCGCACCGGCATGACCGGCCGCCGTGGCGGCCGTCCCCTGGTTCCCGCGTACCTGTCGACCGGCGGCGTGGCCCGGCCCAGCCGACCGCACCTGGAGCGGCTGTCGGTGCTCACCGGCAGCGGCGAGCCCGCGCCCGCCGACCTCCCGGCCGCCCACCTGGCCCTGCTGGAGACCCTGGACGGCGGCTCGCTGACGGTGGTGGAGGCGGCGGCGCTGCTCGCGCTGCCGGTCTCCGCGGTCCGCGTCCTGGCCGGCGATCTGATCGACCGGAACCTGGTGCTGGCCCGCGCACCGATCCCGCCCGCCGAACGGTTCGACCCCGACCTGCTGAAGAGAGTGGCCGATGGCCTGCGCGCCCTCAAGCACTAGTGGCATCCACCTGCCCGGCACCGCCCGCGACCTGGTGAAGATCCTGGTCGCGGGCCCCTTCGGGGTGGGCAAGACGACGCTCATCGACTCCGTCTCCGAGATCCGCCCGCTGCACACCGAGGAGCAGCTGTCCGAGGCGTCCGCACAGGTGGACGACCTTGCCGGGGTGCGGGAGAAGTCGACGACCACCGTCGCCATCGACTTCGGGCGCATCAGCCTGCCGGGCGGAATCGTGCTGTACCTGTTCGGCACGCCCGGGCAGGAGCGGTTCCGCTCGCTGTGGGACGACATCGCCTACGGGGCGCTCGGTGCGCTGGTCCTGGTCGACAGCCGCCGTATTGACGCCTCGTTCGACGTGCTCGGCCTGGTGGAGGAGACCGGGCTGCCGTACGCGGTCGCCTTCAACGCCTTCCCCGACGCGCCGCGCCACTACACGGAGGAGCAGCTGCGCGCGGCCCTGGACCTGGAGCCGACCACGCCGATGGTGACGTGCGACGCCCGGGACGCCAACTCCTCCATCGACGCGCTGCTCGCCCTGGTTCAGCACCTGATCGACCGCCCACCTTCGGAGAGCCGGTGACCACCTCCTCCCCCGCCCAGCAGGCCTTCTCCCTCTCGGCGCCCGTGCGGCTCTGGGAGGACGGCTTCGCGCTGGACCCGTACCGCTACTACGCCGCGCTGCGCGCCCAGGGCCCTGTCGGCTGGGCCGAGCTCGCGCCGGGCGTGCCCGCGTACGTCGTCACGGACCGGCGTGCCGCGCTGGACCTGCTGCACGACACCGAGACGTTCTCGCGCGACCCCCGGCCGTGGGAGTCCACCGTCGCCGACGACGCGCCGATCCTCGGCATGATGCGCTGGCGGCCCAACACCCTGTTCGCCGACGGAGCCGCCCACGTCCGCTACCGCACTTCGCTGATCGACACCTTCGACCGGGTGGAGCCGCACGACCTGCGGGCCCGGGTGCACCGGGCGGTGCACCAGCTGGTGAGCCGCATCGGGCCGCGGGGCGAGGCCGACCTGGTGGCCGACTTCGCGCGGCCGCTGATGGCGCTGGTGTTCAACAGCCTGTTCGGGCTGCCGGACAGCCAGAGCGACCGGCTGAACGCGGCGCTGGGCAAGATGATGGAAGGCGGCGCCCAGGCGGCCGAGGGCGAGGCGGAGTACGGCGGGTACGTGCTGGAACTGATCGCGGCCAAGGCGGAGCGGCGCGGCGACGACCTGCCGAGTTGGCTGCTGGACCATCCGGCGAAGCTGAGCCCGGAGGAGGTCACCTGGCAGGTGTTCCTCACCCTGGGCGCGGGCCACGAGCCGACGGCGAACCTGGTGTCCAACGCGCTGTCCCGCATCCTCGGCAATCCGGAGTACTACTCCACCCTCACCAGTGGCGCCCGCCCGGTGATGGACGCCGTGGTGGAGGTACTGCACCACGAGACGCCGCTGGCGAACTACGGCATCCACTACGCGCGTCGGCCGGTGACCTTCCACGGCGTGTGGATCAGGGCCGCGGTGCCGGTCGTCATCTCCTACGGCGCGCTCGCCCACTTCGCCGAGCAGGAGGTCACCGGCGGCCGCCACCCGAACGACGCCTCGCACCTGTCGTGGTCCGCGGGTCCGCACGCCTGCCCGGTCAAACAGCACACGTTGCTGATCGCCACCGAGGCCATCGAGCGGCTCACCCAGTGGCTGCCCGACCTGGAGCCGGTCCTGCCCCGCGAGCGGCTGACCTGGCGGCCCGGCCCGTTCCACCGCTCGCTGAGGTCCCTTCCCGTCCGGTTCAGCCCCCGCTCCCCCGACCAGCCAGGAGAGTTGCCGTGACCGTGACCGACCGCATCGCCCTTGACCCGTTCGGCGCCGACATACCCGCCGAGACCGCCCGGCTGCGCGCCCTCGGCCCGATCGTGCCCGTCGAGCTGCCCGGCGGCATCCCCGCCTGGGCGCCCACCGGCTATGACACCCTCAAGGAGCTGATCCTGAACCCCCAGGTCAGCAGGGACCCGAGGCTGCACTGGCGGCTGTGGCCCGAGATCGGCGACCACCCCTCGTGGGGCTGGATCCTGGGCTGGGTGGGTGTGGTGAACATGCTCTCCACGTACGGTCCCGACCACGCGCGGCTGCGCAAGCTCGTCGCGCCGAGCTTCACGCACCGGCGCACCGAGACCATGCGGCCGCGGGTGGAGGCGATCACGGCGGAGCTGCTGGACGCCCTGGCGGCCGCCGGTGCCGACGGGCAGGTGGTGGACGTGCGTCAGGGCTTCGCGCATCCGCTGCCCATGCGGATGATCTGCGAGCTGTTCGGGGTGCCCGACGCGTTGCAGGAGGACACCGGGCGGCTGGTCGCGGCCATCATGGACACCTCCGACCCGAGCCCGGAGCACGCCGCCTTCGTACAGGAGCAGATCGGCACGGTGCTGGGTGCGCTGATCGCCCACAAGCGCGAGCACCCCGGCGACGACATGACCACGGAGCTGATCCGGGTCCGGGACGAGGACGGCGACCGACTCGACGACGAGGAGTTGCTGTACACGTTGCTGCTGGTGATCGGGGCCGGCTTCGAGACCACGGTCAACCTCATCGGCAACGCGGTCGTCGCCCTGCTCAGGAACCCCGAGCAGCTGGCGGCGGTGCGCAGCGGGAAGATCGGCTGGGAGGCCGTCGTGGAGGAGACGCTGCGCGTGCACCCGTCCCTGGCTTCCCTGCCGCTGCGCTTCGCGGTGAGCGACCTCACCGTCGGCGACGTGACCATCCCGGCCGGGGACGCCATCATCACGACGTATGCGGCGGCGGGGCTGGATCCCGCGCACTACGGGCCCGACGCGGACGTCTTCGACGCCGCGCGCGGGGCCGACGACCACCTCGCGTTCGGCATCGGCGTGCACCGGTGCATCGGCGCGCCGCTCGCCCGCTTGGAGGCCCTGACCGCGCTGCCCGCTCTCTTCGACCGCTTCCCGGACCTGCGGCTGGCGGTCGGTGACGGCGAGCTGCGGCAGGTGCCGTCGTTCATCGCCTTCGGCTGGCAGGAGGTGCCGGTGCGGCTGGGCGGCTGAGCGCGGTCAGGCCGCGGGGGCGCACCCGAGCGGTGCAGAGTTCGTCGTGCCCGGGCGTCGCGCACGTGACGGTGCCGTGCCCGGGCGTCGCGCACGTGACGGTGCCGTGCCCGGGCGTCGCGCACGTGACGGTGCCGCGCGGGCGTCGCGCACGTGACGGTGCCGCGCGGGCGTCGCGCACGTGACGGTGCCGCGCGGGCGTCGCCACGCGCGTGCCCGTGCGCTGCGCCGACAGCACTGCGTGCGTGACCGTGGTGGGTGTGGGCGTTGGGTGTGGGTGTGGGCTTCGCGTTCGCGGGCGCAGCCGCCCGCTTCGCGCGGCGGTTGCGCAGAAGGGTGCCGCCGCCGACGGCGTCGGCGATGAGGACGCCGCCGATCAGACGCCTCGGGTCACTCGATGCGCGCAACCGCTCCCACTGAATGCCGGGCGCCCCAACTGCCGCCTCCCGCAATGGAATCGGCCGTGCGGTGGTGTTGCTCACAAGAGGGGGTGCGCCGCTCCGGACCACACCGGAGAAGCCGCGGCGGGGCTGTGCCGGGGGGCACCTGTGTCCGTGCGGAGGCGCGACCGGTCCCCCGTTCCGGTCCCGCCTCCGCACGCGCGGGCCGCGGGCTGTCCCAGCGGCGCGTTGAACTTACGTGCTGTCCGAAGCCGTTGGGTACCGCACCGGTGCCCTTTCGGCCGCTCGGAGGGCTCACCCGTGCACAAGTGCGTCCGGAATGCCGTTATTCGCCCCTGTCCAGGGTGGGCGGTTCGAGGTCGCCCACCGCCAGGTGGGCCAGGACGACCTCGTACAGGTCGCTGCCGGAGGCGAGGAGCTGGCGTTCCAGGACGGGCTCCGCGCCGCGGATGTGCTCACGGACGGTCTGCGCGTGGACGCCGAGCAGCTGTGCGGCACGTTCGGCGTTGCCGCCGACGGAGATCCAGGCGCGCAGCGTGCCGCGCAGGTCCCGCGCGTCCGCCGTCAGGCGCCCGAGGAGCTCGTGGGCCCAGGTGCGCAGCGCCGCCCCGGTCAGCAGGTCGCCGAAGCGCACGGCGCCGGCCCCCGGCGTCGGGTCGCCGGCCGGCTCGTGGCCGAGGCCCGCCTGGGTGTTCAGGGCGAGGTGGACGGCGGCCCGGACGGTGAGGTGGGAAAAGTCCGTACCGAGCAGTCCTTCCACGCGCTCCATGCGGGCCCGGACGGTGTTGCGGCTCACTCCGAGGATCTTGGCAGTGTTCACGGCGGTGAACTCCAGGCCCAGCCGGGTGGTGGCGAGCAGTTCGGCCCGTGTGTGGTGCGGCAGGGCGTCCAGCGGCCGCAGCAGGCGGGCCGACCAGGCGTGCAGCGCTTCTGGATCCATCAGGCGCTCGGGGTGGGTGCGCTCGGCGTACACCGCCGCTCCGTCCGGGCGGAACCGGGCGACCGCGAGGGCGCTCACGGCCTGCCCGTACGCCGTGGCGGTCCGGGCGAGGCTGTGCCGGGTGCTGCCACCGAGGAACGTGTGCGGCTGCCGGCCGACCAGCGAACGCAGCTCCTCGCCGACGGTCTCGACGGGGGCGACCACGATCACGTGCTCGTCCACCGCCGGGCAGCGCACGACCAGGGCCCGTCCGTCCGTCGCGTCCAGGCACTCGGCGGCGAGCCGGTCGCGTTCGTCACAGGGGGTCTCCACGACGTAGACGCAGGCGGTGTCCGTGTCGAGCAGCCCGGGCCACAGGCCCGCGGCGACGCGACGGGCCGAGACGGTGTCCTCCACCATCAGCAGCTGCAGGATCGCCAGCCGCAGGGCGGACATCGCCTGTTCGAGCCGGCGGTCGGCCGCGGCCGTCTCGTGGGCCCGCAGCAGCAGTTCGACCACTCCGGCGGTGTGGGTGACGATCTCGGAGGTCTGCCGGTCGAAGGGGGCCGCGCGGGAGACGGCCAGCACACCCGCCGAGCGCAGGTGCGGGCTCCTCACGCGCACCAGCCGTACGTGGCGTCCCCGGTCCTCCAGTGCCGCGGAGGCGATCCGGCCGGCGACGACCTCCGCGACCAGGTCCTCGTCCAGGGGCACCGGCTGTCCGGCGAGGAGGGTGCCCGTGCCGTCCCGGAGGCAGGCCGACCCGTGCACGGCTTCGGCGAGCCAGGCCACTACCTTGCGCACGTCACGCCCGGTCGGCCGCAGCTGGTCGAGAAGTTCCTCCGCCCATGTCGCGTGACGGCTCTGCCGCCCGTGTGTCCTGACGGCCCCGTCCTCCCGGCCGGCCATGTCGGCCCTCTCCTCGTCCGTCGCATCGACCTCGGCGTATTCGATCGTGGACGTTACCAGGGGACGTCGCGGCCGCCCGGAGCCGGGCACGCCGCGCGTGCGGGCGCGGGACGGCGCGGTGCGGGCGCGGGACGGCGCGTGCGGGCGCGGGACGGCGCGTGCGGGCGCGGGACGGCGCGTGCGGGCGCGGGACGGAAGGCGGCTTCGCCGGCGGTTCACGGGGGGAGGTGACGGCCGGCGAAGCCGCGCGCCCGGGGTCGGGGGAGAGTCCCCGAGCGGTCCGTAGGTCTGGTTCCCCGGGATGCGGCGAGTACGCCCACGAAGTTGAAGGCCGTACCGGTCGGGGCGGGCGGGCGGGACCGGGCACCGCGGCGCCGTGGCACGGGCGGCGCGGTGAGCGGCCTGCAACCCGCCTGCGCGGCAGCCGCCGGTGCACGGCATAAGCTCGGCGGATGGCGAAGTACTTCGACGTGCACCCCGACAACCCCCAGCCGCGCGCCATCCGCCAGGTCGCCGACAGCGTGCGGGAGGGGGCGCTGATCGCGTATCCGACCGACTCCTGCTATGCCCTGGGCTGCCGGCTGGGCAGCCGGGACGGCATCGCACGGATCCGGGCGATCCGCCACCTGGACGACCGGCACCACTTCACCCTCGTGTGCCAGGACTTCGCGCAGCTGGGCCAGTTCGTCCGGATCGACAACGACGTCTTCCGCGCAATCAAGGCGTCGACGCCCGGCAGCTACACCTTCATCCTCCCGGCGACGAGGGAGGTCCCGCGCATGCTGCAGCACCCGAAGAAGAAGACCGTCGGGGTGCGCATCCCCGACCACGTCGTCGCCCAGGCCCTGCTCGCGGAGCTCGGCGAGCCGCTGCTGTCCAGCACGCTGCTGCTGCCCGACGAGGTGGAGCCGATGACCCAGGGCTGGGAGATCAAGGACCGGCTCGACCACGTGCTGGACGCGGTGGTCGACTCCGGCGACTGCGGCACCGAGCCGACCACGGTCATCGACTTCTCCGGTGGTGAGGCCGAGATCGTGCGGCGCGGGGCGGGCGACACGTCGCGGTTCGAGTGAGGCCGAGGCCGCGGGCCGGGACAGGGGCGGGCGAAGGGTCGCGGACGACACGTACCATCATGACCATGATCCGCCCGCCCAGCCGGTGAGTGCCCTTGCCGGAGACTGCGCAGAGAGGCAGCCACGCCATGACCGCCGTACCGGGACAGGCCGTTGACATCCCGACCGAGGACGGCACCGCCGACGCCTATCTGGCCCATCCCGGCGAGGGCCGTCCCCGTCCGGCCGTGCTGGTCTACCAGGACGCCTTCGGACTGCGGCCGCACCTGAGGTCGATGGCCGACCGGCTCGCCGCGGCGGGTTACACGGTGCTCGTGCCCAACGTGTTCTACCGTCACGGGCGTGCGCCGGTGGTGGAGTTGCCTGAGTTCATCGACCCGGAGGCACGCCCGGAGATCTGGGACCGGGTCGGTCCGCTCATCCCCTCCCTCACGCCCAACCTGGCGATGCGCGACGCCGGAGCGTACCTGCGCTGGCTGGCCGACCACCCCCTGGTCGCCGACGGCCCGGTCGCGCTGACCGGCTACTGCATGGGCGCCCGCCTGTCCCTGCTGACCGCCGGCACCTATCCCGATCGGGTCGCGGCCGCGGCCGGTTTCCACGGCGGACGGCTCGCCACCGACGCCCCGGACAGCCCGCACCTGGTCGCCGAACACGTCACCGCGGAGCTGTACTTCGACCACGCGGACGAGGACCCCTCGCTGCCCCCGGAGCAGATCGAGCGCCTGGAGGACGCGCTCACCGCGGCGGGCGTCCGCCACCGCTGCGAGGTCTACGCGGGCGCCCAGCACGGTTTCACGCAGGCCGACACCGCCTCGTACGACCGGGAGGCCGACGAGCGGCACTGGGCGGCGCTGCTCGACCTGCTGCAGCGGACCTTCTGAGACCGCGGGGTGTCCGCGGTCCCGGGACCGCGGGCGCCCCAACTAGTCCACGTGCCGCACGTATTGACATGCACGCACCCCGGCGCAACTCTGAGAGCGCTCTCAATCCTGGTACGGACCAAGTGGCCGTACCGCACCCCCACGGAGGTGGAGCGTGCTCACAAGAGTCAAGGTCCTGGCGGCAACCGGGGCGACCGCCCTGGTCGGCGGGCTGCTCGCGCTCGGAGCACCGGCCCCGGCGCAGGCCGCGGTGCCTGACACGATCCCCCTGAAGGTCACCAACAACTCCGGCCGCGGCGACCCGCTCTACATCTACGACCTCGGCACGTCCCTGGCCACGGGCCAGCAGGGTTGGGCGGACGCGAACGGCACGTTCCACCCGTGGCCGGCCGGCGGGAACCCGCCGACGCCCGCGCCCGACGCGTCGATCCCCGGGCCGGCGGCCGGGCAGTCGGAGACCATCCGGATCCCGAAGTTCTCGGGCCGGATCTACTTCTCGTACGGCCAGAAGCTCGTGTTCAAGCTGACCACCGGCGGACTCGTCCAGCCCGCCGTGCAGAACCCGAGCGACCCCAACCGGGACATCCTCTTCAACTGGTCCGAGTACACGCTGAACGACTCCGGGCTGTGGCTCAACAGCACGCAGGTGGACATGTTCTCCGCGCCCTACGCGGTGGGGGTTCAGCGGGCCGACGGGAGCGTGAGCAGCACCGGGCACCTGAAGGCGGGCGGCTACAGTGCCGTCTTCAACGCACTGCGCACGCAGCCGGGCGGATGGGGCGGTCTGATCCAGACGCGGTCCGACGGCACCGTGCTGCGAGCGCTCTCACCCGGGCATGCCCTGGAGACCGGGGCCCTGCCGAACAGCGTGATGGACGACTACGTCAACCGGGTCTGGCAAAAGTACGCCACGACGACGCTCACCGTCACCCCGTTCACCGACCAGCCGAACACCAAGTACTACGGCCGGGTCTCCGGGAACGTCATGAACTTCACCAACGGCTCCGGCGCCGTCGTCACCAGCTTCCAGAAGCCGGACGCCGACAGCATCTTCGGCTGCCACAAGCTGCTGGACGCGCCGAACGACGCCGTGCGCGGCCCGATCTCCCGCACCCTGTGCGCGGGCTTCAACCGCTCCACGCTCCTGGTGAACCCCGACCAGCCGGACACCACGACCGCGAACTTCTATCAGGACGCCGTCACCAACCACTACGCGCGGATCATCCACGCGCAGATGGCCGACGGGAAGGCCTACGCGTTCCCCTTCGACGACGTGGGCAACCACGAGTCGCTGGTGCACGACTCCAGCCCGCAGCAGGCCTACCTCACCCTCGACCCCCTCGGCTGAGCCGCACCCACGGAACGCTTCCCAAGGCGCTCATGACGGCCGTCGAAAGCTCCGACGCACCCGGAATCCACCGCGGGCTCCGCGCGCCGTCCCTGCCCGTCACCTCACGCACGAGGTGGCGCGGCAGCGGGCGCGGGGCGTCCGGTGCCGTCGAGTTCGATGCCCTGCACGGACCCGGATCGGCAGGTGCGGGGCGGGAGTTGATGTCGACGGGCCCCACCGGGGCGCCCCGCACAGGTGGTTGTTACGGTGCACGGCGTGTCTGACTCTTCACGCGATACCGTCGAAGGCGCCGGCTGGGGAACCGCGGAACGCGGCGCGTACCGGCAGCTCATGCCCGGCAGGGTCGAGAAGCTGTCGTGGCTCGACCCGAGGACGCTGTGGGCGGCGCGCAACGGTGTGGTCGCGTCCTGGTTCGGGGACCCCACGGGCCGCACCCGCAGCCGCTGGGTGGCCGCGCGGGCGGCCGCCGGCGCCCCCGCGGACAAGGTGATCCGGCGCGCGGACCCCGACCGCTTCTCCTTCATGGTCATCGGGGACACCGGCGAGGGCGACGATTCCCAATACGCGGTCGTGCCGGGCTTTCTGAAGGTCGGTCAGGACGCTGCGTTCGCCGTGATCGCCAGTGACGTGATCTACCCGGTCGGCAGCACCGACGACTACGGCACGAAGTTCTTCCGGCCGTACCAGGACTACCCGGCGCCGATCTACGCGATCCCCGGCAACCACGACTGGTACGAGGACCTCGGCGGCTTCATGCGCGTCTTCTGCGGCGACGCCCCGCCCCTCCCGCCGGAGCCGAAACCCCGCTCGCTGAGCCGTGCCTGGTGGCGTGCGCTGCTGTGGCGCCGGCCGCGCCCGGCCGACGAGCAACGCCTCACCGAGGCCAGGGCGTTGCGGTCGGCCCCGGCCCAGCAGGCCGTCCAGCCGGGCCCGTACTGGGCGATCGACGCCGGGCCGATACGGATCATCGGCATCGACACGGGTCTGCTCGGCACGATAGACGCCGAACAGGGCGCGTGGCTGCGCGAGGTGTCGCAGGGGCCGCGCCCGAAGATCCTCATCACCGGCTCGCCCCTGTACGTGGACGGCGAGCACCACCCCTGCGCCATCGAGGGCGGCGGCACCGTCGACGACATCGTCCCCGACCCGGCCCACCACTATGTGGCGGCGATAGGCGGCGACATCCACAACTACCAGCGCTACCCGGTGGACGTGGACGGCCGCACCATCCAGTACGTGGTCTCGGGCGGCGGCGGCGCGTTCATGCACGCCACCCACACCATCGCGCCCGTGTCGGTCGCGAACGTCACCGAGCAGGACTTCCGCTGCTACCCGCGGCGCGGCGACTCCCTGGCCTTCTACAGCAGGCTCTACGGCCGCCGGCTGCGGCTGCGCCGCTTCTTCACCCTCACCGAGGTCGAGGCGACGGCCGTCGTCGCCGAGCGGCTCGGCATCCCGCCGACCCGTACCCAGAGCTCGCCCGTCCGGGTCACCCGGCGCATCCGCCTGGTCGCCAGCCTGCTGGGGGCCGGCCGCCGCCCGGACCGTCCGTCCCGCATCCGCTTCCCGGTGCGCAAGATCTACACGCAGCTGTTCTCCCCGAGCTCGGCCACCTACAGCCCGCCGTTCTTCAAGTCCTTCCTGCGCCTGGACGTCACCCCGGAAGCGGTCCGGCTGCGCTGCTTCGCCGCGACCGGCAACCGCGCCCAGGAACTCCAACCGCCGGTCGAGGACGAGGTGACCATCCCCCTGCGCTGATCAGGACCGTAGGATCGGCACAGAAGTGGTGTACGGCACCTGTGTGCCGTGGACGACGGAGGAGCCCGTGCCACCCACCTCACGACCGCTGCGCAAGCTGGGGTTCCTCACCATCGGGCTGTTCGACGAGGCCGATCCGCGCCGCGGCCACGAGTCCACGCTGGAGATCATCGAGCTGGGCGAGCGGCTGGGTTTCGACAGCGCGTGGGTGCGCCACCGCCATCTGCAGTACGGCATCTCGTCCCCCGTCGCCGTCCTCGCGGCGGCCTCGCAGCGCACCCGCCGCATCGAACTCGGCACGGCCGTCATCCCGCTCGGCTGGGAGAACCCGCTGCGGCTGGCCGAGGACCTGGCGACGGTCGACCTTCTGTCGGGCGGGCGTCTCAACCCGGGCGTCAGCGTGGGCCCGCCGATGCACTACGAGCAGGTCAAGGACGCGCTGTACCCGGACACGGCGGACGCCGAGGACTTCGGTTACGAGCGGGTGCGGCGGCTGCTGGACTTCGTACGCGGCAAGCCGGCCACCGACTTCAGCGGCGTCGAGGGGTTCGAGGCCACGCGGCGGCAGCCGCATGTCGAATTCAGCTCGGACCGGGTCCAGCCACACTCCCCCGGTCTCGGCCGCCGCCTGTGGTACGGCGGCGGCAGCCTGCGCTCGGCACAGTGGGCCGGTGAGCACGGCATGAACTTCCTGACCAGCAGCGTCGTCAAGGTGGAAGGGCCGGGCGAGGCGGCGGACTTCGCCGCGATCCAGCTGTCCCACATCCGAGCCTTCCGCGCCGCCCACCCCGACGGCGAGGACGCCCGCGTCTCCCAGGGCCTTGTCGTCATCCCCACCGACTCCGCCTCGCCCGAGCAGCGCGCGAAGTACGAGGAGTACGCCGCCAAGTGCCTGCCGCGCACCACCTCCCCGCAGGGCCCTGCGCGCCTGCTGTTCGCGCCGGACCTGGTCGGCACCTCGGAGGAGATCGCCGAGCGCCTCCACGCGCACGCCACGTTCCGCGAGGTCGACGAGGTGGCGTTCGCGCTGCCGTTCACCTTCGAGCACGAGGACTACGTGCAGATCCTCACCGACATGGCGACGAAGCTGGGCCCGGCGTTGGGCCGGCAGCCGACCCGGCCGGCAGCCTGAGGCGCCGGGCGCGTCACCAGCGTCCCGGCTCGCTGCCGATGACCGGCTCCGACGGCTTGCCGTCCACGCCCACCGGTACGTCCCCGGCGAGCATCACCCGGTGCATGATCCGCGGGGAGCCGAGGTGGGCGTTGTCGCTCGGGGCGAGGTGGATGGTGGCGCGGTTGTCCCAGAAGGCCACGCTGCCGGGCTCCCAGCGGAAACGGACCGTGTACTCGGGCCGGACCGCCTGCTCCAGCAGCATCTGGAGGATCGCCGCGCTCTCGGCGCGGGAGACGCCCTCGATCTGCTCGACGTAGTAGCCGTTGACGAACAGCACCCGCTCGCCCGTCTCCGGGTGGACCCGCACCAGGGGGTGCACGGTGGCGATCTGATGGTCCAGCAGGTGCCGGACGTACGCGTCGTCGCCGGGCCGGGGCTGGTAGCCGACGCCGAGCCGGTGCTCGGCGCGCAGTCCGTCGACGAAGGCGCGCACCGGCGCGGACAGTCCGGCGTAGGCGGCCGCCAGGTTGGACCAGGTGGTGTCGCCGCCGTAGGGCGGGACGGTCTCGGCGCGCAGGATCGTCGCGGCCGGCGGGTCGACGCGCGCGCCGTGGTCGCAGTGCCAGCCGCGCAGCAGCGTGTGCCGGCGGCGCTGCAGCCACTCGTCGTGGTCCATGCCGAAGCGTCCGCCCAGCTCCAGCCGGTCGGCGGTCGTCTCCACCTCGGGGACGTCCGGCGGCGACGCGCTGCCCCGCCGCCGGAGCACCACCGGCTCGCCGAACCGCCGCGCGAACGCCACGTGCCGGGCATGGTCCAGCCGCTGCCCACGGAAGAACACCACCTTCCAGCGCAGCACCGCCGCGCGGATCGCGGCGACCTGGGCGTCATCGAGGTCGGCGGCCAGATCGACCCCGGTGATCTCGGCCCCGATGTGCCCGGCGACCGGTTTCACCTCGATCCCGCCGGTCCGCTCCGTACCCGCTGCTTCCGTACCCGCTGCTTCCGTACCCGCTGCTTCCGTACCCGCTGCTTCCGTACCCGCCGTCATGCGCGCTCCGATGGTCGTCGTTACGCTCCACGGAGATGGTGGCAGGCTTTCCGGCGGGCGGCGACAGGGCGCTGCGCCGCGAACTCCCTCATCACCGTGTCCTGGAAACCGCGCCTGGGAGGTGGCTTTGTCGTCCGGGGACATGGTGACCGGGACGACCGCGCGCCCGCAGGCTGATCGCTGCTCACCCTGTCGGCGAGCGGGACCGCGGCACCCGTGGGACGGGGGCTGCCCATACTGGCCGTACGGCACAGTCAACGGGAAGGTTCGACGTGATCAGCATCCCGGCGCACACCCTCAACGACGGCACGAAGATCCCCGCCATCGGCCTCGGCACCTGGCCGATGAACGACGCCCAGGCCGAGCAGGCCGTGCACGGCGCCCTGGACATCGGCTACCGCCTCATCGACACGGCCACGAACTACCGCAACGAGACGGGCGTCGGCCGCGCCCTCGCCCGCAGCGACGTCCCCCGCGAGGAGATCGTGGTGACGACGAAACTCCCCGGCCGGCACCACGGCTACGAGGAGACCCTCGCCTCCTTCGAGGAGTCCCGGCGGCGCCTGGGGCTGGAGTACGTGGACCTGTACCTGATCCACTGGCCGCTCCCCCGCGTCGGCAGGTACGTCGAGTCCTGGAAGGCCATGATCAAGCTCCGCGAGGACGGCCTGGTGCGCTCGATCGGCGTCTCCAACTTCACGCGCGAGCACATCGAGCGGCTGGAGAAGGAGACCGGGGTCCTGCCCTCCGTCAACCAGATCGAGCTGCACCCCTTCTTCCCGCAGCAGGAGATACGGGCCTTCCACGCCGACAAGGGCATCCTCACCGAGAGCTGGAGCCCGCTGGGCCGGGGTTCCCGGCTGTTGAACGATCCCGCGGTCGGCGCCGTCGCCGAGGCGCACGGCGTGACGCCGGCCCAGGCGGTGCTCCGCTGGCACATCCAGCTCGGCGCGGTCCCCATCCCCAAGTCGGCCGACCCCCGGCGGCAGCGGGAGAACCTCGACATCTTCGGCTTCGAACTCGGCCCCGCCCAGATGCGCGCCCTCGCCGACCGCGTCCCGCACCGGCACGGCGGGGATCCGGAGGTGCACGAGGAGTTCTGACCTGCACCGCCCGGCGTTGGACCTGATACCCGGGGGGTACTCGGAGCGCACGACGCGATCGCGTGAGAAGGAGGCGCCGGTGGGTGCCGACGAGCGGCTGCGGGAGTACCGCGGCAAGCGTGACTTCGTACGGACCCGTGAGCCGTCGGGGCACAGGGCGTCCTCCGGCCCCCAGCCCCGGTTCGTGGTGCAGATCCACGACGCGAGCACCCTGCACTTCGACTTCCGGCTGCAGGTGGACGACGTGCTCAAGTCCTGGTCGATCCCGAAGGGCCCGTCCGACGACCCACACGACAAACGGCTCGCCGTGCCCACGGAGGACCATCCGCTGGAGTACGAGGACTTCGAAGGCGTGATCCCGAAGGGCGAGTACGGCGGCGGCACCGTGAGCGTCTGGGACCGCGGCACCTACGAGCCGCTGAGCCACGACCGCAAGGGGCGGCCCGTCGACTTCGCGGAGTCGCTGGAGCGCGGGCACGCCACGTTCCGCCTGCACGGCTCGAAGCTGCACGGCGAGTACGCCCTCACGCGCTTCCGTGGCGGCCGGGGCGACGGCGAGGAGGAAGCCTGGCTTCTGGTGAAGAAGGGCGGCAACCGGGCGAACGGGCACGGCAGCCCCGACCCCCGCCGGGCCCGTTCGGTCCGCACCGGCCGCACGCTCTCCCAGGTGGCCGCGGAGGGCGGTGAGGAGTGACGGTCGTGCCGGACCTGCCGGCCGCCGTGCCCGCCGAGCAGCGTCGGCTGCTGCGCAAGGCCCCGCCGGGGGTGGAGCTGGCCGCGAAGCCGATGCTTGCCACGCTCAGTGACCGGCGGGACTTCCCCGGGGGGTGGATCTTCGAGCGGAAACTGGACGGTGTGCGCGTACTGGCGGTCCGCGAAGGCGGCCGGGTCCAGCTGCTGTCCCGGACCGGACAGCACCTCAACGCCACCTATCCGGAGATCGTCGAGGCGCTCGCCGCGCAGGAGTGCACGGACTTCACCATCGACGGCGAGGTCGTGGCCTTCACGGGCGGCCGGACGGACTTCGCCCGGCTCCAGCGCCGCATGGGCCTCACCCGGCGGCGCGACATCGAGGCGAGCGGGGTGGCGGTGACGTACTACGTCTTCGATCTGCTGCGGCTGGAGGGGACCGACACCACCCGGCTGCCGCTGCGCACCCGCAAGTCCCTGCTGCGGCGTGCGCTCACCTACCGCTCCCCGCTCCGGCTGACCCCGCACCGTAACGAGGGCGGCGCGGAACTGCTGGCCGCCTTCTGCGCCCGCGGCTGGGAGGGCCTGATCGCCAAGCGCGCCGACAGCCCCTACCAGCCGCGGAGGTCCACCGACTGGCTCAAGCTCAAGTGTTCCCGAAGTCAGGAGTTCGTCGTCGGCGGATTCACCGAACCGGCCGGCAGCCGCGTGGGGCTCGGCGCCCTGCTCCTCGGGTACTACGAGGACGGCCGGCTGCGGTATGCGGGCAAGGTCGGCACCGGCTTCGACCGCCGTACGCTGCTGACGCTGCGCGAGCGTCTCGACGCGCTGCACACCTCGGCGCCGCCGTTCGACGGGCCGGTGCGCGAAGCGCGCGCCCGCTGGGTGAGGCCGGAGCTGATCGCGCAGATCGCCTTCACCGAGTGGACCCGGGACGGCATGCTGCGGCACCCGAGCTTCCTCGGGCTACGCGAGGACAAGAAGCCGCGGGAGGTGGTGCGCGAGCGCCCGTCCGGGCGCGCCGCCGTCTGAGCCCGGACCCGGATGCACAGGGCCCGGCCCCCCATGCACAGGGCCCGGACGCGGATGCACGGGCCCGGACCCGGATGCACGGGGCCCGGACCCGGAGGCACAGGGCCTGGCCCCCCCATGCACAGGGCCCGGACGCGGATGCACGCCCGGACCCGGATGCACGGGGCCCGGACCCGGAGGCACGGGGCCCAGACCCGGAGGCACGGGGCCCAGACCCGGATGCACGGGGCCCAGACCCGGAGGCACGGGGCCCAGACCCGGAGGCACGGGGCCCAGACCCGGAGGCACGGGGCCCAGACCCGGAGGCACGGGGCCCAGACCCGGATGCACGGGGCCCAGACCCGGAGGCACGGGGCCCGGACCCGGATGCACGGGGCCCGGACCCGGATGCACGGGGGCCTGACGCGGAGGCACGGGGCCCGGACGCGGACGCACGGGTTCCGCCCCCAACCGGCCCTCCACGCCTCTATGTTCACGGCGGTACCCGCTCTCTCGCCGCAGGAGGCCCCGTATGCACACCGCACTCCGTACCGCCATAACCGGGGCGGTGACCGCCGCCACCGTCCTGGTCTGCGGCACCGCCTATGCGACCCCAGCGGGCCCGGGAGTCACCGCCCGCGTGATCAGCCAGACCACTGTGAACGGCACGGACTACACCCTGCGGGAGATCACGGTCCCGCCCGGCCAGAGCACCGGCTGGCACTACCACGACGGGCCTTTGTACGGCTTCGTCAAGCAGGGCACCCTCAGTCACTTCGACCCCACGTGCGCCTCCGACGGCGTGTACCGGGCGGGGAGCACCGTTCAGGAACCAGCCGGTCCCGGCCACGTCCACCTCGGCCGCAACCTGGGGGACACTCCGCTCGTCCTGGACGTGCTCTACGTCCTGCCGCACGGCGCGCCGTACTCGGAGGACGCGCCGAACCCGGGCTGCCCGTTCCAGTGATCACCCCGGCAGCGGCTGCTCCGCCCAGATCGTCTTGCCGCCACTCGTCTGCCGGCTGCCCCAGCGCTGGGTGAGCTGGGCGACCAGCATAAGTCCGCGGCCGCCCTCGTCGTAGGCGAGGGCCCGGCGCAGGTGCGGTGAGGTGGAACTGCCGTCGGACACCTCGCAGATGAGCGCCTGGTCGCGGATCAGCCGCAGCTGGATGGGCGGTTGCCCGTACCGGATCGCGTTGGTGACCAGTTCGCTGACAACCAGTTCCGTGACGAACGCGGCCTCCTGAAGGCCCCAGGCGGCCAGTTGCTCGGTGGCGGCCTGCCGGGTGGCGGCCACGTGCGCGGGATCCGACGTGACGTCCCAGGTGGCGACCCGGTCCGCACCCAGCGCGCGGGTGCGAGCCAGCAGCAGGGCCACGTCGTCTTCGGGCTGCTCGGGGAGGACGGCCTTCAGCACCATGTCGGCGAGGTCCTCGAGCGTGCCGGTGGGCGCGGTCAGGGCGCGGCACAGCTGGGCGGTGGCGTGGTCGACGTCTCGGTCGCGGTCCTCGACCAGGCCGTCCGTGTAGAGGGCGACGACCGATCCCTCGGGCAGCTCCAGCTCGGTCGCCTCGAAGGGCAGGCCGCCGACGCCGAGCGGTGGCCCCGGGGTCATGGTGACCAGCTGAGGGGTGCCGCCGGGCAGCACGACGGCCGGTGCGAGGTGGCCGGCGGCGGCGAGGGTGAGGCGGCGCGAGACGGGGTCGTAGACGGCGTACAGGCACGTGGCACCCAGTTCCGGGACTTCGCCGCCGTCGTCGTCCATCGCCGGGTGACTCACCAGGTCGTCGAGGTGGGTGAGGAGTTCGTCGGGGGGCAGGTCCACGTCCGCGAGGGTCCGCACGGCGGTGCGCAGGCGTCCCATGGTCGCCGACGACTGGATGCCGTGTCCCACCACATCGCCGACGACGAGGCCGACCCGGCCGCCGGACAGGGGGATCGCGTCGAACCAGTCGCCTCCGATGCCCGCCCGCGACCGGGAGGGCAGGTAGCGGTGCGCCACCTCGACCGCCGCCTGTCCGGGAAGCCCCCGCGGCAGCAGGCTGTGCTGCAGGGCGACGGCGGTCCTGCGCTCGCGGGCGAAGCGGCGGGCGTTGTCGATGCAAACGGCGGCCCGGCTGGCGAGTTCCTCGGCGAAGACGGCGTCGTCGGCGGTGTAGTCCTCCGGCTGTCCCATGCGGACGCCCACTGCGACGCCCAGCATGATGCCGCGGGCCCGCAGCGGCACCGCGAGCATCGAATGGGCACGCCTGCGGTAGGCCCGTCCCTTGGGGGACCGCGCATTGCGCTCCGCGACCCACCGCATCAAGTCCGGCTCACCCGCCTGGCCGAGGACAGCCCGCCCCTCCCGCATCGCCCGTGCGGGAGTGGAGGAGGCGGGGTAGACGTCCACCTCGCCCAGCTGCACGGCCGCCTCCGGGGTGCCCTCGGTGACGGAGCCGTGAGCGACTCGGCGCAGCACGATCCCGTCGTTCGTCACCACCGGCGGCTCGTCCGCCCCGAGGACCCAGTCGAGCAGGTCCACAGTGGCGAAGTCGGCGAACTGCGGCACCAGGATTTCCACCAGTTCCTCGGCCGTGCGCACCACGTCCAGGGTGGTGCCGATGGTGGCCGCCGCCTCGTTCAGCAGGGCAAGCCGCCGCCGGGCCCAGTACTGCTCATTGCTGTCGAACGCCGCCAGGGCGACCCCGGTCAGCTCCCCGGAGGGGTCGCGTACGGGCCACATCTCGATGCCCCAGGCATGCTCCCGGTTCAGGGCCGGTGCGCCCATAAAGCTCTCGTAGCGGACCGGCCTGCCGGTCTCGGCAACCTGGCGCAGATGCCGCAGGAAGCCCCGGCCGTGCTCGGAGTCCTCCACGGTCTCCGGGAAATACCGGCCGAGCAGGCTCTCCTCCGCCACCCCCATAGCCTGGCAGGCCACGTCGTTGAGCCGGAGGTAGCGCAGGCGGGTGTCCAGGACCGACATCGCCATGGATCCCTGCTGGAAGGCCTGCCCCGCCACCGTGCGCTCCGGCCCGCCGGGCGACTCGGCGGTCAGCACGAAACCGTCCGGCGCACCGTTCTCGCCCAGCACGGCGCATGCCCTGAGCGGAACGGTCACGGTGGAACCGTCCCGATGCCGCAGGACAACGGTGCCGACCAGCGCGGCCACGGGCCCGGGCGGCACCTCCTCGGCGAGCAGCTCCCGCACCGGCCGTCCCACGGCCTCCTCGGCGGGGTATCCGGTCAGCCCCTGGGCACCCTCGCTCCACCCCATCACGATGCCACGGGCATCGACGATCGCCGCAGCGGGCTCCATATCACACAGGATGATGCCTCCGTCACACCACATCAAGCGCGACGGCGACGGACACGGCCGCGGCTCGGCCCTCGGGGTGTCAGCCCCCGTGCGCGCGCAGGGCCGCCAGCGCCCGGTCGGCGTGGGCGTTCATGCGCAGTTCGCTGCGGACGACCTCCAGGACCGTGCAGTCCTGCGCGATGACGAAAGTGACCCGCTTGGTGGGCGCCAGGGAGAAGCCGCGCTGCACGCCGAACCGCTCGCGGACCGTCCCGTCGGCGTCGGACAGCAGCGGCATCCCGAGGCCGTGCCGTCCGGCGAACTCCTGCTGGCGGTCCACGGAGTCACCACTGATCCCGACGGGCCGCGCGCCGACGGCGGCAAACTCGGCGGCCAGATCGCGGAAGTGACAGGCCTCGGCGGTGCAGCCGGGGGTGAGGGCGGCGGGGTAGAAGAACAGCACCACCGGCCCGTCGCCGAGGAGTTCGGACAGCGTCCGGGTGGTGCCCGTCTCGTCGGGCAGCGCGAAGTCCTCGACCTTGTCGCCCACCTTCACCTGCGCCGTCACGACCGGCCCTCCGCGCCCTTGGCGGCGCCGCGGGCCCACAGCACGAGGGGCACCTGGAGGGGAAGCCGTCCGAGGGCCGCCGCCTTCTGCCGGGCGGGGCGGTGCCGCCAGTCCACGGCCATCTTCACGTTCGCGGGAAAGACGCCGACGAAGAACGCGGCCGTCGCCTGCGCGGCCGCCCGCCGGGTCCGGAACAGGGCCAGGCCTGCGGCCAGCGCGAGCTCGGCGACGCCGCTGGCGTAGGTCCACGTCCGGGGGCTGCCCGGCAGCGCGCGCGGAATGGTCGCGTCGAACTGCCGCGGAGAGGCAAAGTGGGCGACACCCGCCGTGGCCAATAGGCCGGCGAGCAGCAGGGGCGAGCGTTCGGACCGGGGCACGGTTCCTCCTCTGGTGACCTGCCGCGCGATCCTACTCGACGGTAGGAACAGGCGGAGCGGATTCCCCTCTTCCAGACGAGCTGATCGGGTTCCAGACGAGCTGCTCAGGCCGACGCCGTTCGCTCCGACCAGGTGCGCACCGTGCACCAGACCCCGTCCAGGGGCCTGTGGCGCTGATGCTCCCCTGGTGGGCAGCCGACGGCGCGGCGGAAGCCATCGATGAAGGCACTGGCGGAGGACCGGTCGCGGCGGTGGGCGACAGCGGTGATCGGCGTGTCGTCGGCCGGTATGCCGCTCGTCGTGCTGCCAGCGACCGGCCTGCTGCTCGTGCGCACTGCGCGAGCCCGGGACACCGGACGCCACGGCCGGCCGCAGCCCGCGGTGTCCGCAGGGGTCCGGTCAGCCCCCAGGCTGACGGATCCGCTCCCGCGTACCGTGCCACGCCGCGGCGGCGGCCGCCCATGTACGGCTCGGCGACGCCCACGACCGGCTGACCATCACCGTCACCGACGACGGCACCACCCCGGCCCCCACGGCTCCGGCCCAAGGCCGCGGCTACGGCCTGATCGGCATGCGCGAGCGCGCCCAGTCCGTCGGCGGCGCGCTGGAGGCCGGGCACCGCCCCCAGGGCGGCTTCGAGGTCACCATCACGCTGCCGCTGCACCCGACACCCCGGCAACCGGAAGACGAAAGTGCATGACCATCCGTGTACTGCTCGCCGACGACCAGGCCCAGCTGCGGGCCACCTTCCGGATCCTGATCGACTCCTGCGACGACATGGAGGTGGTCGCCGGGGCCGCGGACGGCACGGAGGCCGTCGACCTGGCCCGCGCCCACCGCCCGGACGTCGTCCTGATGGACATCCGCATGCCCGGCACCGACGGTCTGGCCGCCACCTCCTCCCTCTGCGCCGACCCGGACCTGTCCGGCACCCACGTGCTGATCCTGACCACCTTCGAGATCGACGAGTACGTCGCCCAGGCCCTGCGCGCCGGGGCGAGCGGCTTCCTCGGCAAGGGGCGTCACCGCGGACGCCTGCTCGACGGGATCCGCACGGTCGCCGCCGCTGACTCCCTGCTCTCCCGGCCGGCCACCAGGGTCCTCATCGGCCGCTTTTCTGGCCACTCCCGCGCCGGGTGCCCGCCTCGCGGCCCCGGAGCGGCTCGCCGCGCTCACCGCCCGCGAGCGCGAGGTGACGGCGCCGGCGGCCGCGGGGCGCTCCACCGACGACATCGCCGAGCGCCTCTGCGTCAGCCCGCTGACGGTGCGCACCCACGTCCACCGGGCCATGACCAAGCTGGGCGCCCGCGACCGCGCCCAACTCGTCGTCATCGCCTACCAGTCGGGGCTGGTGCAGGCGGCACCGCCACCGGCCGACCACTGACCGCCGGCCCGCGCCCCGCGAGCCCGTTCAGGGGAAAGTGCCCCGAAGAGGGCTTGGCGACAGGTCGGTTCGTCGACAACTCAGCCGTGACCCTGCCGCTGATCCCTCCCATGCTCGCCACGCCCGGCACCCTGCCGCCCGCCGCGCAGGACGCGCGCTGGGCGTACGAGACGAAGCAGGACGGCCAGCGCGTGGTGGCCTACCTCGCGGGCGACGGCAGCCTGGTGCTGCGGGCCCGTTCCGGGGAGGACATCACCGCCGCCTACCCCGAACTGGGGCCCCTCGGCCACGCCCTCGGCACCACGCCCGCGGTCCTCGACGGGGAGGTTCTGGCGCTGGACGAAGAAGGACGCGCGAACTTCCAGCTGCTGCAGGGCCGCATGGGCCTGGCCCACGCCCCCGGCCGGGCGGCGCGCCGGGCGGCGCAGGTCCCCGTCCACCTCGTGCTGTTCGACGTGATGCACCTGGGTGGGCGCTCCCTGCTCACGCTCCCCTACGTCCGGCGCCGCGAGCGGCTCGAGGCACTCGGCCTGGAGGGGCCGTACTGGTCGACGCCGGCGGCCCTCGTCGGCCACGGCGCCCAGGCCCTGGCCGCCACCCGCGAGCACGGACTGGAGGGCCTGGTCTGCAAGCGGCTGGACTCGGTGTACGAGCCAGGGTTGCGCTCCCGGGCCTGGATCAAGATCCGCAACATGCGCAGCGAGGACATCGTCGTGGGCGGCTGGCTGCCGGGCAGGGGGCGGCTGACGGGCCTGCCGGGCGCCGTACTGGTCGGCCAGCGCGCGGCCGGGCGGCTGCGCTACGTCGGGAGCGTGGGCACGGGATGGAGCGAGACCGAGCGGGCCGAGCTCGCCGCGCTGCTGCGGGATCTGGCGACCGACGTGTGCCCCTTCGACCCCGTACCGGCGGCGCCCGGGGCGCACTGGGTGCTGCCTCGCCTGGTCGGCGAGGTCCGCTACAGCGTCCGTACCCGGGCCGGAATGCTCCGCCAGCCGTCCTGGCTGCGGCTGCGCCCGGACCTCGCCCCCGAGGATGCGGCGGCGGATCTGCCGGACGACGCAGACACCTGACGCCGTGCCAGGGGCAAAGAATGAAGCGGTCTTCACCATGGTGACGCATGCGACCCCTTGGCATCGGAGTGAGGCTAGGGGAAGCTGAACTGCCTTGCCCCCCACAGCCGTTGGGCTGCGCCCAAGAGGAGGACGCAGTGTCGTCACGGACATTCGCACACCACCGCCAAAGATGGCTCACCGGACTGGCCGGCGCCGTCGCCCTGGTCATCGCCTTCCCCGCCACCGCGCTCGCCGATCCGCCGCAGGCACTGCCTGCCGACGCCGACGGCCTGGAGCAGACGTTCCAGCCCGCCTACGACTACGACACGGACGGCTGCTACCCCACGCCCGCGATCGGCCCGGACGGCACCGTCAACCCCGGCCTGAACCCGAGCGGGGCCCTCAACGGGCACTGCCGCGACTCCTGGGACCTGGACAACACCAACGGCTACGCGCGCGAGAAGTGCAACAACGGCTGGTGCGCCGTCATGTACGCCCTGTACTTCGAGAAGGACCAGGCCGTCGCCGGCAGCGGTCTGGGCGGGCACCGGCACGACTGGGAGCACGTCGTGGTCTGGGTGCAGAACAACGAGGCCAAGTACGTCTCCACCTCGGCGCACGGCAACTTCAACGTCTACAGCCGGGACCAGATCCGCTGGGACGGCACCCACCCGAAGATCGTGTACCACAAGGACGGGATCGGCACCCACTGCTTCCGCCCGGCGAACACGAACGACGAGCCACCCGAGAACCACTACCACACCTGGCAGTTCCCCGACCTGGTCGGCTGGAACGGCTACCCCGCGGGCCTGCGCGACAAGCTCAGCCAGGCCGACTTCGGCCACGCCGTCTTCGGCCTGAAGGACGGCAACTTCGCCTACCACCTGCAGAAGGCCGAGCCGTCCGGCATCCCCTTCGACCCCAACGCCTGATCCGGCAGGCCTGCGGCGCCTGCGGGGCACGTGTCGGTGTACGGCACCGGGTGGCCGTCCCGACGGTCTATCGTGTCCCGCATGTCCGTCCCCGAACTGATCCGCGTCGTCTCCCGCGACTCGCCCATGGCGCTCGCCCAAGTGGAGCGTGTCCGTGTCGAGTTGGCCGCCGTGCACCCGGGCGTGCGCACCGAGGTGGTGCCGGTGAAGACCACCGGCGACAAGTGGCTGGGCGACCTGTCGAAGGTGGAGGGCAAGGGTGCCTTCACCAAGGAGGTCGACGCCGCACTGCTGGCCGGTGCGGCGGACCTCGCGGTGCACTGCCTGAAGGACGTGCCCGCCGACCGCCCGCTGCCGGCGGGCACCACGTTCGCCGCGTTCCTGAAGCGGGACGACATCCGCGACGCGCTCGTGCACCCCGGCGGGCTCACCCTGGACGAGCTCCCGGCCGGTACCCGGATCGGCACGTCCTCGGTGCGCCGTATCGCCCAACTGGCCGCGACGCACCCGCACCTTCAGTGCGTACCGTTCCGCGGCAATGCCAACCGCCGGCTGGAGAAGCTCGCGGCCGGCGAGGCGGACGCACTGCTGCTGGCCGTGTCCGGTCTCGAACGCATCGGACGACAGGACGTGATCAGCGAGGTGCTGTCCCCCGAGACGATGATGCCGCCGATCGGCGCGGGCATCCTCGCCCTGCAGTGCCGCGAGGGGGACACCGAGCTCATCGACGCCGTCGGCGCGCTCGGCGACCGGGACACCCACCGCGCGGCCACCGCCGAGCGCATGTTCCTGCACGTCCTGCAGGGGCACTGCAACAGCCCGATCGCCGGGTACGCGCAGGTCGACCGCAGCGGTGAACTCGCCCTGCGGGCCTGTGTGTTCACCCCCGACGGCAAGACGCGGCTGAACGCCCACGAGTGGGCGGGCCGCCTGGACGCGGCCACGCTCGGCACGTCGGTCGCCGTGGCCCTGCTGCGTCAGGGCGCCCGCGAGATCATCGACGGCATCCCGCACTGACGCGGGAGCAGGGACGCCGGCGCACAGGCGCCGAAGCACCGGAGGCTTGGCGCCGGAGCACCTGAGCCGGACGTCGTCAGCCGGTGGCGCCCGGTTCCGCCTGGTCGCGCAGGAAGGTGCTCACCTGGTGCGCCAGTCCGCCCGGCCCGCCGGCGCAAGTCGCGCCGGCCGCGACGGACTCCTCGTGCACGCCGATGCCGCCGGTCCACAGCCGGCGGTCGGTCCACTCGTCGTCGACCCGCAGCTGGATCTGGACGTCCACCTGGGACAGGGAGGCCTCCGGGCCCGCCGCGTACAGGACCGCGGTGGCCCGGCGCAGCGGATAGACGTCGAAGCCCTCGATGAACTGCGAGTTGCGCCAGTCGACGAACGCGCCCTCCCCGTCGGGGCCGATCCGCACGTCGATCTGACCGTCCTCGAGGTGGATGCCGAAGTGCCGGCCGCCGCGGTTTTCGACGGTGACGCGGAAACGGAAGTACGTCAGCCCTTCGGCGGCGTCGTCGCGTCCGCGCGGCGGCTCGGCCGGCTCCAGGCGGTGGACGCGGACCCGTAGACCGGCATGCTCGTCGTACTCCTGCCAGTCCCCGACCACGTTCGGCTCGTACACAATGCACCTCTCGACTTCCAAGAGCTGCTTCCTATCTGTGGGCCGAGCGCACTGTCAAATGGCCAGAATGCGCTGTGGCCAGGGAATTCGCCGCCTCTGATCGTTGATCAAGCCGTGCGCAGGAAGAATCCGCCACCGGGCGCTTTGCGCGACCGCCGCGGGCGTGCCGCACATCACGTCCGGCGGCGCCGTCACCGGGCCAGCCGGCCGAGCAGACAGGAGGCCGCGGTGATGCCGAGGGCGGCGGCCACCACGAGGACGCCGAAGTCGGCAGCCAGGTGCGCGGGCGTGCCCAGCAGCAGCCCGCGCAGGGCATCGACCTGGTAGCTCAGCGGGTTGACCTTGCTGACGGCCTGGAGCCAGCCGGGCATCACGGCCACGGGGTACAGGGCGTTGGAGCCGAAGAACAGCGGCATCGTGATCGCCTGCCCGAACCCCATGAGACGGTCCCGGCTCAGGACGATGCCCGCGATGGTCATCGACAGGCAGGAGAAGAAGGCTGAGCCGAGGATCACGGCCGCGGCGACGCCGAGCAGCCGCAGCGGGTTCCAGGTCAGCGCCACGCCCAGCAGGGCGGCGATGACGATCACGACGACGGCCTGGATCAGCGACTTCACCCCGGCCGCGAACGCCTTGCCGGTGATCAGCGCCGAGCGCGGGGTCGGCGTGACCAGGAGCTTGTTGAGGACGCCGGCGTCCCGCTCCACCGCGCGGGTGTACAGCTCGGTGCGGTCGTGGCGCAGCTTCTGCAGTTCGACCACGCACATCGCGACGACCCGGGCGGGCAGCAGCCGCCAGCCCGCGCGGGGCTGCGGGGGCTGCACCAGCAGGCCGATGCCGTCCGCGCGGGCGCGGTCAGCCGACGCGGCGGGCGGTGCGGCGGGTGCTTCGGACATCGCGGAAATCTCCTGACTGCTTGTCGAGGCCGCTGTCGGCCACGTCGCGGAAGACGTCCTCCAGCGTGGGCAGCGCGTCCGTGGCCGTGCCCTCGGCGCGGCGGCGTTCGCCGAGCCCCCGCCGCAGCTCGGCCGGGGTGCCGAGGGCCCGGATGCGGCCGCGGTGCATCAGGCCGACCCGGTCGCAGTACTGGTCGGCCTCGTCCATGTAGTGCGTGGTCACCAGGACGGTCATGCCGGTGGCGGCGCGGACGGCGTTGATGTGCTCCCACACACCGGTGCGGGCGATCGGGTCGAGACCGATGGTGGGTTCGTCGAGTATCAGCAGGCGAGGCGCGCTGACCAGGGCCTGGGCCAGTTCCAGACGGCGGACCATGCCGCCGGAGTAGGTGTTCGCCAGCCGGTCGGCGGCGTCCGTGAGGTCGACCGCGGCCAGGGCCTGGGCGACGCGGGCGGCGCGCTCGCGGCGGGGGACGTCGAAGACACGGGCGAACAGGGTGACGTTCTCCCGGCCGGTGAGGGAGGCGTCGGCGGACAGCTGCTGGGGGACGTAGCCCAGCAGCCGGCGTACTGCCATGCGGTCCGTGGCGGCGTCGTGGCCGAAAACGCGGACCATGCCCGCGGGGACCGGCAGGAGGGTGGTGATGCAGCGGATCGCCGTGGTCTTCCCGGCGCCGTTGGGGCCGAGCAGGCCGAACACCTCACCCTGGCGGACCGACAGGTCGAGGCCGTCGACCGCGTTCGTCTCGCCGAAGGCATAGGCGAGCTGGGCGCAGGTGACGGCGTCGGGCGGCTCGGCGGCAGCGTCCCGCGTCATGGCTTCTCGGCCTCCTCGTGCAGGTTCTCGGCCAGCCTGCGCAGGGCGGGGATCGCCGCGCGCAGGGCGTCCCGGTCCGCCTCGTCGAGCCGGTCCACCTGGCGGCGTACGAGGGCGGCGCGCCGCTCCTGCCAGTCGCGCAGCCGGGCCTCGGCCGCCCCGGTCAGCAGCAGACGCGCGGCCCGCCGGTCGGCGGGGTCCGTCTCACGGACGAGGTAGCCGTCCCGGACGAGGTGGTTGACCAGCGTCGACACGGAGTTGCCCGCCAGGTACAGCTCCTTGGCGGCCTCCGAGATGCCGATGCCGGGGCGTGCCTCGACCAGGCGCAGCAGCTCCACCTCGGCGCCGCGCAGCCGCGGCACGGCCAGCCCGGCCTGCAGTCGGCGCCGGATCAGCCGCTGGACCCCGACGAGGGCGTCGGCCAGCTCTTCGGGGAAGGTCTCCGGTTCCACGTAACCGAGATTACCTCTGCGTCAGAGGTAATTGCCCCAAGGGACGGTCAAGAGCGGTCGGCCGGGCCGCGGGGCGGGGAGGCTGTCGACGGACGGGTGTCCGCCGCAGTCATTGAAATGCACAGTATTTGTGCCGCACTAATTCGCCGGCTTCCGGTGCGACAATTGAGAATCGCGCGGTGGCAGTCTGTGACCGCATTCCCGGAGTTGTTTCGAATTCGGTGACATCGGGAATCGGCTTTTCAGTGCTTCGGACAGGAGGCACGTCCGTGGGAGCCGGCGCGCCGGGCCCGGATGTCTCTCCGCCTGGTCCGAGCCCGCGCCTCCCATGGTGTCCGTCCATGCAGCACCTGCTGAGGGAGGCGCATCCCATGCGTACCACCGGCAGAAAGAAGGCCCACCCGCACGACGACGCCCCCGACACGGCGGAGGCGTTCGAGCGACTCGCGCGCCTGCCCGAGGGACCGGAGCGCAAGGCGCTCAGGGACGAGCTGGTCCAGGTGTGGCTGCCCATGGCCGAGCGGATCGCCGTCCGGTTCCGGGGGCGCGGCGAGGCCCTGGAGGATCTGTACCAAGTGGCGGCGCTCGGCCTGGTCAAGGCCGTCGATCACTATGACCCGGCCCGCGGCTACGCGTTCGAGGCGTATGCCGTGCCGACCGTCACCGGCGAGGTCAAGCGGCACTTCCGCGACCACATGTGGACCCTGCACGTACCGCGCCGGGTCCAGGACCTGCGCAACCGGGTGCGGCGTGCCGTGAAGGAGCTGGCGCAGACGACGCCGGGCCGTGCGCCGACCCTCGCCGAGATCGCCGAGTACACCCAGCTGAGCCCGAGCGACGTACGCGCAGGGATGGAGGCCCTGGACTGCTTCGCCACGCTGTCGCTGGAGGCCGAGGTGCCGGGCACCGACGGCTACGCGCTCGGCGACGGGCTGGGTGAGGCGGACCCGCGGTACGACCTCGTCGTGGACCGGGTGGCCGTCAAGCCCTGTCTGCAGGCGCTCCCCGAGCGCGAGCGGACCATCC
Source organism: Streptomyces sp. NPDC005202 (assembly GCF_040608235.1). Classification (NCBI taxonomy): domain Bacteria; kingdom Bacillati; phylum Actinomycetota; class Actinomycetes; order Kitasatosporales; family Streptomycetaceae; genus Streptomyces; species Streptomyces sp. NPDC005202. Next base: position 5,515 of record NZ_JBEXHW010000022.1, on the reverse strand, counting down.
TGTACCTGCGGTTCTTCGGGGGCATGACGCAGAGCCGGATCGCCCAGCAGCTCGGCATCTCGCAGATGCACGTCTCGCGCCTGCTCAGCGGGTGCTTCGCGCAGCTGCGCGAGGAACTGCTCGCCGAGACCGGCTGAGCCCCGCGGCGGCGCCTGCCGGTCCGCCCCCGCGGGCGGGCGCCGGCGCCGCCGGTGGCTCACTCCGGCGGCGCCCCCGGAATCTGCGTCGGCCCGTGGCGATCGAGCGCGTCTTCCAGCCCCGCCCGGATTTCCTCCGGCATGTCTCCGGTCCGCGCCCAGATGAGAACCAGCTCCGCGACATTGCGGAGCTTGATGTTGGTGTGCTGGGACACGTCCTTCAGCACCAGCCACCCCTGGTCCGGCGTGATGCGGCCGAGCGCGACCATCATGCCGATCGCCTGGTCCACGACGGCGTGGGAAGTGACGGCCGCCTTCAGGTGCTCGACCTCTTCCTGGAGCTCGAAGATCCGATCCGCCTCGTCGCCGGGCTCGCGCGTTTCTCGTGCCACGGATCCATCGTCGTCACTCGGGCAGCCCTTCGCCAGTGCGCGACCGCGCCGGAACGCGCCGCGGGAGACGGGCTGCCGGCGCCGTTTCGAAGGAGCCGGAAGGGTACTCGACAGGCGCTCCCACGGGTTCCGGCTGGACACTGGTGTGAGACCGGTGGCCACCGGTCGACGAGACCAGGACGTGCCATGAACGACGACACGACACCCTCCAGCCCTACGACGGATGTCGTCTCCACGCACTCGGTGTGCGGCGCTCCCTGCTGGGTGAGCCTGACCAGCCGCGATCTGGAGGCCACGGAGGACTTCTACCAGGCCGTGCTGGGCTGGCAGTGGCGCTCGGCCAAACTCGGCGACCGCTTCCGGATCGCGCTGGCGGACGGCGCACCGGTCGCGGGAATCGCCGCGGTGGCCTCCATGTGGCAGACGGCGGTCGCCTGGACGCCCTACTTCGCCGTGCCCAGCGCCGACGACGCCGTCTCCCGGGTGCAGGAGCGCGGCGGTACGACCGCAGTCGGCCCGATCTCCTTTCCTCCCGGGCGGGCCGCCCTGCTGGCCGACCGGGACGGCGCGACCTTCGGGATCTGGGAGGGCGACCTCTTCACCGACTGGGAGACCTGGCGCAAGGCCGCGCCGACCTTCTTCCGGCTGCACACGCGCGACGCCTTCGACGCCGCCATCTTCTACGGCGAGGTCCTGGACTGGGCCTCGGAGCGCCCCGGCTGCTGCGAGGTGCGCTACGAAGGGAACGAGGTGGTGCTGCGCAGCCACGGGGAGGTCGTGGCGCGCATCGAGTCGGGGGCGCTGGAGGCGGCGCCCGACCCCACGATCCGGCCGCACTGGCAGATCCACTTCCGGGTGGCCGACGTGGTCGCCGGTGCCCGGGCCGCGGAGGCCTACGGCGGCAGCGTCCTGCGGGAGGGCACCGACGAGGCCGTGCTCCGTGACCCCGACGGCGCCCAGTTCACAGTGACGTCGCGCCGCGTGGCCTGAGCCATGCCACCAACGCATCCCCTGTCGCCCGGCCGGCAGGGGGTATGGCGCGGTACCGACAGGCGGTGCGGCGCGGGCAGGCCGTTGGTCACCGGCGGGTTCCCGGCGGCCGGGACAGCAGCACCAGGCTGCGCGCCTCGACGCGCAGGTGCCCGCCCGGCTTGTGCTCCGCCTCGTCCGGCACGCCCGGCTCGGCCGTGTCGAGGAGCGTCGTCCAGCGCTCGCCGTAGGTGGCGTCGGGCAGGCGGAAATCGACCGGCTCCCAGTAGCCGTTGAGCAGCAGCAGGAACGAGTCGTCCACCACCGGCCGGCCCTGCGGGTCGGGTTCGGCGATCGCGTCGCCGTTGAGGAAGACCGTGACGGAGTGCGCGTCATAGCGCTGCCAGTCCTCCTCGGCCATCTCCCGTCCGTCCGGCAGCAGCCACAGCAGGTCGGGCAGCGGCTGGTCGTCCCGGGTCGCCGTCTCGCCCTGGAAGAAACGGCGGCGGCGCAGGACGGGATGGGCGGCGCGCAGGCCGATGACGTACCGGGTGAAGTCCGTCAGGGCGCGCTGCTCGTCGGTCAACCGCCAGTCGACCCAGGAGACTTCGTTGTCCTGGCAGTAGGCGTTGTTGTTGCCGCGCTGGGTGCGGCCGAGCTCGTCGCCGTGGCAGAGCATCGGGATGCCCTGCGACAGCAGCAGCGTGGCCAGGAAGTTGCGCTGCTGGCGGCCCCGCAGCTCGAGGACGGCCGGGTCGTCGGTGTCGCCCTCGGCCCCGCAGTTCCAGGACCGGTTGACGCTCTCGCCGTCCCGGTTGCCCTCGCCGTTGGCCTCGTTGTGCTTGTCGTTGTACGACACGAGGTCGCGCAGGGTGAAGCCGTCGTGCGCGGTGACGAAGTTGACGCTGGCGCGCGGGCGGCGCCGGTTGTGCGCGTACAGGTCGGAGGAGCCGGTCAGCCGGGAGGCGAATTCGCCGAGCGTGTGGTCCTCCCCGCGCCAGAAGTCCCGCACCGCGTCCCGGTACTTGCCGTTCCACTCCGACCACAGCGGCGGGAAGTTGCCCACCTGGTAGCCGCCCTCGCCGACGTCCCAGGGCTCGGCGATGAGCTTGACACGGCTGATCACCGGGTCCTGCTGGATCAGGTCGAAGAACGCCGACAGCCGGTCCACCTCGTGGAACTGCCGGGTCAAAGTGGCCGCGAGGTCGAAGCGGAAGCCGTCGACGCGCATCTCGGTGACCCAGTACCGCAGCGAGTCCATGATCAGCTGCAGTACGTAGGGGTGGCGCATCAGCAGGCTGTTGCCGGTGCCGGTGGTGTCGTAGTAGTGCGCCCAGTCGCCGTCCACGAGGCGGTAGTACGACGCGTTGTCGAGGCCCCGGAAAGACAGTGTGGGGCCCTTCTCGTTGCCCTCGGCGGTGTGGTTGTACACCACGTCCAGGATCACCTCGAGCCCCGCCGCGTGTAGCGCCTTGACCATCGCCTTGAACTCGGCGACCTGCTGCCCGCGCGTGCCGTGGGCGGCGTAGCCGTCGTGCGGCGCGAAGAAGCCGATCGTGTTGTAGCCCCAGTAGTTGGCCAGGCCGCGGCCCTGCAGCACACCGTCGTGCACGAACTGGTGGACCGGCATCAGCTCGACGGCGGTCACGCCCAGCGAGGCCAGGTGCTCGATCACCGCAGGGTGGGCCAACCCGGCGTAGGTGCCGCGCAGTTCGGGCGGGACGTCGGGGTGGGTGCGGGTGAGGCCGCGGACGTGCGCCTCGTAGATCACGGTGTCGGCGTACGCCCGCCGCGGCAGGCGGTCGTCGCCCCAGTCGAAGGCCGGGTCGGTGACCACGCCGAGCATCGTGTGCCCGGCGCTGTCGGCCGGGTCCGGGCCGTTGGGCGCGCGTTCGTAGAGCGAGGGATGGTTGTCGACCTGCCCGGCCACCGCTCTGGCGTAGGGGTCGAGGAGCAGTTTCTTCGGGTTGCACCGATGGCCGGCGGCCGGGTGCCAGGGGCCGTGGACCCGGTAGCCGTAGCGCTGCCCCGGCCCGATGCCGGGCAGGTAGCCGTGCCAGACGAAGCCGTCGGCCTCGGTCAGCGGTACGCGGCGATGGGTGCCGTCGTCGTCCACGAGGACGAGGTCGACGCGTTCGGCGACCTCGCTGAACAGCGCGAAGTTGGTGCCCTCCCCGTCGTACGCGGCGCCCAACGGGTAGGGGTACCCGCTCCACACGGGCACCCCTTTCCGGCGCGACCGCGCGGTCACCGGGCCTCCTCCAGGACGGCCCCCGGCGTACCGGCCGGGGAGGCCAGAGCGGTGACCGGCACCTCGCGGGGCGTCTGCAGGCCCTCGCGCAGGTTCGGGGCCGGCGCCTTCGGGACCAGCGGGACGCGCTGACCGGCGCGGGCCCGCTGCGAGAACCAGATGATCTTGCTGGTGTCGGAGGCACAGCAGCCCCAGCCGTCGCTCATCGCCGCGATGCGGGCCAGGCAGCCGCGCAGGTCCTGGTCGGGGCGCAGCTCGTGGTCGTTGCCGCCGACGGCGGTGATGAGGTGCTGACCGTTCCACCACATCTCGATGGACGTGCGCTTGTCGGTCGCGTGCTCGTCGATGGCCTTCAGCAGCATCTCGGCACTGCGGCAGACGGGTTCGACGAGGTCCTCCAGGTCCCAGAACCGAAGGTGAGCGGCCAGGATGCGCCTGACCTGTCCGACCCGTTCCGGGCTGACTTCCACGTCGAGGTGGTAGTAGCAGGGCACTGCGGTCTTCATCGTCGTTGGCTCCTCACCGGCGAGATTCGCGCTCCTCCTCGCCCCACGGGCGCGGACCCCGAACGCGAAGCGTGAGCACTTGTTGCCTCTGAGTCAGGATCAACACTGAGCCCACTACGCCATTCGTGCAACACGAGCAGGTGGGAAGGCTGGTTGAAGATCCAACAGGACGGTGAGTCGTTGAACGTGCACCATGAGTGAAAGTCTCGAGCGCCGTAACGGGACCGTGCCTCTGCGTTCACGGCCACCGCCCCGACCGTCGGGAGACGTGCCCATCGAGAGCTTCCCGAAAGGTGAACGGCGCCATGCTGCTACCCGCCAAAGCCGAAGTCGCCCGACATCTGCGGCGCTACCGGGCGTGGGAACGCGCGATGCTCGCGTCGCCCGACGACCGCACGGTCCGGGCCACCTTCGAGGACTCCGGCTACACCCTGTGCGTGCTGATGGGGAAGCGCTGCGCACGGGAGGCCGCGGACGCCGCCGAACGCTATCTGCGGACCAACCTCGTCACCTATCTGAGCGAGCAGAGCGGCCGGCCGCACGTGAGCGCCGTCGCGAGACGGGGCCCGCCGCCGAAGGCGTCCGACAGACGGTCCTTAGCCGGGAGGTAGGCCCTCCCGACGCAGTCCGAAAAACCCGGCCGGGCGCGAGCCCGGCCTCAAGCACGGTGGAGGTGACACCCATGAGTTCGACCCCGGTCATCGGCCGCATTCCGGTGCGGGACGTCCGTCCGGCCGTGGAGTGCGGCAGGCGCCCCGCCAAGGCGGTCGTGGGCGAGACGGTCCAGGTCTCGGCCACCGTGTTCCGCGAGGGCCACGACGCCGTGGCCGCGAACGTCGTGCTGACGGATCCGGAGGGCCGCCCCGGCCCCTGGACCCCGATGCGCGAACCGGCCGCCGGTACCGACCGCTGGTGTGCCGAGGTCACGCCGGGTTCGACCGGGCGCTGGACGTACCACGTGGAGTCCTGGAGCGATCCGATCACCACCTGGCGCCACACCGCCTGCATCAAGGTCCCGGCCGGCATCGACACCGGGCTGGTGCTGGAGGAGGGCGCCGAGCTCCACACCCGGGCGGCGGCCGGGGTACCTCAGGGGCCGGAGCGCGACACGGTGCTGGCCGCCGCCGAGGTGATGCACGACGACTCGCTGCCGGTCATGACGCGCCTGGCGGCGGCGTTGACGCCGGAGGTGGAGGCGGTGCTGGCCCGTCACCCGCTGCGGGAGCTGGTGACCGCCTCCGAGCCGCTGGTGCTGCTGGT
>NZ_JBEXHW010000021.1:55446-117632 GCF_040608235.1 Streptomyces sp. NPDC005202 | reverse complement strand
CCACCGTCACCCCGGCGGCTGCCAGTTGGTCCGCGGTCCGGGAGGCCACCTCGGCGGGCAGCCGGGCGAGGCCGCCGCACGGGCCGAGCGAACGGCACCCAACCACCGGGTGGGGGTCGACCCCCGCGGGCGGCGTACACCCCCCACCCGTGTGCCTCCGCACGGGCTGCCACCTCGCGCTCCGGGAGTGACCCTTGGCCACGGTTGACACCGCACCCGCAGAACGGCACGCGCCGCCCGCCCCCCGGGCGCCGTCGCACTCCACGGCACTTCCTGCGCAGCCGCGCTCCGCGGCCCCCGTGGAGCAGCCCGGCTCCACCGTGCCCGAGCAGCAGCACTCCCAGACGCTCATCGGATCCGTGCAGCGCGCGATGCGCCTGCTGGAAACCGTCGCCCGGCACGAGCACGGAGCGCCCGCCAAACAACTGGCCCGCGAAACCGGCCTCGCGCTCCCCACCGCCTACCACCTGTTGCGCACTCTCGTCCACGAGGGCTATCTGTACCGCGACAAGGGCCTGTTCTTCCTCGGCGAGGCGGCCGAGCGGCTGAGCAGCAGCGGAGCACAGCAGAAACGTCGCAGCACGGTCGTCGACGTGCTCGCACACTGGCGGGATTCGATCGGTGCGCCGGTGTACTACGCGATGTACCGCGAGGGCGAGATCGAGGTCATGTGCGTCTCCGACACCCCGGGCAGTCCGGCGGTCGAGGAGTGGGCCGACTTCCGTGAGACCGGGCACGCGCATGCGATCGGCCAGTCTCTGCTGTCCCAGCTGGACGAGAACGCCCGCCGGGACCACCTCGACCGCTACCCCGCGCAGTCCATCACCCCGTACACGGTCCGTGACGACCACACCCTGCTGCGGCGCCTGGAACGGATGCGGCGGATGGAGCCGGTGACCGAGCGGCAGGAGTACGCGCTGGGGACGGTCTGCGCGGCGATCCCGATCACGGCGGGCACCACGGCCGCCACGATGGCCCTCTCGCTTCCCGCCCACCAGTCCGACCGGCTGCTGCCCGCGGCCCGGCAACTGCAGCGCGAGGTGGGACGGCGTCTCGGGTCGCTCGCGCTCTCTATCAGCATCTGAAAACTCACTCCTTGTGATCTGCTGTGTACGTTCAGCAAGATGCCACAGTGTCACGGGATCATTCCCGGCCAGTCGACGGCAGATGACGGGGTAGCGATGCGCGAGTCCGTACAGGCAGAGGTCATGATGAGCTTTCTCGTGTCGGAGGAGCTCTCCTTCCGCATCCCGGTGGAGCTGCGGTACGAGACCTGTGATCCCTACGCCGTGCGGTTGACCTTCCATCTGCCCGGAGACGCCCCGGTGACCTGGGCCTTCGGACGGGAACTGCTGATCGACGGGGTGGGCACCCCGTGCGGGGACGGCGATGTGCGGATCTCACCCGCCGACACGGACTTTCCGAGCGAGGTCCTGATCCGGCTTCAGGTCGGCGGTGACCGGGCGCTGTTCCGCTCCTCGACGGCGCCGCTCGTGGCGTTCCTCGACCGCACGGACAAGCTGGTGCCGCTGGGCCAGGAGGGGGCGCTCGCCGACTTCGACGCCCACCTCGACGAGGCCCTGGACCGCATCCTGGCGGAGGAGCAGAGCGCGGGCTGAAGCGTTGGCTGAAGCGTTACGGCAACGGGGCGCGTGCGGTGGCGTAACGCTTCACCGCGCGTCCCGCGGGCGCTGGAAGGCTTCACCGCGCGCTCCGGGAGTGCGCCGGAGTTCTTCAGCGCAGGTCCCAAGGCGCGCAGGAAGGCCCTGCTGCACGCCGAGGACGGTCAGCGGATCGGTCGGCGCCTCGCCGTCGGCCCGCAGCTTCCCCGGCTGCCTCGTCCGGTCCCTCCGTCCGTGTCCTGACGCCGTGTCACCGCTTGCGGCGCCGCCCCCTTCCGCTGCGCGCCGGAGCCGGCTGGGTGACCGACGCCGACGCCGGCTCTGGTCCCGGGCGGTCGGCCGAGACCACCAGGGCCGCGAGGAGGGTGGTGACCGGCACCGAGGCAACCAGGCCGATCGAGCCCACCAGCGTGCGCACGATCTCCTCCGCGACCAGTTCGCTGTTGGCGACGGTCACCACGCTGCTCTGCGCAATGGAGAAGAGCAGCAGCAGCGGCAGCGCGGCGCCCGCGTAGGCGAGGACGAGGGTGTTGACGACGGACGCGATGTGGTCGCGGCCGATGCGGATGCCCGCGCGGTACAGCCCGCGTCGGCCCATCGCCGGATTGGCCTCGTGCAGCTCCCAGACCGCCGACGTCTGCGTCACCGTCACGTCGTCCAGGACACCGAGCGAGCCGATGATGACGCCGGCGAGCAGCAGACCGCTCATGTCGATCGACGGATACAAGCCGTGGATCAGGCCGGTGTTGTCGTCCGTGTTGCCGGTGAGCGCGGCCCAGCCGATGAACAGCGAGCCCAGGACGCCGATCAGCAGCAGCGAGATGAGGGTCCCCAGCACCGCCACCGAGGTGCGGGCGGACAGGCCGTGGCACAGGTAGAGGGCGATCAGCATGATGGCGCTCGACCCGACCACCGCCACGACCAGCGGATTCGAGCCCTGCAGGATCGCGGGCAGGATGAAGAAGTTCAGCACCAGGAAACTGATGGCCAGCGCGACCAGCGCCATCACGCCCCGCATACGCCCGACGACCACGACGGCGAGTGCGAAGATGCCGGCCAGCAACGCCATCGGGAAGCGCCGGTTGACGTCGGTGACCGAGTACTGCAGATCCCTCGGCGCGGAGGGCTCGTAGGCGACCACGACCTTCTCGCCCTGGTGCAACTGCCGTGACTGGTCCGGCTGCACGATCTCGGTGAACGTACGGCCCTTGTCGTTGCCGGTGTCGACCCGGATCGTGGCCTTCTTGCAGGTGCCTTTCGCCTGCTGCTGCGCGGAGGAGCCCTCGGCGGTGGAGGTGTCCCCGGTCGGCGTGTCCCCGGAGGCGTTCACCGACTTGCAGCTCACCCCGACCACCTTCGTGACCGTGGCCTGCTGGGTCTGCCGGTCGAAGCCGACGCCCGTGCGCTCGTGCGACGGAGCGCCGCTGGGCCAGAGCACCCCGAGCCCGACCACCACAGCGACGGCGAACGGGATCAGGATCGCCGCGATGACCTTGCGCAGGTGCTTCGAGACGGGGGTGGCAGGCCCATGACTGTGACTGTGCGAGTGCCCGTGCCCGCCACCGGCGTCCGGGCCATGCCCCTGACCTCTGCCGGCTTCGGGGCCGTGGCTGTGCCTGTCCGCGGTTCCGTGGTCATGGGCGTCCCACGCTCCGGGCCCGGGGTGGTGTCCGTCCCCGGGGCCAGGGCCGTGGCCGTGTCCGCCATCGGGTCCAGGGCCATGGCCGTGCCCGGAGCCGTGCCCGTCTCCGTGTCCGGCGCCGTGTCCGCGCCGCGGCTCGGGCGGCGGATAGGGGGACTGCTGTGTCGTGGTCACCGCCCGATCATCGCAAGAACGGCAGGGGCCCTCTATTCACCGCGCCCGAACTGACGCTAGCGTGGAGGCACCTTTGCACACGCGGGAGCTCGGAGCACCGGGCTGAGAGGGCGCTGACCTCCGTCTTCGAAATGTTTCACGTGGAACGAGAGATGTTTCACAGGAAACGTCGGCAGATGGAAACCGCTGCGTCGACCGCCGAACCTGTTACCGGGTAATGCCGGCGTAGGGAGTAGGTCTCATGACCAATAAGGACGCACGCACGCCTGCCTCCACGCAGATCTCCAGCAACGGGGAAGCCGGGAAGTCCATCGGCTGGCACAAGGCGTACGTCGAGGGCTCACGCCCCGACCTGCGGGTGCCGGTCCGTCAGGTGCACCTCACCAACGGGCAGTCGGTCACGCTGTACGACACGTCGGGCCCGTACACCGATCCACTCGTCGACACCGACGTTCGCAGGGGCCTGCCGCCGCTGCGCGAGAACTGGATCATCAGCCGCGGCGACACCGAGGAGTACGTGGGCCGTCCCGTCCGACCCGAGGACGACGGGATCAAGCACACCTCGCCGCGCGGGGGTCTGCGCAACCTCGACGCGGTGTTCCCGGGACGGCCGCGCCAGCCGCGCCGTGGCCGCGACGGCAAGGCGGTAACGCAGCTCGCGTACGCGCGCCGGGGCGAGATCACGCCCGAGATGGAGTTCGTGGCCATCCGGGAGAACGTTTCGCCCGAGGTGGTCCGTGAGGAGATCGCGGCCGGCCGCGCGGTACTGCCGGCCAACGTCAACCACCCGGAGATCGAGCCGATGATCATCGGCAAGCGGTTCCTGGTGAAAGTCAACGCCAACATCGGCAACTCCGCGGTGACGTCCTCCATCGAGGAGGAGGTCGAGAAGATGACCTGGGCGACCCGCTGGGGCGCTGACACGGTCATGGACCTCTCCACCGGCCGCAACATCCACACCACCCGTGAGTGGGTGCTGCGCAACTCCCCCGTCCCCATCGGCACCGTGCCGCTCTACCAGGCCCTGGAGAAGGTCGACGGCAAGGCCGAGGAACTGACCTGGGAGATCTACAAGGACACGGTCATCGAGCAGGCCGAGCAGGGCGTGGACTACATGACGGTTCACGCGGGCGTACGCCTCGCGTACGTGCCGCTGACCGCGAACCGCAAGACCGGCATCGTCTCGCGCGGCGGATCGATCATGGCGGCCTGGTGCCTCGCGCACCACAAGGAGTCGTTCCTGTACGAGAACTTCGAGGAGCTCTGCGAGATCCTCGCCGCCTACGACGTCACCTACTCGCTGGGCGACGGCCTGCGGCCGGGCTCGATCGCGGACGCCAACGACGAGGCACAGCTCGCGGAGTTGCGTACGCTCGGGGAACTCGGGCGGATCGCCAGGCGTTTCCATGTGCAGACGATGATCGAGGGCCCCGGTCACGTCCCGATGCACAAGATCAAGGAGAACATCGACCTTCAGCAGGAGATCTGTGATGAAGCTCCGTTCTATACGCTCGGCCCGCTGACGACGGACATCGCGCCGGCGTACGACCACATCACCTCCGGCATCGGTGCCGCGATGATCGCCTGGTGGGGCACGGCCATGCTCTGCTACGTCACGCCCAAGGAGCACTTGGGCCTGCCCAACCGTGACGACGTGAAGACCGGCGTCATCACCTACAAGATCGCCGCGCACGCAGCCGACCTCGCCAAGGGGCACCCAGGTGCGCAGGAGTGGGACGACGCGCTGTCCGACGCCCGCTTCGAGTTCCGGTGGGAGGACCAGTTCAATCTCGCCCTCGACCCGGACACGGCACGGGAGTTCCACGACGAGACCCTCCCGGCGGAGCCGGCCAAGACGGCCCACTTCTGCTCGATGTGCGGGCCGAAGTTCTGCTCAATGAAGATTAGCCAAAGCATCACAGAGCGGTTCGGCGGCGACGTGGCTGAGGGGGCCACGGCCGAGGAGATCGCTGAGGGGATGCTGCAGAAGTCGAAGGAGTTCGCGGCGAGCGGGAACCGGGTGTATCTGCCGATCGCGGAGTGACGGCGAACACGTGAAGTGCGCCGGGGCTCTTGAGAAAGGCTCCGGCGCAGTCCCCATCACGGGGGATCACGGCGCTACGGTCCAACGGGTCAGTTGTTCTGCCTCCTCGTCGTACGTGATCCACGTTCCGTCGCCGAGCGGCTGGGCCGGCCCCCGTCACGGGAGCCGGGTAGTCGACCTGCGAGGTTGTCTTCGGCGAGGGCGTGCAGGGGCACACTGTCAGGTGCGGTCATCGTGCTGATCTCCTTCGTGACTTCGACATCTCGAAAGATCAGCCGGTGGCCGTTCTTCTATGCGGGCATCAGCCAGAAGCCGGAGCAAACCCCCGGATCAGGTCGAACCCATACACCACTTCCAGGGACGCGACCGTGCACGAGCAGAGTGCCGCCGTCCAGAACCAACCCAAGGGTGCACTCTGGTCTCCTTTCCAGGGCGCATCCCTTGATGAACGACTCGCCGTGCGGGAAGGCGATGGTGGCGACGGACCGAGCGGTGACGTGCATGGACTGACCTCAGAGGCGGCTGCGGCAGCGGGTGGAGGAACAGTAGCGGTCGGCCAGGGACTGGCGGATGCCCGGTCGTCGCGGCTCGGTGACGCTTGGTCTGCGTCACCGACTCCGGTCTGAAGTCATCCTCAATGAAGATCTCGCAGGACATCCGCGAACACGGCACCACTCAGACGGAGATCGAGGAAGGAATGGCCCAGAAGTCGAAGGAGTTCGCGGCCGCGGGCAACAGGGTGTATCTGCCGATCGCGGACTGACGAGCACCAAGTCGTCATCAGGGCATGGTTCGTCGGCGCTGTTCCGCGAGGTCCGACCCCACGAGGCGGCGCCGACGGGACACCGGCCTTCCGGGGCCGACCGTTCCCCAACTGGCCTCGCTGCCAAGCCTGTTCGGCGGATGATGACCGGGGTGGCGTCCGACCTGTCGCTCTCCAGGGCATACAGGTCGGCGAGGCCTCCGGGGCCGGCCCGTGGGGCGACGCCAGAGCGGGACGCTCGAGGCACGTGGGCGTCACAAGGCCCCCGGCCTGTCGTGCTCGGGGCCGGGTGTCCGGGCGGTGCCCCTGAAGGGGCCGCGGGGCCGGGGTCACTCCGGCTGGTGTTCCGGTCCTCCGAAGTCCGGGCTGGTGAAGTCGGGGCTGCTGAAGCTCGGGCGGGGGCTCGGGGCAGCCCCGTCGTCGGGGCTGCTGAAGCCGGGGCGGTCGTAGCCGAGCTGCGGGATGCGGCCGGTCGGCGCCGACGGGGTCGTACGGTGCAGCGCGGCGGAGCCGGGGTCGGCGAGCGCGTCGCGCAGGAACGGCAGGATGCCCCGCTCCAGCAGCGCCACGCGCCAGGCTTCCCTGGCCCGGACGACCTCTTCGCTGAGCTCACCGTACGGTCCGGCCTCGAGTGAGGGACGGTTGCGCAGGGCGGTGAGCAGCAGCCCGACGGCGGCGACGAGGATCGCGGCCGCGGTCATGGCGCCGAACACCCAGCCGGTGGTGATCATGGTCTTGGCGAACGCCGGCGCGGGGTCGAGCATCTTCAGGATGTAGCCGACGAGCAGGAAAATGGCCGCGGCGGTGCCGGCGAGGACCGGGGCGAGGACGGCGACGACGGCGACGGCGCCCGCGCCGGTGGTATCGGCGACCTCGCCCACGGTCGTGGCGAGTCCCGCCGCGGCTGCGCCCGGCTCGGCGGAGCCGGCCTCGCGGACGGCCGACGAGGTGGACGACGACGGCTGGCGCAGTTCCTCGCGGACCTTCACGTAGTGGTGGTACTCGGTCGCTGCGGCCGCCGTGATGAAAGCGGTGGCGTTGAGCGCCATGGTGCGCAGCTGTTCGGGGTTGAGCCGCTGTCCGACAGCGGCCAGTTCCGGTCGGTGTGGTGCGGAGCGCAGCGCCTCATCGAGGATCCGCTCGTATTCCTGGCGGTCCTCGCTCTGAAGGTGCTGCGGAACGCTGTTCATGTGCATCCCCCGATGCTCCGTAGGGCTTGGGGCTCGCACGTCGGCGAGCCGTCGGGCAGAAACGGAGGGGAGCCTGCTACGGATAAGCCGATGGTAGAGCCGCGACGGCGCGCGGTGACAGGGGGTTTCCACAAATTGGGTGCCCACCTGCACGGACGCCGTCAGGGCACCTGCCCGAGGAACGTTCAGATATCCAGGGGAAGTTGCTGGACCAGTAGCTTTCCGGCCATGGTCACTCCACCGTCCATCGCGATGGCGAGCCCGTCGGCGTAGACGTGCGGTCCCTCCACCAGGGGGCCCGCGCCTTCCTCGCCGTCCTCGGAGCCGACCTCGCCCAGCAGGTAGGGGATGGGGCTGTGGCCGTGAACGATGCGGGTGCCGCCGTACGTATCGAGCAGGGAGCGTACGGCGTCGGCGCCGCCCTCGTCGCGGAAGGAGAAGCGCTTGGTGAACTTGCGGAACAGGTCCCACACTTCGTCCGCGTCGTTGCGCGTGAGCGTCTCGCGGACGTTGTCGTTGACCTCTTCGATCGAGTCGCCGTAGTCGAGATAGGCGGTGGTGTCGGAGTGCACGAGCAGGTAGCCGTCGACCTCCTCGACGGCGTCCAGGCGGGCCATCCACTGCAGGTGGTGGTCCTGGAGGCGGTCCATGTCGGTCTTCTGGCCGCCGTTGAGCAGCCAGGCCGCCTGGAAGGTGGCGGTGCCCGCGCCGGAGTTGACGGGGGTGTCGCCGAACCGCTTGGCGCCGAGCAGCAGCAGCTCGTGGTTGCCCATGAGGGCCTTGCAGTAGCCGCCGGCCGCAGCGGCTTCGGCGGACAGCCGCATCACGAGGTCGATGACGCCGATACCGTCCGGGCCGCGGTCGGTGAAGTCGCCGAGGAACCACAGCCGCGCGGTGCCCGCGCACCAGTGGCCCGCGGAGTCGATGAGCCCCTTCTCCTGCAGGGCGGCGACCAGCTGGTCGAGATAGCCGTGCACGTCCCCGACGACGTACAGGGGACCGGGGCCGGTGGCGGACTGGGGGGCCGGTGCAGGGACCGGGTCGACGGTCACCTGAAGCGTGTCACCCCGGTTGATGACGGGCAGATCGCGCTGTGTGGGCGTGTACGCGTCCGGGTAGCCCCCCTCGACCGGTCGGACGGTCTCGGCGGGCTGCGTGCTGTGGGCGTACGGACCGGTCTCGTTGACGTACGCGGGTACCCGGAAGTCGCGCAGCGTCGCCGTCCGCTCCACCTCGGGTCCCTGACCGGCCCCCTGAGTCATCGACCCCTCCACCATCGCGCCGCATCTGCACCGCTTCGGACTGCCTGGTCGCAGCGGCCCGCGGTGTCGTGGGCCCATCATAGGAATGCGGATCGCGCCATGTGATGACCCAGGGGTGGTGAATCAGAACAGAACTCCGGTTCACCGCGGCTTTCGCCCCGATTGGGCGGGTCTTCGACGGTCCCGCGACCGGCTTCGCCCTACTGCTCCTCCGGTGCCCGTGGCGGGCTGACCGTCGTACGCGGCGGGCGCCGCTGGGACGAGGTGCGCACGATCAGCTCGGTCGGTATGACCTGCTCGACGGGCTGGTCCGACTCGACTCCCTCGATGGCGTCGATGAGGAGCTGGACCACCGCCGTGCCGATGCGGCGCGGCTTGAGGGAGAGCGTGGTGATGGGCGGCTCGGTGTTGGCGTACACCGTGGACTCGCTGCAGCACACCAGCAGCAGGTCGTCCGGGACGCGCAGGCCGTAGCGGCGGGCGGCGGCGAGCAGGTCGGTGCCGTTCGGGTCGAACAGTCCGTAGACGGCATCGGGCCGGTCGGGTCGCGCGAGCAGCCGGTCGGCGGCGACGGCGCCCGCGCACGGGTCGTGGGCCGGATAGGCCTCGTACACCGGGTCCTGGCCGACGCGCTCGCACCAGTGCAGGTAGGCGGTCGTCGACAGGTGGGTGTACGTGTCCGTCGTGGTGCCGGTGAGCAGGCCGATGCGGCGGGCGCCCGCCTCGGCGAGGTGGTCGAGGATGCCGAGGACGGCGGCTTCGTGGTCGTTGTCGACCCACGCCGTGACCGGGAGCGAGCCGGCCGGACGGCCGTCGCTGACGACCGGTAAACCCTGGCGGACCAGTTCGCTGACGACCGGGTCCTGGTCGGAGGGGTCGATGACGACCGTGCCGTCCAGGGCGACGTTCGACCAGACGTCGTGGCGTGAGGTCGCGGGCAGGATGACGAGGGCGTAGCCGCGGGCGAGCGCGGCCGAGGTGGCGGCCCGGGCCATTTCGGCGAAGTACGCGAACTCGGTGAAGGTGAAAGGTTCATCCCCGTACGTCGTCACGGTCAGACCGATGAGGCCCGACTTGCCGGTACGGAGGGTGCGGGCGGCGGCCGAGGGGCGGTACCCCAGCCGGTCGGCGACCTCACGGACATGGCGTCGGGTGGCGTCCGGGAGCCGGCCCTTGCCGTTGAGGGCGTCGGAGACGGTCGTGATGGAGACTCCGGCGGCGGCGGCCACGTCTCTGATGCCCGCCCGGCCCGGCCGACTGCCTCGACGTGAGGTTTCCGCGCGGCTCACCTGGTGCTTCCCTGCTGCTGTCATGGCGAGCCGATAGTAGGGCTCATGCGGTGGGGTAGGGCGGACGCATATGCGCGCGTTGACAGGCACGTTTCTGCATGATCATTGAGGCTCAACTACCTTAGAAAACAAGTCAGTTAAACGAACCAATAGCAGGACGTGGCGTGGTGGCGTGCATGGGCCTGCCGAGCTCCCGATGTCTCGAAGAGGTCTCAACTCACCTTCACGAGGGATGCGCGCCAGGGCGTGAGCTACCGGCGCATAGATATATGTGTGGCGCGCCCCCCACTTCGTACGCCTTCGTACGGCGATGCCCCTGATGCCAGTGGGACGAATGAGGTTTTCGACCGCGCGTGGGTGGTGGCCTCCGACCCATACGCAGCGGCGCCGAATCCTCATAAGGTGAGCAGTATTGGAAAGCCGGTGGTGGTCACGAGGAGGACTGCGGTGAGCGAGACGAGCCCGAAGCTGCGCGCCGAGCTGGAGGGTATCCCCACCTACAAGCCGGGCAAGCCCGCCGCGGCCGGCGGACCGGTGGCGTACAAGCTGTCCTCCAACGAGAACCCCTACCCGCCGCTGCCGGGTGTGATGGAGTCGGTGACGGCGGCCGCCGGCTCCTTCAACCGCTACCCGGACATGGCGTGCACGGCCCTGACGAACGAGCTGGCCGAACGCTTCGGGGTGCCTGCGTCCCACGTGGCGACGGGCACCGGTTCCGTCGGCGTCGCCCAGCAACTGGTCCAGGCCACCAGCGGCCCCGGTGACGAAGTCGTCTACGCCTGGCGGTCCTTCGAGGCGTACCCGATCATCACGCAGATCAGCGGTGCGACCTCGGTACAGGTGCCGCTGACGCCGGGGGATGTGCATGACCTGGACGCCATGGCGAACGCGATCACCGACCGCACCCGCCTGATCTTCGTCTGCAACCCGAACAACCCGACCGGCACGGTGGTGCGGCGCGCCGAGCTGGAACGCTTCCTCGACCGGGTGCCCGGCGATGTGCTGGTGGTGCTGGACGAGGCGTACCGCGAATTCATCCGCGACCCCGAGGTGCCGGACGGCGTGACGCTGTACCGCGAGCGGCCGAACGTCTGCGTCCTGCGCACATTCTCGAAGGCGTACGGCCTCGCCGGGCTGCGTGTCGGCTTCGCGATCGCCCACGAGCCGGTGGCGGCGGCGCTGCGCAAGACGGCGGTGCCGTTCGGGGTGAGCCAGCTGGCGCAGGAGGCGGCGATCGCCTCGCTGCGCGCCGAGGACGAACTGCTCGGCCGGGTCGGCTCGCTGGTCTGTCAGCGCATCCGCATGGTCGACGCGCTGCGCGCGCAGGGCTGGACGGTACCCGAGACCCAGGCCAACTTCGTGTGGTTGCGGCTGGGGGAGCGCACGGTCGCCTTCGCGACGGCGTGCGAGCAGGCGGGCGTGGTCGTCCGGCCGTTCCCGGGTGAGGGTGTGCGGGTGACGGTCGGGGAGGCCGAGGCGAACGACATCTTCCTGAAGGTGGCGGAAGCGTTCCGCAAGGAGGCCTGAGCGGAGGCCTCGGCGTAGGCCTGAGGGGGCGGGGCTCGGTGACGAGCGTCTAGTCCTCCATGAGTTCCACGCGCACCGGGTCGCCGTCGCGGACCGTTGCCAGGAGGCGGGGATCGCCGTCGAGCCGGCCCAGGACGTTGCACGGGCTCGCGAGGCGGCACTCGTCGCCTCGCGAGATCGGGGTGGGGCCATAGGGGAGCGCCAACGCGTCGCCGGCGGTCCAGAAACGCGACCGTGCCGGGGTCGACGACTTGCCGGGCGTCCGTTTCACGTGGAACGGAGACACCCGTGTCGAAGTAGACCTCCTCGCCCCAGGTGCGGGCGGTGGAGGCGAGTGGCAAGGCCTTGGCGAGGGCCTGGGTGGTCGGGGTGTCGTCGAGGGTCGCGGTGAGGTGCCCCGCGGTCCAGGAGATCCGTATCCGTATCCGTGCCTGTGTCCGGTTGCCCTGCGTCTGCATGCCGGATTCAACAAGCTGTTGAAGTTGTTGCCAAGGGGTTGACGTAAGAGGGGACCCCCTGCCGATGTCGAAAATCGATGCGCCATAATTGCTTGTGAATGTGAACGCGTTCACAAGCGTGGTCCGGTTGCTGCTGTTTGTGTGGGACATAAGGGGCATACTGCCGCTGTGACCACGGCGACGTAAGGAGAGTGACGACGTGGACCTGGCTTTGGCGCCGGAGACACTGGCGCGCTGGCAGTTCGGCATCACCACCGTCTACCATTTCCTGTTCGTCCCCCTGACGATCTCGCTGGCCGCCCTGACGGCCGTGCTACAGACGGCCTGGGTGCGCACGGAGAAGGAGAAGTACCTCAGGGCGACCAAGTTCTGGGGCAAGCTCTTCCTCATCAATATCGCGATGGGTGTGGTCACCGGCATCGTGCAGGAGTTCCAGTTCGGCATGAACTGGTCGGACTACTCCCGCTTCGTCGGTGACATCTTCGGCGCCCCGCTCGCCTTCGAGGCCCTGATCGCGTTCTTCTTCGAGTCCACGTTCATCGGTCTGTGGATCTTCGGCTGGGACAGGCTGCCCAAGAAGATCCACCTGGCCTGTATCTGGATGGTGTCGATCGGCACGATCCTGTCGGCGTTCTTCATCCTCGCGGCCAACTCCTGGATGCAGCACCCGGTCGGCTACCGGATCAACCAGCAGAAGGGGCGCGCCGAGCTCACCGACTTCTGGGCGGTGCTGACCCAGAACACCGCGCTCAGCCAGGTTTTCCACACCCTCTCCGCAGCCTTCCTGACCGGCGGGGCCTTTATGGTCGGCATCGCCGCCTACCATCTCGCCCGCAAGAAGCACGTGCGTGAGATGAAGACCTCGCTGCGGCTCGGCCTGGTCACGGTCGTCATCGCCGGCCTGCTCACCGCGGTCAGCGGCGATGTCCTCGGCAAGGTCATGTTCAAGCAGCAGCCGATGAAGATGGCGGCCGCCGAGGCGCTGTGGGACGGCCAGCAGCCGGCGCCGTTCTCGATCTTCGCCTACGGCGATGTGGAGAAGGGCCACAACACCGTCGCCATAGAGATACCGGGCCTGCTGTCCTTCCTCGCCAACGACGACTTCACGTCGTACGTGCCCGGCATCAACGACGTCAACAAGGCCGAGCAGCAGAAGTTCGGGCCCGGTGACTACCGGCCCAACATCCCCGTCGCCTACTGGGGCTTCCGCTGGATGATCGGCTTCGGCATGGCGTTCTTCGCCATCGGCCTGGCCGGACTGTGGCTGACCCGTAAGAAGTTCCTGCTGCCGAAGCATCTGCGGGTCGGTGAGGACGAGGTGCCGCATCTCGTCCTGCTCCCGAACAAGGCACTCGGCCCGAAGCTCACCACGTGGTACTGGCGCATCGCGGTATGGACCCTGGCCTTTCCGTTGATCGCCAACTCCTGGGGCTGGATCTTCACCGAGATGGGCCGCCAGCCGTGGGTCGTCTTCGGCGTGCTGCAGACCCGGCACGCGGTCTCCCCCGGCGTCTCCCAGGGCGAGGTCCTCACCTCGATGACCATCTTCACGCTGCTCTACGCCGTCCTCGCCGTCGTCGAGGTCAAGCTGCTCGCGAAGTATGTCAAGGCAGGCCCGCCCGAGCTCACCGAGGCCGATCTCAACCCGCCCACGAAGATCGGCGGCGACACCCGTGACGCCGACAAGCCGATGGCCTTCTCGTACTAGGCCGAGGGAGCTGCACAGTCATGGAACTGCACGACGTCTGGTTCGTCCTCATCGCCGTCCTGTGGACCGGCTACTTCTTCCTGGAGGGCTTCGACTTCGGAGTCGGCATCCTCACCAAGCTGCTGGCCCGCGAGCGGCCCGAGCGGCGGGTGCTGATCAACACCATCGGCCCCGTCTGGGACGGCAACGAGGTCTGGCTGCTCACCGCGGGCGGTGCGACCTTCGCCGCCTTCCCCGAGTGGTACGCCACGCTCTTCTCCGGCTTCTACCTGCCGCTGCTGATCATCCTGGTCTGCCTGATCGTGCGGGGCGTCGCCTTCGAGTACCGGGCCAAGCGGCCCGAGGAGAGCTGGCAGCGCAACTGGGAGACCGCGATCTTCTGGAGCTCGCTCGTCCCCGCGTTCCTGTGGGGCGTGGCCTTCGGCAACATCGTGCGGGGCGTGAAGATCGACCGGAACCTCGAGTACGTCGGGAACTTCTGGGACCTGCTCAACCCGTACGCGCTCCTCGGTGGGCTGGTGACTCTGACGCTGTTCACCTTCCACGGCGCGGTGTTCACGGCACTCAAGACCGTCGGCGACATCCGGGAGCGGGCACGGAAGCTGGCGTTGCGCGTGGGTCTGCTGACGGCCGCGCTGGCGCTGGTCTTCCTGCTGTGGACGCAGGTCGACACGGGCAACGGCAGGAGCCTGGTGGCGCTGGTCGTTGCGGTTGCCGCGCTGCTCGCTGCGCTCGCGGCGAACCAGGCGGGACGCGAGGGATGGTCGTTCGCGCTGTCCGGCGTCACCGTTGTGGCCGCCGTCGCGATGCTGTTCCTGTCGCTGTTCCCGAACGTCATGCCCTCCACGCTCAATCAGGACTGGAGCCTCACGGTCACCAACGCCTCATCGAGCCCCTACACCCTGAAGATCATGACCTGGTGCGCGGGGATCGCCACGCCGATCGTCCTGCTCTACCAGGGGTGGACCTACTGGGTGTTCCGCAAGCGGATCGGTACCCAGCACCTCTCCGAAGCCGCGCATTGAGTCCGACAGCGAGGTGTGTTTCACGTGAAATGTACCTCGCGGACCGAAGGGCATGTTTCACGTGAAACCGATCGATCCGCGTCTCCTCCGGTACGCCCGCGCGACCAGGCTCTTCCTGATGGCGGTCGTCGGCCTGGGCGCCATCGGTGCGGGGCTGGTCATCGCGCAGGCGATGCTCATCGCCGAGGTGGTGGTGGGCGCCTTCCAGCACGGCATGCCGGTCGCCGAACTCCACGCTCCCCTGCTGCTGTTGGTGGCCGTCGCCTGTGGTCGTGCGCTGGTCTCCTGGCTCACCGAGCTCGCCGCGCACCGGGCGAGCGCGGCGGTGAAGTCGGAGCTGCGCGGGCGGTTGCTGGAGCGTTCCGCGGCGCTCGGTCCCGGATGGCTCAGCGGGCAGCGGACCGGTTCGCTGGTCGCCCTCGCCACGCGGGGCGTCGACGCCCTTGACGACTACTTCTCGCGCTATTTGCCGCAGTTGGGGCTCGCGGTGGTCGTCCCGGTCGCGGTCCTGGCGCGGATCGTCACCGAGGACTGGGTTTCGGCGGCCATCATCGTCGGCACCCTGCCGCTCATCCCTGTCTTCATGATGCTGATCGGCTGGGCCACACAGTCCCGGATGGACCGTCAGTGGCGGCTGCTGTCCCGGCTGTCCGGGCACTTCCTGGACGTGGTCGCGGGGCTGCCGACCCTGAAGGTGTTCGGCCGGGCCAAGGCGCAGGCGGAGTCGATCCGGCGCATCACCGGCGAGTACCGGCGGGCGACCATGCGGACCCTGCGGATCGCCTTCCTCTCCTCCTTCGCACTGGAGCTGCTGGCCACGCTGTCCGTGGCCCTCGTCGCCGTGACGATCGGGATGCGGCTCGTGAACGGCGACATGGACCTGTACATCGGGCTGGTCATCCTCGTGCTTGCGCCTGAGGCGTACCTGCCGCTGCGTCAGGTGGGGGCGCAGTACCACGCGGCGGCGGAGGGGCTGGCGGCGGCCGAGGAGATCTTCGCCGTGCTGGAGACGCCGGTGCCGGAGTCGGGCACCGGGGCAGTCCCGTCCGGGGCGCTGACCTTCGAGAGCGTGACCGTCCGGTACCCGGGGCGGTCAGCGGACGCCGTGACGGACGTCTCCTTCGCGGTCGAGCCCGGGGAGACGGTCGCGCTCGTCGGGCCGAGCGGTGCGGGCAAGTCGACGCTGCTGCACGTGCTGCTGGGGTTCGTCCGGCCCACCGAGGGCCGGGTGCGGGTCGGAGGAGCCGCCCTCGCCGACGTCGACCTGGAGCAGTGGCGGTCGCGCATCGCGTGGGTCCCGCAGCGGCCGCACCTGTACGCCGGGACGATCGCCGAGAACGTACGGCTCGCGCGGCCCGACGCGGAGGCCGCCGCCGTACGACGGGCACTGGCCGACGCCGGGGCGCTGGAGTTCGTCGACGCGTTGCCCGAGGGAATGGACACCGTACTCGGCGAGGACGGCGCCGGGCTGTCCGCCGGTCAGCGGCAACGGCTCGCGCTCGCCCGGGCCTTCCTCGCGGACCGGCCCGTCCTGCTGCTCGACGAGCCGACGGCCGCGCTGGACGGGGCGACCGAGGCCGAGGTCGTGGAGGCGGTGCGGCGGCTGGCCGCCGGGCGGACGGTGCTGCTCGTGGTGCACCGGCCGGCGCTGCTGGAAGTGGCGGACCGGGTGGTGCGGCTGGAGCCGACCTCGACCGCCCACCCGGCCGCACCGAGGGACCCCGGCATCTCGGTGAGCGGAGAACCACGAGGCGCCGACGGTGAAGGATTCCCGGCCGGCGGCTCGGCCGCGGACAGTGGGGAAGGGGGCGTGCGGAGCCGGGCAACTGGAGAGGGTGGGGAAGGCGTGCGGAGCCGGGCAGCCGGAGACGCGTCTGCTGCGGCCGTCCGGCCGGCGCAGGACGTGCTCGCCCGGGTCCGTGCGATGTCCGGCCCCCGGCGCGGCCGCCTCGCCCTCGCGCTGCTGCTCGGCAGCCTCGCGCTCGGAAGTGCCGTAGGGCTGATGGCCACCTCCGGGTGGCTCATCTCGCGGGCTTCGCAGCAGCCGCCGGTGCTGTATCTGATGGTGGCCGTGACGGCGACGCGGGCCTTCGGGATCGGGCGGGCCGTCTTCCGATACACGGAGCGGCTGGTGTCGCACGACGCGGTGCTGCGCATGCTGGCCGACACCCGGGTGGCCGTCTACCGACGGCTGGAGCGGCTGGCGCCCGCCGGGCTGCGCAGGGCGCGCCGGGGTGACCTGCTGACGCGGCTCGTAGCGGACGTCGATGCGCTGCAGGACTACTGGCTGCGCTGGCTGCTGCCCGCCGGCGTGGCGCTGGCCGTGTCCGCCGCCTCCGTGGCCTTCACGGCCTGGCTGCTGCCCGAGGCCGGGGCGGTGCTCGCCGTCGGGCTGCTCGTGGCCGGGGTCGGCGTCCCGCTGGTCACCGGTGCCGTGGCGCGGCGCGCCGAGCACCGGCTCGCCCCCGCACGCGGGGTGCTCGCGACGCGCGTGACCGACGTGCTCACCGGGACCGCCGAGCTGACGGTCGCCGGCGCCGTGCCCGCCCGGACCGCCGAGGCGCGCCGGGCCGACACGGTGCTCACCCGGATCGCCTCGCGCGCCTCCGCCGCCACCGCGCTCGGCGCCGGGCTCACCGCGCTGGCCACGGGGCTGACCGTCGCGGCGGCGGCCCTCGTCGGTGCCCAGGCGGTCGCCGACGGGCGCCTGGACGGCGTCGCCCTGGCCGTCGTCGTCCTCACCCCGCTGGCCGCCTTCGAGGCCGTCCTGGGCATGCCCCTCGCCGTGCAGTACCGGCAGCGGGTGCGACGGAGCGCGGAACGCGTGTACGAGGTCCTGGACGCGCCGGAGCCCGTCCGCGAGCCGGAGCGGCCGCGGCAGGCACCCGCCTCGCCCTTCCCGCTCCTCGTCAGTGGCCTGACGGCCCGGTACGACGGGCAGCACCGGGATGCGCTCGCCGGGCTCGACCTGACGCTTCGGCAGGGCCGCCGGATCGCCGTGGTCGGGCCGTCCGGCTCCGGCAAGACGACGCTCGCGCAAGTGCTGCTGCGGTTCCTCGACGCGGAGTCCGGCTCGTACACGCTGGGCGGAGTCGACGCCTACGCCCTGGACGGCGACGACGTACGGCGGCTCGTCGGGCTGTGCGCCCAGGACGCGCACCTCTTCGACAGCTCCGTGCGGGAGAACCTGCTCCTTGCGAAGAAGGACGCGACCGAGGCCGAGCTGCGGGACGCGCTCGCGCGTGCCCGGCTGCTCGACTGGTCCGACACTCTGCCCGACGGGCTCGACACGCTCGTCGGCGAGCACGGAGCGTGGCTGTCCGGCGGGCAGCGGCAGCGGCTGGCGCTGGCCCGTGCGCTCCTGGCCGACTTCCCGGTCCTCGTGCTCGACGAGCCCGCCGAACACCTCGACCTGCCCACCGCCGACGCGCTCACCGCCGATCTGCTGGCCGCCACCGAGGGCCGTACGACGCTGCTCATCACGCACCGGCTTGCCGGGCTGGAGGCCGTCGACGAGGTGATCGTGCTGGACGAGGGGCGTGTGGTGCAGCGGGGGCCGTATGCGGAGCTGGCCTCCGTGCCCGGGCCGCTGCGGGGGATGGTCGAGCGTGAGGCGGCGGCGGAACTGCTCGTGGGGACGCGGTAGCCGCCCGCACCGCGGCCGATTCGGGCATGTGGGGGGATGAGGACCCATCGGCTCGGGGCCTGTCCGCGGTGCTGAGCCGTCCGGGGCGACCGATCCCCCGGCTGTATGTACGACGCGAAGATTCCCGGCAGTATGTAGGACGCGAATGGGACCGCCGCCCGGGAGGCGGGCCACGATCGCTGACATACGCTCACTGCGCCGTCGTCCGCTGCCGGCTGCCGCGCTGCAGTGAGCCTCACTGGTGAGGGGCGGCGTCCAACCGGAGCCGGGGTCGCCGGTAAGGGACGGAATCCTGGGAAACGCCTGTTACAGCCGCTCCGCCAGCATCCGCTCGATCACGATTGCGACGCCGTCCTCGTTGTTGGCGACCGTACGGCCGGAGGCGGCTGCGATGACGTCGGGATGGGCGTTGCCCATCGCGTACGACTGGCCGGCCCAGCTGAGCATCTCGACGTCGTTCGGCATGTCGCCGAAGGCGACCACCTCCTCGGGGGAGATGCCGCGCTCGGCGCAGCACAGGGCGAGGGTGCTGGCCTTGGAGACGCCCGGGCCGCTGATCTCGAGCAGGGCGCTGGGGCTGGAGCGGGTGATCGTGGCGCGGTCGCCGACGGCGAGGCGGGCGACGGTGAGGAAGGCGTCGGGGTCCAGCGTGGGGTGGTAGGCGAGGATCTTCAGGACCGGCTCGTCGGCGGCGGCGCCGCCCGGGGCGAGCAGGTCCTCGGCGGGCGCCAGGTTGTCGGGTATCTCCATGTGCAGCTTCGGATACGCCGGCTCCTGGTGGAAGCCGTATGTCTGCTCGACCGCGTACACCGTGCCCGGCGCCGCCTCGCGCACGAGCCGTACGGCGTCCAGCGCGTTGTCCCGTGCCAGTTCGCGCACCTTCACGAAGCGGTGGGCGCCGGGGCCGCCGTGCAGGTCGACCACGGCGGCGCCGTTGCCGCAGATCGCCAGGCCGTGGCCGTGCACGTGGTCGCTGACGACGTCCATCCAGCGGGCCGGGCGGCCGGTGACGAAGAAGACCTCGATGCCCGCCTCCTCGGCGGCGGCGAGGGCGGCGACCGTGCGGGGGGACACCGACTTGTCGTCGCGCAGCAGAGTGCCGTCGAGATCGGTGGCGATCAGCCGCGGCGGAACGGCGGCGGCCGGGGTCTCGGGCTGTCGAGTCGCTGAGGTCACCGCGTCATTGTCGCGCATATGCCCGCACGGTCGTGCGGGACTCCGCATCTGTGAGGGCTCACCTCAACTGGGCAGGTGCCTCCATGGCGATCTGCTCGAAGACCTTCTCGTCCGCCGCGAAGTCCGAGTCGGGGATCGGCCAGTGGATCACGATCTCGGTGAAGCCCAGCTCCTGGTGCTGGCCCGCGAAGTCCACGAACGCGTCGAGGGACTGAAGCGGACGCCCACGGTCCGGGGTGAAGCCGGTGAGCAGGATCCTGTCGAGCCCGGAGGCGTCCCTGCCGATCGCGGCACACGCGTCGGCCAGCTTCTCTGCCTGTCCGCGCAGGGCGTGGACCGACTGCTCGGGGGTGCCGTTTTCGTACAGTTTCGGGTCACCGGTGGTCACCCATGCCTGCCCGTACCGCGCGGCGAGCCTGAGCCCGCGCGGCCCGGTGGCGGCCACCGCGAACGGCAGCCGGGGCCGCTGCACACAGCCGGGGATGTTGCGCGCCTCGTGCGCGGAGTAGAAGTTGCCCTCGTACGACACCGCGTCCTCGGTCAGCAGCCGGTCGAGCAGCGGAACGAACTCGGCGAACCGGTCGGCCCGCTCGCGCGGGGCCCAGGGGTCCTGCCCGAGCGCGGTGGCGTCGAACCCGGTGCCGCCCGCGCCGATGCCGAGCGTGATTCGTCCGCCGGAGATGTCGTCGAGGGAGATCAGTTCCTTGGCGAGGGTGACCGGGTGCCGGAAGTTCGGCGAGGTCACCAGCGTGCCCAGGCGCAGCCGCTCGGTCACGGCCGCGGCGGCGGTCAGCGTGGGAACGGCACCGAACCACGGGCCGTCCCGGAAACTGCGCCAGGACAGGTGGTCGTAGGTGTAGGCGGTGTGGAAGCCGAGCTGCTCGGCACGCATCCATGCCGAACGGCCGCCCTCGTGCCAGCGGCGGTACGGGAGGATCACAGTGCTCAGACGCAGACTCATGGCCCCGAGCCTAAGCGTCCGCCCGCGTTTCACGTGAAACGGTCACCGTACGCGGCTGATCAACCACGACGTGAGGCGGCGGAAAGCGGCGCCTCGTGACGCGCCGGGCCGCCGAAAGCCTTGTGCGGGAGCCATCCCGCCGATCAGGCCGGACCGGCGTCAGTGCGTTTCGGGGAACCTCAGGTACTGCGGCGGTACGGCCTTCGTCAGCCACACCCCGTTCGCGCTGACGCGGAAGACGTGGCCGTCGCGGTGCATGGCGCCGGCGTCCACGGAGAGCACGACGGGGCGGCCGCGGCGGGCGCCGACGCGGGTCGCGGTCTCGCGGTCGGGTGAGAGGTGCACGTCGTGCCGGTTCATGGGCCGCAGCCCCTCGGCGCGGATCGCCTCCAGGTTGCGGACCACGGTCCCGTGGTAGAGGTACGGCGGCGGGGTCGCCGGCGGCAGTCCGAGGTCGACCTCGATGCTGTGGCCCTGGCTGGCGCGGATCCGGGTGCCCTCTGTCGCGAAGCGCTGCTTGTCGTTGGCGGCGACCACGTGGTCAAGTTCCTCGCGGGTGAACCGGAAGCCGTGGGCGGCCGCCGCCGCGATCAGCGTGTCGATCTCGACCCAGCCGCCCTCGTCCGGCGTCAGCCCGATCCGCTCGGGCTGGTGGCGGAGGTGTTTGGAGAGGTACTTCGACACCTTCACGGTGCGTCTTTCGTCCATTCCACCAGCGTGCCGAGAGAGACGCGGATCACGCACTTGCTTTTGTTCCCGGAGGTTTGATCCACAACCAAGTGCGGTTATCCACAAGCGAATTGATGAAACTGTGGACAACTGGCCGCCGTTTCAGGGCCTTTGGCCGAGGTCGACGGGCCCGCCCTGCCCGCTGCCCGCTCGCTCACAACCGCGGCTCCACCCGCGCGAGCCTCCGCAACGCCCGCGGGGTGAAGCGGGACATCGCGTGGAAGACGCGGGCCTCCGGCGTCACCGGCACCACCGCCTCGTTGCGGACGACCGCGCGCAGGATCGCGTCGGCGACCTTCTCCGGCGGATAGTTGCGCAGCCTGTACAGCCGGGCGGTGCGTTTCTGGCGTCGCTTCCCCTCCTCGGCGTCGACACCGGCGAAGTGCGCGGTCGAGGTGATGCTGGTGTTGACGAAGCCGGGACAGATCGCCGTGACGCCGATCCCCTGCCCGGCCAGCTCCGCGCGCAGGCACTCGCTGAGCATCAGCACCGCAGCCTTGGAGGTGCTGTAGGCGGGCAGCGCCCTCGAGGGCTGGTACGCCGCCGCGGACGCGGTGTTGACGATGTGGCCGCCCTGCCCGCGCTGCGCCATCTGCTTCCCGAAGAGGCGGCAGCCGTGGATGACGCCCCACAGGTTGACGTCGAGGACCTTCTTCCAGTCTTCCGGGGTCGTGTCGAAGAAGGACCCCGACATGCCGATGCCGGCGTTGTTCACCAGCACGTCCACCACGCCGTACTCGGTGGCGACCCTCTCGGCGAGCTTCTCCATGGCCTGCTCGTCGGAGACGTCGACCGTCTCGGCCCACGCGGCCGGAGCGCCGACCAACCGGGACAGCTCGGCGGTGCGGGCCGCGGCCTCCGCGTCCCGGTCGACGGCCACCACGCGTGCGCCGGCCTCGGCGAAGGCGAACGCCGTGGCCCGCCCGATGCCGCTGCCCGCCCCGGTGATCAGCACGAGCTGTCCGCCGAAGCGGTCGGCGTACTTCCCGGTCGCACCCGGCGCCGGCCGCCCGCCCTCGGTGGCCGTCACGAACTCCGTGATCCAGGACGCCAACTGGTCGGGGCGGGTGCGTGGGATCCAGTGCTGGGCGGGGAGCGTACGGCGCACCAACTGCGGAGCCCACTGCTCCAGGTCGTCGTACAGCCGCTCCGAGAGGAACGCGTCTTCCAGGGGCGTGATGAGCTGCACGGGCGCGTGGGCGTAGGCATCCGTGCGCGGCCTGCGCAGCCGGGCCCGCACGTTGTCCCGGTACAGCCAGGCCCCGCGCGCCGCGTCCTGGGGCAGCGACGAGGTCGGGTAGTCGCCGCCGGGCACCTTCTCGACCCGCTGGAGGATCCTCGGCCAGCGCTTGCCGAGCGGGCCGCGCCAGGCCAGTTCGGGCAGCACGGGCGTGTGCAGCAGGTAGACGTACCAGGACTTGGCGCCCTGGCCGAGGAGCTGGCCGACCCGGCGGGGCGTGGGGCGCTTCACGCGCTTGTTGATCCAGTGTCCGAAGTGGTCGAGCGACGGTCCGGACATCGACGTGAAGGAGGCGATCCGGCCCTCGGTGCGCGGGACGGTGACGAACTCCCAGGACTGCACGGAGCCCCAGTCGTGCCCCACCAGGTGCACCGGCCGGTCGGGGCTGACCGCGTCCACGACCGCCAGGAAGTCGTCCGTGAGCTTCTCCAGGGTGAAGCCGCCGCGCAGCGGCTGCGGTGCCGTGGAGCGGCCGTGGCCCCGGACGTCGTACAGCACGACGTGGAAGCGGCCGGCGAGTCGTTCGGCCACTTCCGACCAGACCTCCTTGCTGTCCGGGTAGCCGTGCACCAGGACGACCGTCGGCTGCGCCGGATCCCCCAGCTCGGCCACGCACAGCTCGACCCCGCCGGTGTGCACCCAGCGCTCCCGCGCGCCCTTCAACGTCGTCACTTGTCCTCCGCCCAGCGCCGCAGTCCCCCACGCTCGCATGCGCTTACGCGCGGGGACCCCCATGGCGGACCGCCGTCCAGCCAGAAGGCACTCTCCTGGGGGTCCCCGGAGTCGGTCACCAACAGGATCTCCTCGAACTTCGCGTCCGTCCCCCTGCGGCCCAGGTGCGGTCCGACCGCCCGCAGGCCCGGCTGCGGCTGGGCGGCCACGGCCTGCGCGCACTCGTACGCCGGCCGCTGCACCGTCCTGAACCTCCGCAGCTGTGCGGGGAGTTCGCGCGTCACCGCCCTCGTCATGCCACCGCCCACCGTCCACGTCGGCTGCACTACGTGCCCGTAACCTGACCTGGCGACTGTGGCAGTTGTTAGACCGAGCGTCAATAGTGCTTTGCCGGGTCCCGGAGAGCCCGGACGCGTGAGACCTCAGGGTGACCCTTAAGGACCCGTACGACTGGAGTCTGACGCCAAGAGGGCTCTGCGGTCTGACGACTGGCGTAGCCCGCGTCACTACGATCGAAGGCGTGACTGTGATCGCGACCGAAAGCCTGAGCAAGCGGTTCCCCCGGGTGACCGCGCTTGACCGGCTCTCCGTGGACGTGGGACCCGGTGTGACGGGACTCGTCGGAGCCAACGGAGCCGGCAAGTCCACACTGATCAAGATCCTGCTGGGTCTGTCCCCCGCCACCGAGGGCCGCGCCGAGGTGCTCGGCCTCGATGTCGCCACCAAGGGCGCCGCCATCCGCGAGCGCGTCGGCTACATGCCGGAGCACGACTGCCTGCCGCCCGACGTCTCGGCCACCGAGTTCGTCGTCCACATGGCGCGCATGTCCGGCCTGCCCCCGACCGCCGCGCGCGAGCGCACCGCGGACACGCTGCGCCACGTCGGCCTGTACGAGGAGCGCTACCGCCCCATCGGCGGCTACTCGACGGGCATGAAGCAGCGCGTGAAGCTCGCCCAGGCGCTGGTGCACGACCCGCAACTGGTCTTCCTCGACGAGCCGACCAACGGCCTCGACCCGGTTGGCCGCGACGAGATGCTCGGCCTGATCCGCCGCATCCACACCGACTTCGGCATCTCGGTCCTGGTCACCTCGCACCTGCTGGGCGAGCTGGAGCGCACCTGCGACCACGTCGTCGTCATCGACGGCGGCAAGCTGCTGCGCTCCAGCTCCACCACCGACTTCACCCAGACCACCACCACGCTCGCGATCGAGGTCACCGACAGCGACGAGCACCCGGACGGCACCCGCGCGGTCCGCGACGCGCTCCACGCGCGCGGGGTGCAGACCCAGCACGGCTCCGGCCTGCCGGGTGCGGGCCACGTGCTGCTGCTCACCGCGCAGGGCGAGGAGACGTACGACCTGGTGCGGGACGTCATCGCGGACCTCGGCCTCGGCCTGGTGCGCATGGAGCAGCGCCGGCACCGCATCTCGGAGGTCTTCCGGGACGACGACCAACAGCGCGACGCACAGCGGAAGGAGGCGGTCGGCCATGGCAGTTGAGCACCCCGTAGCACCGCCGTCGGGTGACCAGGCCCGCATCCACAACATCGGCTACCGAAACTATGACGGCCCCCGCCTCGGCCGCGCCTACGCCCGCCGCTCGCTGTACTCGCAGTCCCTGCGCGGCGCCTACGGCCTCGGCCGCTCGGTGAAGTCCAAGGTGCTGCCGATGTTGCTGTTCGTGGTCATGTGCGTGCCCGCGGCCATCATGGTCGCCGTCGCGGTCGCCACCAAGATGAAGGACCTGCCCGTCGACTACACGCGCTACGCCCTCATCATGCAGGGCGTCATCAGCCTGTACGTCGCCTCGCAGGCACCCCAGTCCGTCTCGCGCGACCTGCGTTTCAAGACCGTGCCGCTGTACTTCTCGCGGCCCATCGAGACCGCCGACTACGTCCGCGCCAAGTACGCGGCGCTGGCCTCGGCAATGTTCATCCTGACCGCGGCCCCGCTGCTCGTGCTCTACGTCGGCGCGCTGCTGGCCAAGCTCGACTTCGCCGACCAGACCAAGGGATTCGCACAGGGACTTGTCTCCGTGGCACTGCTCTCACTGCTCTTCGTCGGCATCGGCCTGGTCATCGCCGCCGTGACCCCGCGCCGCGGGTTCGGCATCGCCGCCGTCATCGCCGTCCTGATCATCTCCTTCGGCGCGGTCTCCACGCTCCAGGCCATCGCGGACGCGCAGGGCAGCACCGGCGCCATCCCCTGGATCGGTCTCTTCTCACCGATCACGCTCATCGACGGTGTGCAGACGGCCTTCCTCGGCGCGACATCCTCCGCCCCCGGTGGTGTCGGTCCCGGCAGCGCAGAGGGCGTCGTCTACGTCCTCGCAGTCCTGGGCCTCATCGCCGCCTGCTACGGCCTCCTGCTGCGCCGCTACCGGAAGGTGGGACTGTGACCGCCCACCCGTCGCCCGCCACCACCCTTCCAAGGAATGGGCTGCGCCCATGAGCATTCTTTCCATCGACCACGTCTCCCGCTGGTTCGGCAACGTGGTCGCCGTCAACGACATCACCATGACGATCGGCCCCGGCGTCACCGGCCTGCTCGGCCCCAACGGCGCCGGCAAGTCAACCCTGATCAACATGATGGGCGGCTTCCTCGCCCCCTCCACGGGCTCCGTCACGCTCGACGGGCAGCCGGTGTGGCGCAACGAACGGATCTACAAGCACATCGGCATCGTCCCCGAGCGCGAGGCGATGTACGACTTCCTCACCGGCCGCGAATTCGTCGTCGCCAACGCCGAGTTGCACGGCCTGGGCGCCAAGGCCGCGCAACGGGCGCTGGCCACGGTCGAGATGGAGTACGCGCAGGACCGGAAGATCTCCACCTACTCCAAGGGCATGCGGCAGCGCGTGAAGATGGCCTCCGCGCTCGTCCACGACCCCTCCCTGCTCCTGCTCGACGAGCCGTTCAACGGCATGGACCCGCGACAGCGCATGCAGCTGATGGACCTGCTGCGGCGCATGGGCGACGAGGGCCGCACGGTGCTGTTCTCCTCCCACATTCTCGAGGAGGTCGAGCAACTCGCCCGGCACATCGAGGTCGTCGTCGCCGGACGGCACGCGGCCAGCGGAGACTTCCGCAAGATCCGCCGTCTGATGACCGATCGCCCGCACCGCTACCTGGTGCGCTCCAGCGACGACCGCGCCCTTGCCGCCGCGCTGATCGCCGACCCGTCGACGTCCGGCATCGAGGTCGACCTCGCCGAGGGCGCACTGCGCATCCAGGCCGTCGACTTCGGCCGGTTCACGGTCCTGCTGCCGAGGGTGGCGAGGGACCACGGCATCCGGCTGCACACGGTCTCGCCGTCCGACGAGTCCCTCGAGTCCGTCTTCTCGTATCTGGTCGCGGCGTAGGAGGCCGAAGATGTACGACCCCACAGTCGCCCGGCTCACCTACCGGGCCCTGCTCGGCCGCCGCCGGGCCCTCATCCTCGGCGCGCTGCCGCTGCTGCTCATCGTGATCGCCGTGGCCGTGCGAGCCCTTGCCGGTGCCGACGACCAGACGGCGGTGAACGTCCTGGGCGGGTTCGCCCTCGCCACGATGGTGCCGATCATCGGCGTCATCGCGGGCACCGGCGCGATCGGACCGGAGATCGACGACGGCTCGGTGGTGTATCTGCTGTCCAAGCCGCTGAAGCGGCCGGCGATCATCTTCACCAAGCTGATCGTGGCGATCGCGGTGACGATGGTGTTCTCGGCGGTGCCCACACTCGTCGCCGGGCTGATCCTCAACGGCAACGGGCAGCAGATCGCGGTGGCCTACACGGTGGCCGCGCTGGTCGCCTCCATCGCCTACGCGGCCCTCTTCCTCCTCCTGGGCACGGTGTCCCGGCACGCGGTGGTCTTCGGGCTCGTCTACGCGCTGGTCTGGGAGGCGCTGTTCGGCTCCCTCGTGCCCGGGGCGCGCACACTGAGCGTCCAGCAGTGGTCGCTGGCTGTCGCCCACAAGGTCGCCGGCGGGGACCTCGTGACCTCCGACGTGGGGCTGCCGACGGCGACGGTGCTGCTGGTCGCGGTGACCGTGCTGGCCACCTGGTACGCCGGGCAGAAGCTGCGGTCGCTGACGCTGGCCGGCGAGGAGTGACGGTTCGTCCTCCAGCGGGCGGGCTCGCCCGATCTTGACGGAGGCTTCATCTCTCCCCGGGCACACTGGGCAAAGAGGGCGGATGGTGGAGAGGAACGGGGATGGCAGGCGAGGCGCCTCAGCATGACGGTCGCGGACGGTCGGGGGACGACGTGTGGGACGGCGTCGTCCTCGACGACGACTTCATACGGGCCGCCGAGACGTCCGAACCGTCGGCACGGGCGCGGATGCTGGCCGCGCGCTGGCGCCGCGAGGAGCCCGAGCCGCAGCCGTGGCGCTCCGACGAGCCGCCCGCGGGGTGGTTCTTCAGCAAGGTGCGTCGGCGCAGGTGGCGGCGGCGGTAGGGGGACGTCCGGCCGCCCTTTAATCAGTGGCATGCCATCCGGCGCGCGGGCACAGTAGTGGTGTTCACGACGCCGGACCGAAACCGGCGCCACGTTCTGGGAGAGGAGCCGGGCGATGTCGATGCACGACAGTTCGCCCAGCTCCCGGCAGGGCAGCCCGCGGCGGGCTCCGGAGTAACCACCCGCTCCGTCGAGCCCGCCCCACACGGGGAGCTGCCCGGGGCGGCCGCTTCGAGCACGCGATCCGCGATCCGCTGTCGCGTGGGCCGCCCACCCGGAGGATTGGCCGAGTGGAAAGGCACCGGCTTGCTAAGCCGTGGTCGGGCCTGGAAAGCCCGCGCGCGTTCGATCCGCGCATCCTCCGCAAGACGCTGTCGCTCCGACCTGGCCGGCTTCTCGGCCTGGGCACGGGGGAAGGGAGCAACGGCACCGCATGACCAGGACCGCGCGGGAGCTCCGCAGACCGCCGTGGTTCCGGCCCCTCTGAACGGCTCGCTCGGCAGAGTCGAGTCGACACCTTCCGCCGTACACCACCCATCGGTAGCCCATGGCGGCAAGCCGTCAGGCCAGCAACCGCTCCAGCACCACCGCGATGCCGTCCTCCTCGTTCGAGGACGTCACCTCGTTCGCGACCGCCTTCAGTTCCTCGTGGGCGTTGGCCATCGCCACTCCACGCGCCGACCAGGCGAACATCGGGATGTCGTTGGGCATGTCGCCGAAGGCAAGGGTGTCGACCGCTTTCAGGCCCAGGCGGCGGGCCGCCAGGGACAGGCCCGTGGCCTTGGAGAGGCCGAGGGGGAGGAGTTCGACGATGCCCTCGCCGGCCATGGTGACCGTGACGAAGCCGCCGGCGGCCTGGTGGGCCACCTCGGTCAGTTCGTCGTCCGTCAACGTCGGGTGCTGGATGTAGATCTTGTTCAGCGGGGCGGTCCAGAGGTCCGACGCGTCCGTGAACGGGGTGGCCGGAAGGGCGCCCGTGACCGCGTACCCGGGGCCCACCAGCACCTCGCCGTCCAGGCCGTCGCGGCTCGCCGCCAGGTACAGCGGGCCGACCTCCGCCTCGATCTTGGCCAGGGCCACACCGGCCAGCTGCCGGTCCAGGGTCACCGACGTCAGCAGGCGGTGCTCCCCTGCGTCGTACACCTGCGCGCCCTGGCCGCAGACCGCGAGGCCCTGGTAGCCGAGGTCGTCGAGGATGTGCCGGGTCCAAGGGACCGCTCGGCCCGTGACGACGATGTGTGCGGCACCCGCCGCGGTGGCCGCGGCGAGCGCCTCACGTGTGCGCTGCGAGACCGACTCGTCGGAGCGCAGGAGCGTTCCGTCGAGGTCGGTCGCTATCAGCCGGTACGGGAACGCGGGAACGGGTGCCCTCACTTGGTCACCGGTTCCAGGACCTCCCGGCCGCCGAGGTAGGGACGCAGCACCTCCGGCACGCGCACGGAGCCGTCGGCCTGCTGGTGGTTCTCCAGGATCGCGACGATGGTGCGCGGTACGGCGCACAGCGTGCCGTTGAGCGTGGCCAGCGGGCGCACCTGCTTGCCGTCGCGGACGCGGATCTGCAGGCGGCGCGACTGGAACTCGGTGCAGTCCGAGGTCGAGGTCAGCTCGCGGTACTTGCCCTGGGTCGGGATCCAGGCCTCGCAGTCGAACTTGCGCGAGGCCGAGGCGCCGAGGTCACCCGAGGCGACGTCGATGACCCGGAACGGCAGCTCCAGCGACGTCAGCCACTGCTTCTCCCACTCCAGCAGCCGCCGGTGCTCCTCCTGCGACTCCTCCGGATTGACGTAGGAGAACATCTCGACCTTGTCGAACTGGTGCACGCGGAAGATGCCGCGCGTGTCCTTGCCGTGCGAGCCGGCCTCGCGGCGGAAGCACGGGGAGAAGCCCGCGTAGCGCAGCGGCAGCCGGTCCGCGTCGATGATCTCGTCCATGTGGTAGGCGGCCAGCGGCACCTCGGACGTGCCGACCAGGTAGAGGTCGTCCTTTTCGAGGTGGTAGACATCCTGGGCCGCCTGGCCGAGGAAGCCCGTGCCGGCCATCGACTGCGGGCGGACCAGCGCCGGGGTCAGCATCGGCGTGAAGCCGGCCGCGGTGGCCTGGGCCATGGCCGCGTTCACGAGCGCCAGATCGAGGAGCGCGCCGACACCCGTCAGGAAGTAGAAGCGCGAGCCGGAGACCTTCGCGCCGCGCTCCACGTCGATCGCGCCGAGGAGCTGGCCGAGCTCCAGGTGGTCCTTGGGCTCGAAGCCCTCGGCGGCGAAGTCGCGGACCGTGCCGTGCGTCTCCAGCGTGACGAAGTCCTCCTCGCCGCCGACCGGGACGTCGGGGTGCACGAGGTTGCCGAGCTGGAGCACGAGCTCCTGGGTCTCGGCGTCGGCCGCGTCGCGCTCGGCGTCGGCCGCCTTGACGTCGGCGGCGAGCTGGCTCGCCTTCTTCAGCAGCTCGGCCTTCTCGTCCCCGGTGGCCTTGGGGATGAGCTTGCCGAGCGCCTTCTGCTCGGCGCGCAGCTCGTCGAAGCGGACGCCGGACGACCTGCGCCGCTCGTCGGCAGACAGGAGAGCGTCGACGAGCGCGACGTCCTCTCCACGGGCGCGCTGCGACGCGCGCACACGATCGGGGTCCTCACGGAGCAGGCGAAGGTCAATCACGCGGTCAAGGCTACCGGTGCAGGGTTCCGGCTCACGACTCAGTATTGCGAACTGCGGCTTACGTGCAGTTATGGACGAATTGCGCACCTTGTCAATAAACGGCGTCTCACTCCCTGGAACCGGGCGGGCGGCAGGCGTCGGGTTGACTCGATTTCCTTGTGGGAAACGGGACTTGGGGCCGCGGTTGTCCACAGGGATCCACACCCACCGGAGAGTTATCCACAGGCTGTGCGAAGATCTGTGGACGCCGAAATTGATCACTCCGGAAGTGCTGAGCGGACGCAAGAATTCCCGGCTCAAACCAGCCCGACACCCACTTTCGGGTGGAAAAAGGTCGCTCCAAAAGATGAACCAAAGGAAACGAGTGGACGAAGGGTGACTTGTGTGACGGTGGCCGCGCAGAGGGGTCGTAGGGCGATTTGTCGACTGAGTAGCGCTTCACTGTCGACTTGTCCCCAGGTAGAGAATGCCGCCTGTGGATAACCTCTGTGGATAACGAAGATCTGCAGGTAGGACTGGCTGGAAGCGGCTAGAAACGGCCGTCCTGGCAGCGCGCCACCCAGTCCGCCGCCGCCACGAACTCCTCGTCCGAGGTACCTGCGAGCGGCGGCCGTACGTCGTCCGGTTTGACGTCCGCGCGCGGGTACGAGCCGAGAAAGCGCACCTGCAGGCAGATCCGCTTGAGCCCCATCAGGGCCTCGGCCATCCGGCGGTCGGTGATGTGCCCCTCGGCATCGATGCAGAAGCAGTAGTTGCCGATGCCGGCGCCTGTCGGGCGGGACTGCAGCAGCATCAGGTTGATGCCGCGGGTGGCGAACTCGCCCAGCAGGTCGCGCAGCCCGCCCGGATGGTCGTCCCGCTGCCACAGCACCACGGATGTCTTGTCCGCGCCGGTCGGGGCCGCCGGCCGGGCGGGCCGGCCGACCAGGACGAACCGCGTCTGCGCGTTCTCCGCGTCGTGGATCCCGGTCTCCAGGGCCTGAAGGCCGTACCGGGCGGCCGCGAACTCGCCCGCGAAGGCGGCGTCGTATCGGCCCTCCTGCACCAGGCGGGCGCCGTCCGCGTTCGAGGCGGCCGATTCCCAGGTGGCGTCCGGGAGGTTCGCCTTCAGCCAGTTGCGCACCTGCGGCTGGGCGGCCGGGTGGGCGGTGACCGTCTTGATGTCGGACAGCTTGGTGCCCGGCCTGACCAGCAGCGCGAAGGTGATCGACAGCAGCACCTCGCGGTAGATCATCAGTGGCTCGCCCGCGACCAGCTCGTCGAGCGTGGTGGTGATGCCGCCCTCGACGGAGTTCTCGATCGGCACGAACGCGGCCTCGGCCTCACCGCCGCGCACCGCGTCCAGCGCGGACTGTACGGAGACGTACGGGATCAGCTCCCGGGTGGCCGCCTCCGGAAGCGTGCGCAGGGCGACTTCGGTGAAGGTGCCCTCGGGGCCGAGATACGCATAGCTCGCTGGCATGACCTCACCCTAATGGGCCTACAGAAACGCGGCTCACGTGTCTCACGAGAGTCCCTCCCGTGAGTGAACCAGGGGCCCTCAGCCCTCCAGCAACCGTTGCCCCACATACTCCCCCTTTTTCGCCCCACCCGGCACCGCGAACAGGCCGCTCGCCTCGTGCCGTATGTACTTCGACAGGGCGTCGCCGCGGTCCAGCTTGCGCTGCACCGGCACGAAGCCGCGCAGCGGGTCGGCCTGCCAGCAGATGAAGAGCAGGCCGGCGTCGGGGGTGCCGTCCGCGTCGAAGCCGTCGTGGTAGGAGAACGGACGGCGGAGCATCGCCGCGCCCCCGTTCTGGTCGGGGCGGGTGATGCGGGCGTGCGCGTTGATGGGGATGACCGGGTTGCCCTGGGAGTCCGTCTTTTCCAGGTCCATCGCGGTCGTCTCGGTGCCTCCGGACAGCGGCGCCCCGTCGGCCTTGCGGCGCCCGATGACCTCCTCCTGCTGGGCGAGCGACAGCTTCTCCCAGTCGTCCAGGAGCATCCGGATCCGGCGTACGACGGCGTAGGAACCGTTCGCCATCCATGCCGGTTCGCCGTTGGCGGGGACGAAGATGCGCTGGTCGAAGTCGGCGTCGGTCGGTTTCGGATTGCGCGTGCCGTCGATCTGGCCCATCAGGTTGCGGGCCGTCATGGGGTGCGCGGTGGCGCCGGGGGAGCGGTTGAAGCCGTTCATCTGCCAGCGGATGCGGGCGGCGCTACCCGCATCCTTCTGGATCGCGCGCAGGGCGTGGAAGGCGACCAGCGCGTCGTTGGCGCCGATCTGCACCCACAGGTCGCCGTTGCTGCGTGCCTTGTCGAGCTGGTCGGAGGAGAAGTCGGGCAGCGGGTCGAGGGCGACCGGCCGCTGCTTCTGCAGGCCCGTCCGGTCGAAGAAGCTGTGGCCGAAGCCGAAGGTGATCGTCAGCGACGACGGGCCGGCGTCCCGGGCGACGTCGGTGTCGTCGTGCGCGGCGGCCTCGCCCGCCATCAGCCGCTCGGCCGTCGCCGACCAGCGGCGCAGCAGGGCGGCCGCCTCCTTGCGGCCCGCGCCCGCCGCCAGGTCGAAGGCGATGAGGTGACCGCGGGCCTGGAGGGCGTCGGTGATGCCGGGCTGATGTTTCCCGTGAAACATCGCCCGGTCGGAGCCCAGCGAGGTGAGCGGCGTGGCCCCGGTCGGCGCGGCCGCGTACCCCACGGCCCCGCCCGCCGCGCCGAGCACGAGCCCGGTGGCACCGGCGGTGCCGAGCAGCCGCCGCCGTGACAGGCCCTCCTTGGGGGCGCTTGCTTTCGGCGAGGCCTTGTGGGAGGCCTGCGGGGAGGCCTTCTGGGAGTCCTGGGCGGAGTTCTGGGGAGCGGCCTCCGGAGTGGACTGGTCAGCCATGGTGGGGTTCAGCCGATCTGCGCGTTCTTGGTGACGGTCACTTGGTCGATGTCGGAGGTCCGCACGGTCACGGCGATCTTCCAGTCGCCCGCCATGGGGATCTGCACTCCGCTGGCCGCCCAGTGCCCGGTGGCGATGTGGTCGGGGGCCACCGGAAGCGGCCCGATCTTCTTCGCGGTCAGGGTGAAGGCGACCTTCACCTCGGGGATGTCGAAGGCCCGGCCGTTGGGCCGCTGCACGTAGACGTGCATCTCGTTGCCGCCCACCCGCGCGGGGTCGAGGTCGAGCCGTACGACGCCCTTGCCGTCCTGGCCGCCGGTGTCGAACGGCATGTCCAGCGTCACCGCCCCCGTCGACGAGGAGGACGACGAGGAGGACGACGAGGACGCCGAGGACGACGTGGCGGCCTTGGCCTCCTCCTCCGTGCGCCCCGGCTCGGTCTGCGTCAGCACGGTGGTGACGGCGAGCAGCACCAGGGCGACACCGGCTTCCGCGAGCACGGAGCGGCGCAGCCCGAACCGGTTGGGGTCGGCGTCCCGCAGCCGCTTCTGCCGCGCGGCATCCACGGCGGCCCGCTGCCGGGCGAGCTGAGCGGCCCGTCGGGAGTCACCGCCGGCCGAGGTCTTCCCGCTCGCGGCGGCACCCTTTCGTACGGCCGCGGGCTCCTTCTCGTTCTCCTTCGTACGAGGCTTCGCCGCCGCCTTCGCGACAACTGTCTCCGCCAGTCGCCGCGTCCACCGCCGGGAGATCCACGCGATGCCGACCAGCAGCACCACCAGGCCGATCTTGACGAGGAGCAGCTGTCCGTACCGCGTGCCGGTGAGCGCCGACCAGGAGCCGACCTGGCGCCAGGCCTGGTAGGTCCCGGTGGCGACCAGCGCGAGGACGGACCCGAAGGCGACGCGGGAGAAGCGGCGTACGGCCGAGGTCTCGAGCGGGGTCTCCGCGGGCGCCCGGTACAGCGCGACGAGGAGGGCGACGAGCCCGCCGAGCCAAGCGGCGACCGCCAGCAGGTGGACGACGTCAACCGGCATCGCGATCCCCGGCTGGAGGCCGGTCGAGGCGTGCTCGGCCATCGCCCAGCTCGCCGCGAGCCCGGCGGCGACGACGACACCGCCGATCGCGAGTCCGAAGGTCAGGTCCCGCTTCTCCGCGTCGTCCCTCGCGTCGGGCAGCCGGCCCGCAGCGCCGTCATCCGGGGTGATGGTGGGCGATGGGCGGGCGTACGCCCCGAAGAGCACCGCGATGAACAGCGCCGCCGCGGCGAGCAGCAGCAGCCGGGAGACGAGGGCCGCGCCCGTCTTGGTCTGGAGCACCTGCCCGAGGAGGTTCAGGTCGAAGACGTCCCCGACCCTTCCGGACGTGGTGTAGGAGCCGCGCAGGAGCAGCAGCGCGAGCGTGGCCGTGGTGAGCGCGACCCAGCCGGAGACGACCAGCCGCTGTACGGCCCGCACGCCCGCGCCCCGCTGCCAGCAGGCCAGCACGAAGGCAGCGCCGCCGACGAGGACGACGAAGCCGGCGTACGACACGTACCGTCCGAGCCCGTACAGCCAGCCGACGACCCCGCCGCCCACATCCTGTCCGCCGAGCGCGACGGAGGTCTTGGAGGGGGCGCCGACGGAGAAGGTGTAGGCGCCGCCGACGGGGTGGCTGTCTGCCGACACCACCTGGTAGGTGACGGTGTAGGTGCCGTTGTGCAGCCCGTTGTGCAGTTGCACGGCGTACGTCGTGCCGCTGACGTTCGCCGGTTTGCCGGCGTCGACGCGCTTGCCCTGGGGGTCGAGGACGCGCAGCGAGTCGTCGTTCATGGCGACCTTCTCGGAGAAGGTCAGCGACACCTGGGTGGGCGCCTTGTCGACCACCACCCCCTGCTGGGGGTCGCTGCCGGTCAGCGCGGCGTGCGCGGAGGCCGGCCCGACCCCGGCGAGGAGCACGCCGGTGACGGCCAGGAGCAGCAGCACCAGGGTCCGGACGCGGGGGGTGATGGTCTGCGTCAAGGTGGTCCCTCCCTCAGTGTCCGGTCGCGGGGTTGTACGTGGCGGACTTCACCGGCATCTCAACCTTGAGGTCTCCGGACTTGGCGAAGTGCAGTTCGACCAGGATCGTCTGGCCCTGTTTCGGCCTGCGCTTCAGCTTGTCGAACATCAGGTGGTTGCCGCCGCTCTTGAACACGAGTTGACCGTGGGCCGGGACGGCGAGGTGGTCGACCTCCTGCATCGCCCCTCCGACGGTCTGGTGCACGGTGACGTCGCCCGCGGCGTCGCTCGTGACCGAGGTCAGCTGGTCCTGCGTACCACCCTTGTTGGTGATCGTCAGGAATCCGGCCGCCATGGAGTCCGAGACGGGCTGCGGCATGTAGGCGGAGCCGACGGAGAGCTCGGGCTTCCCCCCGTCGGAGCCGGAGGCCGAGCCGCCGCAGCCCGCAAGCGCCATGACCCCGGCCATGACCCCGGCTGTCAGCGCGGCTGCTGGTGCGAGACGCTTCACGGGTTCTCCCCCTTGATGATCTTGGGGAGGTCCTTGGTGTAGTCGTCGACGGTGGCCTGGTCGTCGTAGAGGACGTACCCGCCGTCGGTCTTGGGCGAGAAGGCGATGACCTGGGTGCCGTGCTCCGAGACGATCTTGCCGTTCTTGTCCTTCTTCGTCGGCTCGATGGAGATGCCGAGGGTGCGGGCGCCGGCCTGGATCGTGGGGAAGTCGCCGGTCAGGCCGATGAACTGGGGGTCGATGCCCTTGAGCCACTTGCCCAGCTCGGCGGGGGTGTCGCGCCCCGGATCGGTGGTGACGAACACCACGCGCAGCTTGTCCTGCTCGGCCTTGGGCAGCGACTTCTTGGCGACCGCGATGTTGTTCATCGTCAGCGGGCAGATGTCGGGGCAGTGGGTGTAGCCGAAGTAGATCAGCGTCGGACGGCCCGCGGTCTCCTTGCGGAAGTCGTACTTCTTGCCGTGCGTGTCGGTGAGCACCAGATCCGGCTTCCCGAACGGCTTGTCGAGGATGGTCGCGGCCTTCTTCGAGGTGTCCTCGGAGACGACGGCGACGGGGTTCTTGCTGTTGTCGCCGCTGCCGCAGGCGGAGAGGGTCATCGTGGCGGCGGCGAGCAGCGCGGCCGCGGCGAACGTCTTCTTGCGCATAGAAAAATGTCCCAGATGTGAGAACTCCGGCGCGCACCGGGGTCGTACGCAAGGGGCGCACGACCCCCTGTGCGCGTCGCGGACGAGCGTGATCAGGCGGTGGTCCGCCGGCGGCCGGCGAGCACGCCGTACGCCACGCCGGCCACGCCGACGACGATGCCCACGACACCGAGGACGCGGGCCGTGGTGTCGCTGCCGCCGTTCTCGGCGGAGGTGTCGGCGGCGGTGTTCTGGGCGGCGGCCTTGGAGTCGCTGGAGGCGTCCTTGGCGCCCGAGCCGTGGTGGTCGTCCGTGGAGGAGGCGGTGGCCAGCTCCAGGACCGGCGCCGGGTTCTCGGGCTCGGCCTGGCCGTCCTTCTGCAGCTCGATCCAGCGGACGACCTCGTTGTTGGAGTACGTCTGGAGGGCCTTGAAGACGAGCTGGTCGGTGTCCTCGGGCAGCGCGCCGATCGACACCGGGAACTTCTGGAAGTAGCCGGGCTGAATGCCCTTGCCGTCGGCGGTCCAGGTGACCTTGGTCACGGCCTCGGAGATCTTCTCGCCGTGCATCTCGAGCGGCTTGGCCAGCTTGGACTTGGTGACCTCGATCTTCCAGCCCTGGATCGGCTCCGGCATCACGGAGGCCAGCGGGTGGTCGGTCGGGAAGTTGACCTCGAGCTTGGTGGTGGAGGCGTTGTCGCGCTCGTTGGGGACCTTGAAGTCGACAACGGTGTAGCCGCCCTTGGCGGGCGTGCTCTCCGGCTGCACGGTGACGTGCGCGAACGCGGGGGCGGACAGGACGAGGACGGCCGAGCCCGCGACGGCACCGGCGGCGGCGAGACGAGAAGCCTTCATGGCAGTGAGCACTCCGATTCGAGTGAGTTCCGGTGGTGAGGAGGGATACGCGTGCGCAGGGGCGACCGGCGGTGCGGACTCCCGGGAAACGGGCACGCGCGCGTGCCGCACGACGGCGGCCGCTCCCTCCGGCGGAACTCCGCGCGGGGGTGGGGTCGCGTCGCGTCAGGCAGCGAGGGCGAGTGCGGCAGCGGCCGGCGGGCCGCGTCGAATCACCGTGTGCTGGAGTGCGGTGGTGGAGGGCGCAAGGGGCGCGCAGTGTGCGGTGCGCCAGAAGTGCCGGCCCGCCTCGGGCGCGGCCGGCAGCCCGGCGCGCAGGGCGCGCACCAGCGCGAGCGCCCCGCGCAGCGACCGTACGAGCGCCCCTTCGGCGACTCGGTGCGCCGAAAGCTCGATCAGCCGCAGCAGGGCCAGGTCTCCGCGGCGCAGCAGCCAGCCCGCGGCGATCGCGGCGAGGACGTGCCCGAGCAGCATGGGCAGGGACGGCAGCAGCGAGGCCGTGGAGCCGGCGGTGGACAGGGCGTCCGCCGGGTGGTGCATGGCGCTCATGTCCATGCCGGTGCTGTCGTAGATGCGGGCGTCGACGAGGATCTTGTGGGCCTGGGCGGGGCTGATCGCCGCCGCGGTGGTTCCGCACACGAGCCGCGCGGCCCGCTCGACCAGCGTGGCGTCGGACATCGCCGGCATGGAGCTCATGGAGCCCGTCGAGGCCATGGAGCCCGTCGAGCCCATGGGCATGGCACCGGACGCCATGCCCCCGGTACCGCGCTGTGCCAGCCCGAACAGCGTATGCAGCACGGTCTGGCCGACCGCGAGCAGCGCCGCGATCCCCGGCAGCGACCGCTCGCGCCCGGCGAGCGGCGCCACGAGGACGAGCGCCCCCAGGAATCCCGCGCCCAGCGACCACAGCGGAACCGTGGCGCAGGAGGCCAGCGTGTGACCGGCCGCGGCCAGCACGACGCAGACCGCGGCGAACACCGCGGCCCGCAGGATCCGGAGATCGCTTCCGGAGCGCGCCGTGCACGGGTGGGGGGCAGTCATGGCGGGCTCATCATCCCACTGGGCCGACGCGCGCCCTACGGCAGGTCCACAAAATGCCCTACGACCGGAAGGTCACCGTCTGCTACCGGCAGCCCCCACATACACCGATTCCGCCCCTGCCGCATCCGCCGATCGGGCGGTGCCGCGTCAACTCCGTGCTTACGGTCGAGCACGCGGGGCAATACGTAACGGTATGTCGAGCCGCAGCCAGGAGGCTGGAGCATGAGCATCTGGTGGTCACTCCATCTGCGGCGCGAAGCTGCGAGCGTTCCGCTCGCCCGGCGACTGTTTCTCGGCACGATGGAGACCGCGGGCGTCGACCCCGACATCTCGTACGACCTGTCCGTCGCCCTGAGCGAGGCCTGCGCGAACGCCGTCGAGCACGGCGGGGACGACGACTCCTCGGAGGCGTACCGCGTCACCGCCTACCTCGACGGTGAGAAGTGCCGCATCGAGGTGGCCGACTCGGGCCCCGGTTTCCCGTCCGGTGGGCGCCGTACCCCGGTCCGCGCTGCGCACGCCGAGGCCGAGCACGGCCGCGGTCTGTGCCTCATCCAGGAGCTCGCCGACCATGTCCACATCGGCAACAAGCCGGGCCGGAGCGGGGCGGTGGTGAGCTTCGACAAGATCCTCAAGTGGCGGAAGGACGCGTC
Source organism: Streptomyces sp. NPDC005202 (assembly GCF_040608235.1). Taxonomy (NCBI): domain Bacteria; kingdom Bacillati; phylum Actinomycetota; class Actinomycetes; order Kitasatosporales; family Streptomycetaceae; genus Streptomyces; species Streptomyces sp. NPDC005202. The sequence continues at coordinate 78,898 of NZ_JBEXHW010000021.1, read as the reverse complement.
GCTGGTGGCCGTGTAGGCCCGACCCGGTCAGCTCACGAGCGCGGGCGGCCCGGCCCCTTCGCCCGCCCGGCCGGCCTCCCCGCCTGTACGGCCCGCCTCCCGCGCGGCCGACCTCCCCGCCTGTACGGCCCGCCTTCCCGCCCGCGCGGCCGGCCGCCTGCCGCGCCGCCGGTCCCATCGCGTACGACGCCGCCAGCGTCGCGCCGGCCAGCAGCAGCCAGCCGGGCGTGCCCCACACTCCACCGCCAGCGCTGTCGCCAGCGCCTAGCAGCACGGCCGTACCGCGCGGCCCGCGCCGGTCCGCGAGCCGCCCCAGAGGCACGCCCATCAGCGACCCCACCGCCCAGGCGACCGTCAGCCCGAGCGCCACGCGCGCGGGGGCGAGGCCGACGACGCGGGTGACGTACAGGGCCGAGGTGACGTAGTAGGCGCCGTCTCCCACGGAGTTGGTCAGCTGGGCCAGCGCCAGGACGCGCCGCGGGCCGACGGGCGGGACGAGGGAGTAGAAGTGCGGCGGACCCCTCAACAGGCCCAATGGCAGGGGTGTTTCCTGGTCCAATCCAGGGACTTCCCGCCCCGTCGGCGGAACGTTTCACGCCCCGTCCAGGACTTTCCCCAACACGTCCAGCGCCTCCGGATACACCCGCTGCCGGGGCGTCCCGTATCCGACGACCAGCCCCTGCGGCCGCCCCTCGCCCGGTGTGTGCCAATGGTCGCCCAGGTGGCCGACCGCGAGGCCCTCCGCCTCCGCCCTGGCCAGCACCTCGGCCTCGTCGGCGACCTCCACCAGCGCGTGCAGCCCGGCCGCGATCCCGCGCACGCGCCGACGCGAGCCCAGCCGGTCCAGGAGCTGGTCGCGGCGCCGCCGGTAGCGCAGTCGGCACGCGCGTACGTGCCGGCCGTAGGCGTGGCTGTCGATGAGCTCCGCGAGCGCCAACTGGCCGATGGTCTCGGTGTGGTGGTCGCTGTGCAGTTTGGCGTCGGCCACCGCGTCGACCAGGTGGGGCGGCAGCACCATCCAGCCGAGCCGCAGGGCGGGCCCGAGGGTCTTGGAGGCGGTGCCCAGGTACACCACCTGCCCCGGCGCCATGCCCTGGAGCGCGCCGACGGGCTGGCGGTCGTAGCGGAACTCCCCGTCGTAGTCGTCCTCGACGATCAGACCGCCACGCGCGCGTGCCCAGTCGGTGAGCGCCCGCCGCCGCTCGGGATGCAGGGTCACGCCGGTCGGGTACTGGTGCGCGGGTGTGACGACCGCGGCTCTTTCGTCGCCCAGGTCCTGCGCGCAGGCTCCTCGTTCGTCGACCGGTACCGACGTCACGCTTCCGCCGTTGCGCCGCACCACCTCGCGGTGGAAGGGCAGTCCGGGGTCCTCCATGGCGACCGTGCCGCCGTCCAGCACGCGCGTGAGGAGCGCCAGCCCCTGCACGTACCCGGAGGTGATCACGATCCGCTCCGGCGGCGCGATCACCCCGCGCGCCCGCCCCAGGTAGCCCGACAGCGCCGTGCGCAGCTCGATCCGGCCGCGCGGGTCGCCGTAGTCGTACGCCAGTGAGGGCGCCGTCGCGATGGCGCGGCGCAGCGCCCGCAGCCAGGCCGCCGCCGGGAACGCCCCGACGTCCGGGCTGCCGGGCCGCAGATCGAAACGGGGCGCACGCGCGCGTGCCACCGCACCCGGCTCCTCTGCGTCGACCGCGGGCAGCGCGGCGACCTGGGTGCCCGAGCCCTGCCGTGCCGTCAGATACCCCTCGGCGACCAGCTGGTCGTACGCCGCTTTCGCGGTGCCCCGCGAGATGCCGAGCTCGGCCGCGAGCCGCCGGGTCGCCGGCAGCCGCGTCCCGGGCGCCAGCCGCCCGTCCCGTACGGCGTCCCTGAGCGCCTTCTCGAGCCCCGCCCGGCGGCCCGCCGCAGCGTCCGGCTCCAGATGCAGGTCCACCCCGACACCGGACCAGAAGTCGTCCACGAAAACCGTCCCCCTAGGCATCCCCTTGGCACGTGAATCCAAGCACGTGTATCCAGGCACGTGATCCCTCGCGTGCATGCACGTGAATGGCCGGGCACCTCACAGGTACCCGGCCATCAGTGTCGTATCAGCCCTTGATCGGCACCATAGGGCCGTCGAACGGCACCTCGGCAAAGGCGATTCAGCCCTTCAGGGACGCCATCCAGGCCTCGACCTCGTCGGAACGGCGCGGCAGCGCGGCCGACAGGTTCCGGTTGCCGTCCTCGGTGACGAGGATGTCGTCCTCGATGCGGACGCCGATGCCGCGGTACTCCTCCGGGACCGTCAGGTCGTCGGCCTGGAAGTACAGGCCGGGCTCGACGGTGAGGACCATGCCGGGCTCCAGCGTCCCGTCGACGTACGTCTCCGTCCGAGCGGCCGCGCAGTCGTGGACGTCCATGCCGAGCATGTGGCCGGTGCCGTGCAGCGTCCAGCGGCGCTGCAGGCCGAGCTCCAGGACCCGCTCGACCGGGCCCTCGACCAGGCCCCATTCGACGAGCTTCTCGGCGAGCACGCGCTGCGCGGCGTCGTGGAAGTCGCGGTACTTGGCACCCGGCTTGACCGCCGCGATACCGGCCTCCTGCGCCTCGTACACGGCGTCGTAGATCTTCCTCTGGATCTCGCTGTAGGTGCCGTTGATCGGCAGCGTGCGCGTGACGTCGGCGGTGTACAGGGTGTGCGTCTCGACGCCCGCGTCCAGCAGGAGCAGGTCGCCGGAGCGGACCGGGCCGTCGTTGCGCACCCAGTGCAGCGTGCAGGCGTGCGGGCCGGCCGCGCAGATGGAGCCGTAGCCGACGTCGTTGCCCTCCACGCGCGCGCGGAGGAAGAACGTGCCCTCGATGTAGCGCTCACTCGTCGCCTCGGCCTTGTCGAGGACCTTCACCACGTCCTCGAAGCCGCGCACGGTCGAGTCGACGGCCTTCTGCAGCTCACCGATCTCGAACTCGTCCTTGATCAGGCGGGCCTCGGAGAGGAAGACGCGCAGCTCCTCGTCGCGCTCGGCGGTGACCTTGTCGGTCAAAGCCGCCTCGATGCCGGCGTCGTAGCCGCGCACCACGCGGACCGGGCCGGTGGCCTCGCGCAGCTCGTCGGGCAGCTCGCGCACGTCGGAGGCGGGGATGCCGTACAGCTGCTCGGCCTCGGCGAGGGAGTGGCGGCGGCCGACCCACAGCTCGCCCTGGCCGGAGAGCCAGAACTCGCCGTTCTCGCGGTCGGAGCGGGGCAGGAGGTAGATCGTCGCCCGGTGGCCGTCGGCAGTGGGCTCCAGGACCAGGACGCCGTCCTCGGTCTGGTTGCCGGTGAGGTACGCGTACTCGACCGACGCCCGGAAGGGGTACTCCGTGTCGTTCGAGCGGGTCTTCAGGTTGCCGGCGGGGATGACCAGGCGCTCACCGGGGAAGCGGGCGGACAGCGCGGCGCGGCGGGCGGCGGTCCGCTCGGCCTGGGGGATCGGCTCCAGGTCGCGCAGCTCCGTGTCGGCCCAGCCGGACTTCATGTTCTCGGCCAGCTCGTCGGACACGCCCGGGTACAGGCCGTTCTTGCGCTGCTTGATCGGCTCCTCTTCGGCAGTCTCCGGGGTCTCCGGGAGCTCTTCCGCCACGGTCATCCTCCTAGGTGCGGCACTGAACCACCCCCCATCGTACGTTCGTACCGAAGGGAGCCCAGGGTCGAAGGACGGGTGTCCGGAGCGCTATTCGAACCGCGCCGCCAGCAGCACCACGTCCTCCGCGCCGTCCGCCGCGTCCAGCCCGTCCGGCAGCACCGTCCGCAGGACGTGGTCGGCGACGGCCCCGGGGTCGCGGCGCAGGGCGCGGGGAACGCTCGCGGCGGCCGCGTGCAGCCGGGCGAAGGCGCGGTCCACGGGGTCGCCGGTGCGGTGCAGCAGCCCGTCGGTGTAGAGCAGCAGCGTCTCGCCCGCCCCCGCCTGGAACTCCAGGCTCGGCGCCTCCCAGCAGGCGAGCATCCCCAGCGGCGCGGACACGGAGGTCTCCACGAACTCCGTGCGCCGCTCGCCGACCAGCAGCGGCGGGCTGTGCCCGGCGCCGGCCAGCGTGATCTTGCGCAGCGTGGGCTCGCAGTAGACGAACAGGGCGGTGGCGGAGCGGGCGGGCTCGGTCAGGCGCAGGAGCAGTTCGAGGTCGGACAGGACGGCGACGGGGTCCTCGCCCTCCATCACGGCGTACGCCCTGAGCGACGCGCGCAGCCGCCCCATCGCGGCGACCGCGCTGGGCCCCGACCCGGTGACCGAGCCGACCGCGAGGCCGAGCGCGGCGTCGGGCAGCGGCAGTGCGTCGTACCAGTCGCCGCCGCCGCGCGGGCCGGTGCGGTGCCGGGCCGCGAGCTGGACGCCGGGTACCCGGGGCAGCCGGGAGGGCAGCAGCCCCTCGGACATCGTCGCCATGCACGCGCGCGTGCGCTCGATTTCGAGGAGCCGGGCCAGGTGTTCGGTGGCGTGGCGGACGTAGAGGCCGGCGAGGTGGCGCCGGCGCTCGGACGGCTCGGCCGGCTCGTCGTAGAACCACACGGCGGCGCCGAGCCGGCCGGCGGCCTCGGTGGACAGGGGCAGTGCGTAGCTGGCGGCGTAGCCGAGGCGGGCGGCCACCTCGCGGTGGCGGGGGTGGAGGCCGTCCTCGGCGAACAGGTCGGGCCGCACGATCTCGCCGTGGCCGCTCGGCAGTCCGGCGGCGGTGTCGAGGAGCATCCCGTACGGCATCGCGCTGCGCGGCACGGTCTCGATGTGACCGAGATCGGCCCGGGCGAGACCCAGGCCGGTGGTGGTGTCGGGGCCGAGTCCGTCGTCCGGTTCCAGCACGACGAGACCGCGCCGGGCGCCCACGAGGGCGGCACCGGCGCGCAGCAGTTCCTTCAGGGCGGCGTCGAGCCTGTCCGTACGGGCCAGCCGCTCGGTGAGTTCGTGGAGGGTCGTGAGGTCGGAGACCCAGCCCGCGAGCCGGTCCTGGAGCAGCAGGACCCCCGGCGCGTACGGGGTGTGCGGGGGATTCGGGCTGTTCGGGGAGCCGGCCGAAGAGGTACCCGGGGCGGAAGGCGCGGGCGGGACAGTGTGTGCCGGTGCCGGAACCGTTGAATCGATTCCAGCCACTTTCGGAGGGTGAGGGGCGTTCATGGCGTCCGGCTTTCCGACCGGTGCGTATTGCTCAAAAGCATCGCGAACCCCCATGTCATTCTGCGCCGCTAGCAGTATCTCCACATGTACACGCACTCGTGAGGAGATGTCCAGCATTGTCCTGTTGGGATTCCTGGTGTCAGAGGGTCTCTTGGGGTCTTTCTCCGGCCCTCTTGCGGAATGGCAAAGTTGGCTTGAAACTGCCTCAGGGAACGGCTTGTTGCGGTCGACTGGGTTTGCTCCACGGAGCGTCACAGCGGTCGTGATGGGTACGTACTCGGAGAAGGCCAGGGGTGGTTGGGGGCCACCCGGAACCTGGCGACGGACCCGGGCGTCTTAGCCACCGACGACCGTGCCCCATCCTCCGTGGTGGAGGCGGAGAGCAAAACGCGCGACGGCAAAACGCCATGCTCCGCCACCCCGCGCCACGCCCATGCTTTTGGTAGACGCAGTATGGACGGGGCTGCCGCGGATGCGGCCAATGCTCGGCCCATAGGGGTTCCCCGTGCCTGCAGGCAGGGGTGTGATGCGCCAACAGGTACGCACAGTGAAGTGATCGACACATGGTGTGATGTGGTCCTCGGTGTTGCCAGCGGTGCAACGGAAAGGAACGAGCGCTCATGCGCGAGATCCTCGGAAGGCGACGCAGGCTCCTGTCCCAGCGCAGCGACGGGGGACCTGAGTTGATCAGCGCGGCCCTGACCTTCGCGACGGAATGGCAGTGGCCCGTACTCCCGGGCGTGGCGACGGATCCGCAGGGGCGCGGCCGCTGCGGCTGCCCCGACCCGGAGTGCACGGTGCCCGGCGCGCATCCCTTCGACCCCGGCCTCCTCGCGGCCACCACCGACGCCCGCATGGTGCGCTGGTGGTGGACCAATCGGCCCACCGCGCCGATCGTCCTGGCCACCGGAGGCAAGGCACCCTGCGCCGTCAGCCTGCCGGCCCTCGCGGCCGCCCGCGCCCTCGACGCGCTCGACCGCGTCGGCATGCGGCTCGGCCCGGTCGTCGCCTCGCCCTCGCGCTGGGCGCTGCTGGTCAAGCCGTACTCCATGGAGCAGTTGGGCGAACTGCTCTACGCCAAGGACTTCGTGCCCGGCTCCCTCCGCTTCCACGGCGGGGGTGGCTATCTCGCCCTGCCCCCGTCCGAAACCGGCGCGGGCCCGATCCGCTGGGAGCGCGCCCCGCTGCCCGGCTCCGCCTCGCCCTGGGTGCCCGACGTGGAGGCCGTGGTGGACGCCGTGGTGGAGGCCCTCACTCGTACGGGTGTGAGCGCACCCGAGTTGTAGGGGTTTCGGGCGTGCGCCGGGCGGGACGCCCGCCCTTCGTCGTTATCGTCCCTTTATGAACCTTCGTCTGTTCGCCCTCGCGGGCGTCGTGACGTGCGCCGTCGTGCTGCCGTTGGCCGTGGCGTCCGCGGGCTCCGTGGGCGACGAGGGCCGTGCCGCCGCACGGTCCGCCGTACGGTCCGCCGTACGCTCCCTGCCGCGCGGCGACGACAAGGTGCCGTCCGCCGAGCCCACCCGCTCCCCGCTGCTGCTCGGCCTGGGCCTGGCCACCGCCGCCCGCTGCGGCCCCGAGGTCACCTCGCCCGACGGCATCGAGGCGCAGACCTGCGTGCTGACGCAGGGCGAGGACACCTGGGCGCGCACCTACTACCGCAACGCGACCGGCGAGCCCCTGGACGCCGCCCTGAGCCTCATGGGCCCCGGTGACCGCACCGTGCAGATGCACTGCGCGCTGGACGGGGGCGACGAGCCGGAGACGTGCGAGACGCCCCGCGAGCACACCCGGGGCGCGCCGACGGCCTACACGGCCGTCGCCGAGTTCGCCGGGCGCGGCGGGCAAGGGCCGCTGCTGCTGCGCTCCGGGAGCAACTTCCCAACGAAGACGGGCAGTTGATGCGCGGCTGCGTTCGGTGAGGGCCGACGCACATGGAAAGACCCGGTTGCTGGCGACGGGGGATGCACCAGCAACCGGGCTACTGGAACGGTAACAAGAGATCGGCGGTTCGCAAATTCGATCTCGGCTTTCCAGTCACCGATTGGGTTGCTTTTCCGGACACCGACTCGCCTGCGCCGAATAGGAGTTGTGACCGGAGTCACCCCCTCCGCGCGACCCGTTCGGCTGACCGGTCGGTCGGCCGAACCCGTGGATCAGCTGAGCGTGACCTGCCGGTTGGTCAGGCCGCCGCGGGCCCGGCGCTCGTCCGCGGTGAGCGGTGCGTCCGTGGCCAGGGCGCCGGCGAGGCGCTCGGCGAACTCGGCGGCCGGCTTCTCCACGTCCTCCGCGCCGACCCCGCTCGGCAGGTCCCAGACGGGCACCGTCAGGCCGTGAGCGCGGAAGGAGCCCACCAGACGGGTGCCCTCCCCGAGGTTCGAGCGGCCCGCCGCGTGCAGCCGCGCGAAAGCGTCCAGAAGCTGCTCCTCCGGGTGCGGCATCACCCAGCGCAGGTGGTTCTTCTCCGGCGTCTGGCACCAGTACGCGGCGTCCACGCCCTGCAGGCGCACGGTCGGGATGGCCGCGGCGTTGGCCCGCTCCAGGGAGGCGGTCACCTCCGGCGTCGCGTGCTCCGCGTCCGGCACCCAGAACTCGAAGCCCGCGTGCACCACCGGCTCGAAGGGGGCCTTCGGGTCGAGCAGGTCCTGCAGCCGCGGACCGTCCGCCGGGGCGCGGCGGCCCTGCACCGGCGTGCCGGGCTCGGTCTGAAGCGCGCGCAGGAGGGTGTCGGCGAGGTCGCGGCTGATGTCGCCGGACGCCGTGTCGTTCTGCAGGCCGAGCAGCACCGAGCCGTCGTCGCGGCGCAGTGCGGGCCAGGCCATCGGCAGCACCGTGGCGAGCGTGACCGACGGGACGTCCTCGGGCAGGCCCTCCTTCAGGGTCAGCTCGACCGTGGCGGCGGGCACGAGCTCGCGCAGCGCCACCCAGTCGCACTCGCCGGGCAGTCCCTCGAACGGGCGCTGCACCAGTTCGGTCACCGCGTGCGCGGCGGCCCGGCCGTGGCAGGCCTTGTACCGGCGGCCGCTGCCACAGGGGCACGGCTCGCGGGCGCCGACAACCGGGATCTCTCCGTCTGTGAGCTGCGGGCGCTTGGCCTTCGTCTGGGGTCGCTTCTTGGCCATCTGGGTGTCTCCCGGTTACGGCTCGTCTCGTACGGGCGGGAGCCTAGCCGTTCAGGCGACCAGCGCCGGGACCCTGTGGACAACGCACCGGTTGTGGACAACGTGGCGATCGGTGGCGGCGGTGCGCACGAGGTCGGGGTGGCGCGTACGGCGTCGCGGTGGCGCACACGACATGCGGAGTACGAGTCGAGGCTTGGGCGGTGCGCCGCGAGGCGGGGCAGCGGGTCGAGGCGCGGCAGGGGGTCGAGGCGGGGCAGCGGGTCGAGGCGCGGCAGCGGGTCGAGGCGCGGCAGGGGGCCGATGCGCGGCAGGGGCTGAGTGCGGTGAACCGACGCGGTGGTCGGCGTACCCGTCTCCGGGTTGTGGCTCCTGGGTTTCGTGCCGGTGCTGAGACAGCCCTCCGAGGTGTGTACCCAGGGCGCCGCACCGGGCGCGCCGCCCGGAAAGCCTGGTCGGATGCTCGGCGCACGCGTACCTGGACCCGCCCCGTACTCGTATCCGTACCGGTACCCGTACCCGCTCAGTCCAGGTCGTCGAATGCGTCCGCGAAGTCCAGCTTCGGTATCGAGGAAACCGAGGGAGCCGTGACGCGCATAGCGAAGTCGTCGCGACGGTGCCCGACGTCGGGGTCGTGCACATCGCCGTGGACGACGACCCACACGGTGACCTCGCCTCGGGCGTCGTCCCGTACGCCCCAGTCGTCGGCCAGCGCGGTGATGATGTTCAGGCCGCGGCCGCCGTGCGCGGTGACCGAGGGAGTGGCAGGGGCCGGGCGGGTCGGGCCGCCCCCGTCCGTCACCTCGACGACCAGTCGGCCGCCCGTGTCCACGCGCCACGCGGCCCGGACGTCGCCGTCGCCGGCCAAGGCGCCGCCCAGGGGCCGGCCATGCTTGCAGGCGTTGCTCAAGAGTTCGGAAAGGATCAGTACGGCATCGTCGATGACCGATTCCGCCACGCCACCCCTGCGCAACTGATCACGCATCCGGTGTCTTGCTTCCCCCACGCCTGCAGGACCATGGGGTACGGCCATGCTCGACGACGTGGGCACCTCCTGTGCCACCACCAACGCCACCCCCGAGACCTCCTTTGCCCCACGCCACGGTGTGGATGCCCCACTGGCCTGTACCGGAAACCGGCCAATCCCTGTGCGGCGACGCATTCGCAACGATCGAACACGTACCGAACGCGCCGGAGCACTCCCTGTCATCGTGTGGCTGGATTTCTTCGGTGTGGCCGAAACCGGAGGATCCTTCAGGCGGGCGCCCGGGGCAAGGGCTCCGGCAGATCAGCGGCCGAGCTGATGCAGGACTGCGCGCGGGCGGTTGGTGATGATGGCGTCGATGCCCAGGTCGACGCAGAGGTCGACGTCCTCGGGCTCGTTCACGGTCCACACGTGCACCTGGTGCCCGGCCCGCTTCAACCGCTCGACGTACGCCGGATGGTTGCGCACGATCCGGATCGAAGGGCCTGCGATCCGGACGCCCGCCGGCAGCCGCCCGTCCCGCAGCCGGGGCGAGACGAACTGCATCAAGTAGACCGTCGGCAGTGTCGGTGAAGCGGCCCGCACCCGGTGCAGCGAGCGCGCCGAGAAGCTCATGACGCGCACCGGCGACTCGGCGGCCGAGGCCGGGGCGTCCAGGCCGAAGCGCTTGAGGAGCATCAGCAGCCGCTCCTCGACCTGGCCCGCCCAGCGCGTGGGGTGCTTGGTCTCGATGGCCAGCTCCACCCGGCGCCCCGCGTCGGAGACGAGCTCGAGCAGCCGCTCCAGAGTGAGGACGGAGGTGTCCTCGGGATCCTCGGGACGGAACTCCCAGTCGGGCTCCTCGTCGCGGCCCCGCCAGGAGGCGCGCGTCTTCGAGGAGCCGAAGTCCAGGGCGGCCAGGTCGGCGAGCTCCAGCGCCGACACCGCTCCGCGGCCGTTGGACGTACGGTTGACGCGGCGGTCGTGGACGCAGACGAGATGGCCGTCCGCGGTCAGGCGTACGTCGCACTCGAGGGCGTCCGCGCCGTCCTCGATCGCCTTCTTGTAGGCGGCCAGCGTGTGCTCGGGGGCCTCCTCCGAGGCTCCACGGTGGGCGACGACTTGGATGTGGTGCTGCCGTGCGTGGGTCACCGCGTCATGGTGCCACCGCGACGGGGTACGCGTGACGGCGGACAGGCGTCGATAATGTGTCCGTTTCATGGCACATGACCCAATATAAAGGATGCCCTCGGACCCACAGCCACCGCTTATGGTGCTCTAACGGCCCATGGGAAAAGCTGATGGCATACAAAAGCACATGCACCACATGCACAGCTGGAGCGCGCCGGGTCGTCGGCAAGCCTGAACGAGCGTGACCGAGTGCGACCGACAACAACAGCCGTGGATCGAGGAGAAGAGCTGTGAGCACCGAGAACGAGGGCACCGCGGTACCCCCGGCCCCGTCTGCACCCCCCGTGCCGGTGGAATCTCCCGCTGCTTCCCCGCAGGAGGCCGCCGCCCGGGGCGGCGCCCCTCGGCCGCACGGCGGAGTCGACGCGCCCGGACCGCAGGGCCCCGGCTCGCCCGCCGAGGGCTCCTGGCCGCCCCCGCCCCCCGCCACGCCCTCCTACGCGGACGGCGGCGTCGGCTCGGGCGCCGGCTGGGGCTCCCTGTACCAGCAGCCCGCGCCGAAGCCCGGCGGCCGGCGCGGCGGGCTGGCCGCGGTCCTGGTGGCCGCGCTGGTCGCCGGCGGCCTGGGCGGCGGCCTCGGCTACACGCTGGCCAAGAACAACGACAACACCAGCTCCACCACGGTCTCCGTCTCCGACACCGGCGGCTCGCAGATCAAGCGCGACCCGAACTCGATCGCGGGCGTGGCCGCCAAGGCGCTGCCGAGCACGGTCACCATCGAGGCGGAGAGCACCAACGGCCAGGGCGGCACCGGCACCGGCTTCGTGTTCGACACTCAGGGCCACATCGTCACCAACAACCACGTGGTGGCCGACGCCGTCGACGGCGGCAAGCTCACCGCGACCTTCCCCAGCGGCAAGAAGTACGACGCCGAGATCGTCGGCCACGCCCAGGGCTACGACGTCGCGGTGATCAAGCTCAAGAACGCCCCGTCCGATCTCAAGCCGCTCCCCCTCGGGAACTCCGACAAGGTGGCCGTCGGTGACGAGACGATCGCCATCGGCGCGCCCTTCGGCCTGTCGAACACGGTCACGACCGGCATCATCAGCGCCAAGAACCGCCCCGTCGCGTCCAGCGACGGCAGCTCCGACAGCAAGGCGTCCTACATGAGCGCCCTGCAGACGGACGCCTCCATCAACCCGGGCAACTCCGGCGGCCCGCTCCTCGATGCGCGCGGCGCGGTCATCGGCATCAACTCCGCGATCCAGTCCACGGGCAGCGGTGGCCTGGGCGGCGTCGGCCAGTCCGGCTCGATCGGCCTGGGCTTCGCCATCCCGATCAACCAGGCCAAGTACGTCGCCCAACAGCTGATCAAGACCGGCAAGCCGGTCTACGCGAAGATCGGCGCGTCCGTCTCCCTGGAGGACACCACGGACGGCGCGAAGATCACCGACCAGGGCCTCAGCGGCTCCGCCGCGGTCGAGCCGGGCGGCCCCGCCGACAAGGCCGGCCTCAAGCCCGGCGACGTCATCACCAAGCTCGACGACATGGTGATCGACTCCGGCCCCACCCTCATCGGCGAGATCTGGACCCACAAGCCCGGCGACAAGGTCGCGATCACCTACAAGCGCGGTGGCAAGGAGCACACGGTCGACCTCACCCTCGGCTCCCGGATCGGCGACAGCAGCTGACCCCCACACCCCCGCACCAACCCGTTACTCTTGACCCCGCGCCGCCGATCACGGGCGGTGCGGGGAGGTGTGCCCGAGCGGCCTAAGGGAACGGTCTTGAAAACCGTCGTGGCAGCGATGTCACCGTGGGTTCAAATCCCACCGCCTCCGCAATCGGCAAGGCCGTAAAGGAGAGTGGCTGCTTGCACGTCTGGCAGCCACTCTCCGCCTGCCTCTGTCCCAGGCCTGCGCCGGCGAGCCTTCGCGTCACTGAACCCGCCGTTGATCTCGCCTCCCGGACCGAGGCTGCCTCAGAGCTCGTAGTCCCGAGCCGGTTCCTCCCACGGCAGTGCTCGCAGGGTCGTGTCCGCGTCGCAGCCCGCGGGGACGTGGGGGTTGGACTGGAACCAGATGACGGTGAGGGCGGAGCGGTACAGGACCGGGTCGTGGTCCGGAACGAGGGCCGTGGAGCGGAAGGCGCCGATGCAGGCCACGGGTGGGAGGACCTCCACGGGGCCGAAGGCGCCGGCGTACTGGTCGGGGTACTCGCGCGGGGGCGGGACGAGGTGCACCGGTGCGGTGGGGAAGGCGCGTTCGGCGGTACGGAGCTGGGCGTTGATCTTCATGTCGTTGACGAGCTTGCACGGGTAGCCCTCCAGCATCCCGCCGTACGTCGAGGACAGGGTGCAGCTCCGCCAGGTCGAGTGAGCGGCCGGAGGACAGGACTACCCGGGTCAGCGACATGCCCCACACCCTAGGGCGGCGTTCCATCGTGCTCCCCGGGTTTTCACGGCCGGTGGCCCGTCATGCGTGCCGCCGACGCGATGGTCGCGCGGGCCTCGCGTTCGGTCAGGCCGGTGTCGAGGGCCGCGTCCATCAGCGGGTCGACGAGGGCCGGCCCGATGCCGTCCTCGTACGCGCGGCAGGCCGCCCAGAACAGGCGGGTGTTGCGCTGCCCCTCGTGTGCCCCGAGGACGAACTGCACCAGGCCCTGGCCGTGCCGGCCCGCCGACGGCGCGGGGTGGTGCGTCGGGCGGGGCGGCGGGAGAAGGAGACGCAGGAGGGCCTGCGGACAGGGCGCGGGGGCGAGGTGCGCGGTGCCGGGGGCCGTGGCGTACACGCCGTGTTCGGTGCGGGAGCCGGGGCCGACGAGGTAGCCGCCCGCGCCGCGGATGTCGATGCCGGGGGCCAGGCGACCGGCCGAGTTGGGGACGACGCCGTCCGGCGGCCCGCTCAGCCACAGGTGGCGGCCGCCGCTGGGGGTCAGCACGACCACGGTCTCGGGGATGGTGAACAGGTGGCGCAGGGCGAGTTCACGCAGGGCCGCCGAGGAGTCCGTGCCGGACTTGGTGTCGAGGTCGATGCCGATCAGGTGGTACGGAGGCAGCCCGCAGGCGATGCCGTAGCCGGTGGCCCGGGGCGCGGCGGCGAACAGTTCGCGGATGCGCGCCGGGTCGGTGGAGGCGTCGTACACGCCGTGGCCGAAGCGGCCGCACTCGCCGTGGCAGGCCGGCCCCACCTGACCGGGGTCGTCGCGGTGCGGGGAGCGCAGGGCCGGGAGCTTCGTCCGGGACAGGGGGATGACGGCCAGTCCGCGTTCGGCGGCTGACAGGGCGTGTGCGAGGGCCAGCGTCGTGGCCTGCCGGTCGATGGTGACCATGCCCCTATTTTCGTACGAGTGTTCGAAAAAGGGAAGGGGGGAGGTGGCGACGCGCCGGGAGGCGGAGATTGGCTGGAAATGCGCCGGAACGCTTCACCCCTTGCGGCGACCGGGATCGAGGTGCCCGTACTGTCCCGAGCTGCCACAGCCGAGGGGCGAAAGTGGCGAAAGGGGTTTATCGACTTGTCCTCACGCTTGCGTGCGAATCGCGGCTTCCGGGGTGGTTCGCCGGGGGTTCGGTGGGCAACCCTGATCTCGCGACGTCGTGAGAAACCGCCGGGGCAGTCGGCCAACTTCCCTGGCAGCAGCCGTACTTCACGCGCTTCCGGCAAGAAGCCGGCGCGTACCTCGTCCTGGAGGAGCAACATGGCAAGCATTCGTACCGCCCGCGTCATCGCCGCCGTCACAGCTCTCCCCCTCGCGGCCGTCCTCTTCACCGGCATCGCGACCGCGGACAACGGCGCCTTCGCGGGCGACGGATCGAACGCAGGCGTTGCGAGCGTCGTCGGCAGCGGGGTCGGCCACGACAACTACGGCAACTCGTCCACCACGCAGCAGCAGGCGGTCGGTTCCGGCGCCTCGAACCAGAGCAACACCGCACAGGTCAACGGCTCCGCGTTCACGGCCGTCCAGCAGGGCAACGAGAACGTCGCCATCAACTTCACCCGCATCTGGTGAGCCGGGGAGGGCCGGCGCGGATTCTGGGGACCTGCCGGCCCTGAACTCCTTGTGGGTGTGCTCAATGGGGATGCAACACGTCTGCGCGGCGGTGCTTCGGCGCCGCCGCGCAGGCGTTTTCCGGTGCGGTGCAACGGCCGGTTCGGGACGGTCTGCGGCCGGTTCGGGGCGGCCTTCGGTGACCTTGACAGGCGACTCTATCTGACGGACAGTCAGAAATCGCCGTCTCCGTACGAGGCCGGGAGGGCCGCCGCCGTGCACCTCGCCCCCACCGAGCGCCAGCAGCGGCTGCGCGCCGAACTGCGGACGTACTTCCGTTCCCTGATGCCGCAGGGCCCGCCCGGCGAGGACGATCCGCAGGCGCGCCGCGCGCTGCTGCGCCGGATCGGCGCCGACGGCCGGCTCGGGCTCGGCTGGCCGGTGGAGTACGGCGGCCAGGGGCGCGGTGCCGACGAGCAGTTCGTCTTCTTCGACGAGGCATGCCGGGCCGGCGCGCCGGTGTCGATGGTCACGCTGAACACGGTCGGCCCGACCCTGATGACGTACGGCAGCGAGGCGCAGAAGTCCTTCTTCCTGCCGCGCATCCTGCGCGGGGAGGTCGTCTTCGCGATCGGGTACACCGAGCCGTCTGCCGGCACCGACCTGGCCTCGCTGCGGACCCGCGCCGCACGCGAGGCCGGCGGCTGGCGGATCGACGGCCAGAAGATCTTCACCTCGGGCGCCCAGCACGCCGACTGGATCTGGTTCGCCTGCCGCACCGACCCCGAGGCGTTCCGGCACCGGGGCATCTCGATCCTCCTCGTCCCCACCGTCGCTCCCGGCTTCTCCTGGACGCCGATCGAGACGGTGGGCGGGCAGACCCCCACGGCCACGTACTACAACGGGGTCAGAGTCCCGGCCGGCAACCTCGTCGGCGCGGAGACGAGGGCTGGTCGCTGATCACCAACCAGCTCAACCACGAACGGGTCGCCCTCGCCGCGACCGGCATGCAGGCCGAGGACTTCCTCGCGGCCGCGCTGACCGCCGCCCGTACCTCCGATCCGGTGACCGGGCGGCGCCGGGTTGACGAGCCGTGGGTGCGTTTGCGACTGGCCGAAGCGCATGCCCGGCTTGCGGCATCACGCCTGCTCAGCTGGCGTTTGGTGGGGGATGTGGGGGCAGGCCGACTGGCCCCCGGCGACGCGAGCGGGGTGAAGTTCGCGGGAACGGAATCGGCTGTCGCGACGTATCGCATGTGTCAGGAAATCGTCGGCGAGACGGCACTGGTCCGCTACGGCTCCCCGGGGGCGTTCGGGGCCGGCGAGCTGGAGCGGCTGAACAGGGCGGCGCAGATCAACACGTTCGGGGGCGGGGTGAGCGAGGTGCAGCGGGAGATCGTCGCGACGATGCGGCTCGGGATGACACGGGGGCGGCGGTGAACGAGCAGGTGGACGAGCTGGGGCTGCGGCTCAAGGCGTACGAGGGGCGCGCGGCCGCCGTCGCCGGGGTGGGCAGGGACCCGGTGAACGCGCCGATGATCCGGCACTGGTGCGAGGCGATGGGCGACACCAACCCGGCCTACACGGGGCCCGACGCGGTCGCCCCGCCCACCATGCTCCAGGTGTGGACCATGGGCGGCCTCTCCAGGCACGCGGGGCGCACAGAGGCCTACGAAGAGCTGCTCGCCCTCCTCGACGCGGCGGGCTGCACCTCGGTCGTCGCCACCGACTGCGAACAGGAGTACCTGCGGCCCCTGCGGCCGGGCGACGAGGTCACCTTCGACGCGGTGATCGAATCGGTCTCGGACCGGAAGACCACCAAGCTCGGCACGGGGTACTTCGTCACGACCCGCATGGACGTACGGGCGGGCGTGGAGCTCGCGGGCACGCACCGCTTCCGCATCCTCAAGTACGCCCCGGCCCCGCGGAAGCCCCCCAAGGAACCCCGAGCGCACCGCCCCCGCCCGGTGATCAACCGGGACAACGCCGGCTTCTGGGAGGGCGTCGCACAGCACCGGCTGCTGATCCAGCGCTGCACCGGCTGCGGCACCCTGCGTCATCCCTGGCTGCCGGGCTGCAACGCCTGCGGCTGCCTGGAGTGGGAGACGGTAGAGACGAGCGGCGAGGGCACCGTCTACTCGTACGTCGTGATGCACCACCCGCCCTTCCCGGCCTTCGACCCTCCGTACGCCGTCGGCCTGATCGAGCTGGCGGAGGGCGTGCGCATGGTGAGCAACGTGGTGGGGGTGCCGTACGACAAGGTCCGCATCGGATTACCGGTCAGGGTGGAGTTCCGGCGCTACGAAGACGAAGGCGAGGACGCCGAGGACGCCGAGGACGCCGAGGACGCCGAGGACGCCGAGGACGCCGAGGACGCCGAGGACGCCGAGGACGCCGAGGATGCCGGAAATGGCCCGCTGGTTCTGCCGGTCTTCCGGGTCACCGAGGGCGAGGTCTGACATGGACTTCACCCCCACGGAGGAACAGGCCGAGGCCCGCGACCTGGCCGGCCGGATCTTCGCCGACCTCGCCCCGCACGAGCGACTGGCGGCCGCGGACACGGGCAGCGATCCGGAGCTGTGGAAGGCCCTGTGCGGGGCCGGACTGGTGAGCGCGGTGGAGGAGCTGGGCCTGCTGGGGCTCGTCCTGCTCCTGGGGGAACAGGGACGAACGACGGCGCAAATGCCGTTCGCGGCGAGCTGTGTGTACGGGGTGCTGGCGGTGAGCGCCCACGGCACGCCGGAGCAACGGGAGCGGTTACTGCCGGGGATCGGGGACGGCTCGGTGGTGGTGACCGGCGCGCTTTCTGCCACCGTAGCGCCCACCCTGCCCGGCGCCCACGCGCACGGAGAGCTGACCGGCATGGTCCCCGTGGTCCCCTGGCTCCGGGACGCCACCCACGTCCTGATCGCGGACGCGAGCTGCAGGCTGTGGCTGACGCCCCTCACGGAGGCCACCCGCACCGACCCCGTCGAGCTCACCGCCCCCTGGTCGGCCGGCCGCCTCACCCTGGACCGCGCCCCGGCACAACCGCTGGGCGGTCAGGACGCATACGCCGATGTCGTGGCCACCGCCCGCACCGCCTTCGCCGGCCTCCAGGCCGGAGTCTGTGCGGGATCGCTCGCGCGGGCGGTGGCGCACACCAACGCGCGGGAGCAGTTCGGCCGCCCGCTAGCCACCCGGCAGGGCGTCCAACTCCGGGCAGCCGACGCCTACATGGACACGGAGGCGATACGCGTGACGGCGTACGAGGCAGCGTGGCGACGCGACGCGGGCCTGCCGTACGCCACACACGCCCTGACCGCCGCCTGGTGGGCGGCGGAGGGGGGACAGCGGGTCGTCCACGCCGGCCAGCATCTGCACGGCGGCGCGGGAGCCGACCCGGACCATCCGGTCCACCGGCACTTCCTGTGGGGGCGGCAGCTGGACGCGTATCTGGGATGCGGCAGTGAAGTGCTGCAGGAACTGGGGGAGTTGATCGCAGGTGGGGAGTGAGGCATGACGGTGGTGGACGTTATGACGGTGGTGAAGGCCGGCGGACCGGCAGCAGGCGGCGCTCGCGGTGGCGGCCGGGGTCGCGGAGGTGGTGGTCTGCTACCGGGCCTTCAACGAGCGGTCGGGCCGGAGGTTCGGCTCGGGGGTGCAGCACCGGGAGCCGTCGGCGGAGGGCGTGGCGCTCGGCTGGTCGCTGCCGTTCGGGCTGCTCACTCCGGCCTCCTGGGTGGCGATGGCGGCGCAGCGCTATCTGCACACGTACGGGCTGACGCCGGAGGCATTCGGGCACGTGGCCGTCGTCGACCGCACGTACGCGGCGACCAACCCGGCGGCGTACTTCCACGGCCGCCCGATCACGCTCGCCGACCACGCGGCCTCGCGCTGGATCGTCGAGCCGCTCAGGCTGCTGGACTGCTGCCAGGAGACGGACGGCGGTCAGGCGCTCGTCGTCACCTCCGTCGAGCGGGCCCGCGACCTGCGGCATCCGCTCGCCGTCATAGCGGCCGCGGCCCAGGGCGCGGGCCGCGCCCAGGAGCAGATGACCAGCTTCTACCGCGACGACCTGACGGGCCTGCCCGAAATGGGCGTGGTGGCACGCCAGTTGTGGCGGACGTCGGGGCTGGCCCCGGCCGACATCGACGTGGGGATCCTGTACGACCACTTCACGCCGTTCGTGCTGATGCAGCTGGAGGAGTTCGGGTTCTGCGGAAAGGGGGAGGCGGCGGACTTCGTGGCCGAGGAGCGGCTGCCGCTGAACACGCACGGGGGACAGCTCGGGGAGGCCTACCTGCACGGGATGAACGGCATCGCGGAGGCGGTACGACAGCTGCGCGGCACGGCCGTGAACCAGATACCGGGGGCGGGCCGCACCCTGGTGACGGCCGGGACGGGGGTGCCGACGTCGGGCCTGGTCCTTAGGGCGGACGGCTGAGTCACCCAGGGGTGAACCCGCAGTACGCGACGCCTGCTCGTCCACCTTCAGGAGGTGCGGTCAACCCCATCCCTACAACCTGAGGCGGACCCCGCTTCGGGACCTGGGGCCGATCCGCCGGGGCGGGCGCCGCTCATAGCGTGGAGCCATGACCACACCCGTCTGCACCAGCGCGTCGACTGCCGCTTCACCGGCGACACAGACCCTGGCGTACCCGTCGTTCTCGTCGTATGTGAGGGCCCGCCAGCCGGTGCTGCTGCGCACCGCCCGCTCGCTGACCGCGAACCCGAGCGACGCGGAGGACCTGCTGCAGACCGCACTCACGAAGACGTACGTCGCGTGGGAGCGGATCGAGGACCACCGGGCGCTCGACGGCTATGTGCGCCGAGCGCTGCTGAACACGCGCACGTCGCAGTGGCGCAAGCGCAAGGTCGACGAGTTCACGTGCGACGAACTGCCCGAGCCGGAGCCCGTGCACGGCGAGGCCGACCCGGCCGAGCAGCAGGCGCTGCACGACGCCATGTGGCGGGCGATCATGAAGCTGCCCGCCCGGCAGCGGGCGATGGTCGTCCTCAGGTACTACGAGGACCTCTCCGAGACGCAGACGGCCGAGGTGCTCGGGGTGTCGGTGGGCACGGTGAAGTCGGCGGTGTCGCGGGCCCTCGGCAAGCTGCGTGAGGATCCCGAGTTGGGGCTCGTGCGCTAGGGCGGACAGTGCTGTAGGCCGCGGCTGGAACGTGCAGCAGGTCACGTGATCGATCGCCCGCCCCTAGTGACATACCGCGTGGTATGTGCGCAGAATCAGCGCGACCCCTACTACCGCGCAGGCAATGTCGCCCGGGAGGACGCCGTGCTGAGCACCATGCAGGACGTACCGCTGCTGATCTCGAGGATCCTGACCCACGGGTCGACGATCCACGGCGCATCGCAGGTGACCACCTGGACCGGTAAAGGCGAGCCGCACCGCCGTTCGTTCGCCGAGGTCGGCGCCCGCGCGGCCCAGCTGGCGCACGCCCTGCGCGAGGACCTCGGGGTCGCGGACGACGACCGCGTGGCCACGCTCATGTGGAACAACGCCGAACATGTCGAGGCCTACTTCGCGATCCCCTCCATGGGCGCGGTCCTGCACACGCTCAACCTCCGCCTGCCCGCCGAGCAGCTGGCCTGGATCGTCAACCACGCGGCCGACCGCGTCGTGATCGCCAACGGTTCGCTGCTGCCGCTGCTCGCCCCGCTGCTCCCGCACCTGAAGACGGTCGAGCACGTCGTCGTGTCGGGCCCGGGAGACCGCTCGCTGCTCGCGGACGCCCCCGCCCAGGTGCACGAGTACGAGGACCTCATCGCCGGGAAGCCGACCGCGTACGACTGGCCGGAGCTGGACGAACGCCAGGCCGCGTCCATGTGCTACACCTCCGGCACCACCGGCGACCCCAAGGGCGTGGTGTACAGCCACCGTTCGGTCTACCTGCACTCCATGCAGGTCAACATGACCCAGTCCATGGGGCTGACCGACCAGGACACCTCGCTCGTGGTGGTCCCCCAGTTCCATGTCAACGCCTGGGGTCTGCCGCACGCGACCTTCATGACCGGCGTGAACCTGCTGATGCCGGACCGCTTCCTGCAGCCCGCCCCGCTCGCCGAGATGATCGAGCGCGAGAAGCCCACGCACGCCGCCGCCGTCCCCACCATCTGGCAGGGCCTGCTCGCCGAGCTGACCGCCACGCCTCGTGATGTCTCCTCCCTCACCCAGGTCACCATCGGCGGCTCGGCCTGCCCGCCCTCCCTCATGGAGGCCTTCGACAAGCTCGGTATGCGCGTCTGCCACGCCTGGGGCATGACGGAGACCTCCCCGCTGGGCACGGTGGCCCGCCCGCCGGCCCACGCGGTCGGTACCGAGGAGGAGTTCGCCTACCGCCTCACCCAGGGCCGCTTCCCGGCCGGTGTCGAGGCCCGCCTCACCGGCCCCGGCGGCACACGCCTCCCCTGGGACGGCGAGTCCGCCGGCGAGCTGGAGGTCCGCGGCCCGTGGATCGCCGGCGCGTACTACAACGGCCCCGACGCCGAACCGCTGCGCCCCGCCGACAAGTTCAGCGAGGACGGCTGGCTGAAGACCGGCGACGTCGGCACCATCAGCCCCGACGGCTTCCTCACCCTCACCGACCGTGCCAAGGACGTCATCAAGTCCGGCGGCGAGTGGATCTCCTCCGTCGAGCTGGAGAACGCCCTCATGTCCCACCCGGCCGTCGCCGAGGCCGCCGTCGTCGCCGTCCCCGACGACAAGTGGGGCGAGCGCCCGTTGGCCACCGTCGTCCTGAAGGAGGGCGCCACCGCCGACTTCGAGACCCTGCGCACCTTCCTCCTGGAGGAGGGCAGGATCGCCAAGTGGCAGCTCCCGGAGCGCTGGACGGTGATCGAGGCGGTGCCGAAGACGAGCGTCGGCAAGTTCGACAAAAAGGTGCTGCGCCGCCAGTACGCCGCCGGGGAGCTGGACGTCACCAAGCTCTGACCGGCGCCGACACGAACACGCCGGGTGCGGAGCCCCACGGCTCCCCACCCGGCGTCACGGTTGCCCGCCCGGGCCCGACGGCTCTGCACCTGGTGTCCCGGTTGCCCGCCCCGGCCTCACGGCTCCCCACCCGGCCCCACGGGCTCCCACCCGGCCCCACGGGCTCCCACCCGGCGTCCGCCCACGTCGTCGTGGCACGGCCATCAGGCACGGCACTCACCGCCGTACGGAGACGGGTGTCGTCGCCCACCCCAACGCCGGCCACACCCCGCCACAGCCAGATCAGTTGTTCCCTGTCAGCTGGTGTCAGTTGGTGTCAGTTGGTCCCGATCCGGGCCAGCAGGTCGACGATCCGCGTCTGCACCTCGGAGCTGGTGGACCGCTCCGCGAGGAACAGCACCGTCTCGCCGGAGGCCAGCCGCGGCAGGTCGGCCTGGTCGACGGCGGCCGTGTAGACGACGAGCGGGGTGCGGTTGAGCTGCCCGTTCGCGCGCAGCCAGTCGACGATCCCGGCCCGGCGCCGGTGCACCTGCATCAGGTCCATCACGACCAGGTTGGGCCGGAACTGCCCGGCCAGCGCCACCGCGTCGGCGTCGCTCGCCGCCCGAGCCACCTGCATCCCGCGCCGCTCCAGCGTCGCCGTCAGCGCGAGCGCGATCTCCGCGTGCTCCTCGATGAGCAGCACGCGCGGCGGGTGCTGCTCGCTGTCGCGCGGAGCGAGCGCCTTCAGCAGAACGGCCGGATCGGCGCCGTACGCCGCCTCGCGCGTCGCCTGCCCGAGCCCCGCCGTGACGAGGACCGGCACCTCGGCCGCGACCGCGGCCTGCCGCAGCGACTGCAGCGCGGTGCGCGTGATCGGCCCGGTCAGCGGGTCGACGAACAGCGCGGCCGGGAACGCGGCGATCTGCGCGTCCACCTCCTCGCGCGAGTGCACGATCACCGGCCGGTAGCCGCGATCGCTCAGCGCCTGCTGGGTGGTGACGTCCGGCGCGGGCCACACCAGCAGCCGCCGCGGGTTGTCCAGCGGCTCCGGCGGCAGCTCGTCGTCCAGCGGCTGCGGCCGCGGGGTCTCAGAAATCTCGACGGCACCGCCCGGACCGTCCAGCGGCTCGGGTCCCTCGGCGGCGTTCTCGTCCGGGGCCCCTATGGCGTACGACCGTCCGGCGCCCTCGGTGGCCTGCGCGAGCCGGGCCTGCCCGGCCAGGGACGGCTGCGCCGGGGATCCGGCCAACGACGGCTGCGGGGGCGGCTGCTCGGCCGGCGGATGCGGACGGGCCGACTGCTCCGGGTGTGCGGCGGCCGGCGGTTCCGGCCGCGTGCCCAGCTTGCGGCGGCGGCCGGAACCGCCGGCCGCGTGCGGGGGCGGCGTGGCCGACGGCGGCTGCGGCGCCTGCACCTGCGCGGCCTGCCGGCTGAACGGCACGCCCTGCCCCAGCGTCCGCACACTGATCGCCCGCCCCTGCGTCGAGTTCGGATCGACCGGCGCGGCGGCCTCGGCGGGCAGCGGCTGAGCCGCCCGGGGGACGGCACCACCGGCGACGGTCTGCCCGGCGGGCCGCGCGGGGGGCTGTCCGGTGGTCTGCCCGGCGGGCTGCTCGGGCGGGAGCGGGGTGCCGGGGACCGGGGTGCCCTGGGGCGGCGTGCCGGGGCCGGGGGGAGGGGCGAGTGCGGCCTGCTGGGGGGTGGTCGGGGTCGGGGGTACCGGGCCGCCCGCTGCGTTCGGGGGTACGGGACCGCCCTGTGCGTTCGGGGGTACGGGGGCGCCGGCTGCGTTCGGCGGTACGGCGGTTGCGGCGCCGTTGAGCGGTACGGCAGTGCCCGTGCCGGGGGCGTCGTCGGGGTCGGGCCACGGCTGCGGGGCCGGGATGCCCGCGGCGGGGGCCGGCTGTGCGGCGGGGGCGCCCTGGGCCGGGATGCCCTGGGCAGGGGTGCCCTGCGTCGGGATGCCCTGGCCGGGGACGGCCTCCGTCGGGAGCGGTTGATCGGCGCCGCCCTGGGCGGGCAGAGCCGCCTGCCCGAACGCGTTCTGTGCGGAAAGCCCCTGGCCGGGCACGGGCTGCTGCCCCGGAGCCTGCTGTGCCACCACCGGCTGTCCAGGTGCGGCCTGTGCCACCACCGGCTGTCCGGGAACCGCCTGTGCCACCACCGGCTGTCCGGGAACCGCCTGTGCCACCACCGGCTGTCCGGGAACCGCCTGTGC
>NZ_JBEXHW010000021.1:39232-55352 GCF_040608235.1 Streptomyces sp. NPDC005202 | reverse complement strand
GCGGCCTGTGCCACCACCGGCTGTCCGGGAACCGCCTGTGCCACCACCGGCTGTCCGGGAACCGCCTGTGCCACCACCGGCTGTCCGGGAACCGCCTGTGCCACCACCGGCTGTCCGGGAACCGCCTGCGGAACCGCCGGCTGAACGGCCTGGGGAACCGGCTGAACACCCATTCCCGCCTGCCCCGCGGTGCCCTGCGCCGGTACGGCCGCGCCCGATCGGCCCTGCGGCACCTGTGGGACCTGCTGCACTTGCGGGACCTGCTGCACTTGCGCGACCTGCTGCACCTGCTGATCCGGCGCCACCGGACCGGCCTGCTGCGGAACCGCCGCGCCCTGCCCGGGCACGGCAGCCTGAGCCTGCGCGGGTACACCCGGCCCGGTGGTCCCCTGGGCCGGAACCCCCTGCGCGGGGGCCGTGGCCGCCGCCGCGGCCTCCGCAGGCTGGGCCACCGCCCGACGACGGCGGCCCGTCGGCGCGGTCGTGGGATGCGGCTGCGGCGGGGTGTGGTCGGCGGCCTGGTCGTGGGGTACGGCGTCGTGCCGCCCCTCGTCGGTCCCGGTGTCGACGGCAGTGCCCTGCGCCGGGATCTGAACCGGGGCCTGGGCCTGCTGCTGCCCCTGCGCACCGTCGGACGGCCGGTCCGCATCGGCGGGCGGCAGCGCGAAGACCGTACGGGGAGCCGTC
Source organism: Streptomyces sp. NPDC005202 (assembly GCF_040608235.1). Classification (NCBI taxonomy): domain Bacteria; kingdom Bacillati; phylum Actinomycetota; class Actinomycetes; order Kitasatosporales; family Streptomycetaceae; genus Streptomyces; species Streptomyces sp. NPDC005202. The sequence continues at coordinate 54,665 of NZ_JBEXHW010000021.1, read as the reverse complement.
TCCTGCGCGGCGGCACGCTCGTTCGCCGCGGCCAGGGCACGCCGACGGCGCCCGGTCGGCTGCGGGGTCGGCGTCTCTCCCGCCCCGTCCGATGCCGCCGGCAGTGCGGGCGGCAGCGCCTGGGGTTCGCCGGTGTCACGCCGGGCCCGCCGTCCGGTGGGCGTGGGCACGCCCTGCGGCGGCACCGTACCGCCGAGGCCGGTACCCGACGCCGCGGTCCCCGCGGCATGCTCGGCCGCCGTGACGACGGCTCCCTCGGCCACGCTCGCGTCCTCCGCGGGGCGCCCGCGCCGCCTCCCGGTACCACCGGCGCCGGAAACCTCGGCGCCCTGAGCCGGTGCCTGCGCGGACTCGTCGGCCGCCCGCCTCCTGCGCCGCCCGGTCGGAGCAGCCTGGACGCCGGAGGCGTCGCCCTCGCTCTCGCTCTCCAGGAACGCGTCCGTGGAGGCCCGCCGGGCGCGCCGCCGCCCACCGCGGGCCGAAGTCTGCTCGGGCAGGGCGACCTCCGCGGAGGCACCCTCATCCGCATCCGCAGCAGCAGCCGGAACCTGGGCGTCGGCCGCAACCGCCCCCGCCCCGCCCCCGAGCGGCACCTCGAGGACGTACGCGCTGCCGCTCATCCCCGGCACCTCGTGCGTCTGCAGCACACCACCGTGCGCCCGGACGATCCCGCGCACGATCGGCTCGTGCACCGGGTCTCCCCCGGCGTACGGCCCGCGCACCTCGATCCGTACGACCTCGCCGCGCTGCGCCGCCGCCACCACGACGGTGTTGTCCATGTAACCGCCCGCCGACACGGGCGCGTTGCCGGTCGCGTCCACGCCTGCCACGTCCGCGACGAGATGCGCGAGCGCGGTCGCGAGCCGCTGCGGGTCGACCTCGGCCTCGATGGGCGGCGCGTGCACGGCGAACTGCACCCGCCCCGGCCCGACGAGTTCCACGGCCCCGTCGACACCGGCGGCGACGACTGCGTCGAGCATCACCTTCGTACGGGTGATCTCCTCGCTGCCGGCGTCGAGGCGCTGGTAGCCGAGGACGTTGTCGATGAGGGTGGTGATGCGCGAGTAGCCGGCCGACAGGTGGTGGAGGACCTGGTTGGCCTCGGGCCACAGCTGTCCGGCGTCGTCGGCGGCGAGCGCGGACAGCTCGCGGCGCAGCTCGTCGAGGGGGCCGCGCAGGGAGCCGCCGAGGAGCGTGAGCAGCTGCTCGTGCCGCGCGGCCAGCGCCTCGTACCGGTCCTTCTCCCGCTCGCCGAGCGCGGCGTACCGCTCCTCGCCGGCCGCGATTTCCTCGGCGTGCCGCTCGGTGAGCTCCTCGATCTCGGTGGCGTGCTGCTGGCGCAGGGCGGTGAGCTCGGAGGCGTGCTCCTCGGCGAGCCGCTCCAGTTCCTCCTCGTGCCGCTTCTCCGCGGCGGCCTTCTCCTCGGCGAGCGCGTCGTAGGGACGTCGGTCGGTGAAGGTCATCACGGCGCCGACCAGCTGGTCGCCGTCGCGCACCGGCGCGGTCGTCAAATCCACCGGCACCTTGTCGCCGCCCTTGGACCACAGCACCTGCCCGCGCACCCGGTGCTTGCGCCCGGAGCGCAGGGTGTCGGCGAGCGGCGACTCCTCGTACGGGAAGGGCGAGCCGTCGGCGCGCGAGTGCAGCACGAGGGTGTGCAGCTCACGGCCGCCGAGTTCGCCGGCCCGGTACCCCAGTATCTGGGCGGCGGCCGGGTTGACGAGGACGATCCGCCCCTCGGTGTCGGTCCCGACGACACCCTCCGCCGCGGCCCGCAGGATCATCTCGGTCTGGCGCTGCGAACGGGCCAGCTCGGCCTCGGTGTCGACGGTGCCGGACAGGTCGCGGACGACCAGCATCAGCAGTTCGTCGCCGGTGTAGCCGTAGCCGTCGTAGGCCTGCTGGCTGTTCTCCAGATTCGCGCTCGTGACCTCGACCGGGAACTCGGTGCCGTCGGTCCGCCGCGCGATCATCCGCGTCGGCTTGGTCCGCCCGCGCGGGTCGATGTGGTCGGGTCGCCGCATGGAGCCGGGGATGAGCTTGGAGTCGAACTCCGGCAGCAGGTCGAGCAGACCCCGCCCGACAAGAGCGGTGCCCGGCGTCTCGAAGGCCTCCAGGGCGATGGTGTTGGCGTTGACGACGGTCCCGTTTGCGTTGACCAGCACCAACGCGTCGGGCAGCGCGTCGAGTATGGCAGCGAGGCGAGCAGCGCCTCGGGATGGCCTGCTGCTCACGAGACGCTTCCTCCCTGTTACCGCACCTTGCCGACCGCGGGGGCCATCTTGCCAACCGGCCCGCAGCGTGTCACGCGAGGGAGTCTAAGCGTTGAGGTTGCGCTCGCGACGCCGGATGAGAGGGAGGGCGCACGACGAAGTGACGTCGAACCTGTGACCGTGCGCTTTCATTTCGCACGACCTTCGCGGGACCTCTACGGACTCCCCGTTTCTGTCGTGTTCATGTCATACGGACCCACGTACGTGGGTGCCTGCGTGCATGCCTGCGTGACTGCCCGTGGACTGCGTCTGCTGCCTGCTGCCTGCTGCCTGCTGCCTGCTGTCCGCTACCTCGTGCTTGCTGCCCGCTGCCTGCGCATGTCTACGAACCGAGGTCGGGCAGGAGCGGCACGAGCCGGTTCCAGCGGTCGATCTGACAGCCGTTGCTGCGGTCGTACGTCGCGTCGACCGGGCGCCCGGCCCAGGTCCCGGTGATGTGGGCGGTGGTCGGCCCGCCGTACTGCATGCTGCAGACGCTGCCGTCCGGCACGGGCGCGAAGGTGTCACGCCCCCAGCGCGTGTTCCGGTCGAGCACCCCGCAGGCCCCTCGCACGTCCGGGTGACTGCCGCCGTCGGGATGGCAGTACACCTCGTACGTCCCGTCCCGGCCGTCGCCCGCGTGCCGCACGGTGACGGTGAGGTGGTCGCCGACCCGGTCCTCGTCACGGACGGGCGGGGGCGCGAGGGCGGAGGCGGCGGCGGGCACGGCGGAGAGCGACGTGAGGGCGACGACGGAGGCGGACGCGCCGAGGAGGAACCGCCGCAGCTGCCCGCGCACGCCGGAGCCGGAATGTCGTGGCGAGCCGGAGTGCCGTGGCGAGCCGGAATGCCGTGGCGAGCCGGAGTGCCGTGGGGAGGGAGAGCTGATCTGCACCATGCCCGCACTAACGCGGCACGCCCCGGGACGTTGCGCCACGGCCGCCGCCCCGGCAAGGGCTTTGCCCTGCGGCCTGCCTGCCTAGTACCGTGGGGGGCGATTGGTGACACCGCCCTCGACTGTGTCATCATCTGCACGCACCACTCGCGCGCTCGCGTGAGCGGTTGTGCTGGAGGCGTCGCCTAGTCCGGTCTATGGCGCCGCACTGCTAATGCGGTTTGGGCCTTAAAGCCCATCGAGGGTTCAAATCCCTCCGCCTCCGCGCTTGATCACCGAAGCCCCGGTTCACCCGACCGGGGTTTCGCTGTTCCGGCGCCGTCTCCCGCACCGTCTCCCGCACCGCCGAGGTCCCGACCGCCGCAGCACCGTCCCACCGGCCTGTCCACCGGGGCCGCCAAAACCGCCCCACACGGCATTTCCGCAGGTCACAAGAGGTGCGGGGAACGGATTTCACATGACGGCGGCAGTCATGTAATGTTCTTCCTGTCGCCGCGAGCGAGCCGGAAGGGCCGGAAGCGGAGACGAAAAAACAAAACAAGCACTCGTAGCTTAACGGATAGAGCATCTGACTACGGATCAGAAGGTTGCAGGTTCGAATCCTGCCGAGTGCGCACAGGCCAGAGGCCCCGGATCACTCCGGGGCCTCTGGCGTTTCGGGGGCGTACAGCAGCGAAGTACAGCAGCGGGCTGATGTCAGCTGCCGGTCCCTGTCCCGCCCATCGCTGCGGACAGCTTCCCGACCGCCGCGCGCACCTTCTCCTCGCTCGCCTCGGCGTAGACCTCCATCGCCATGGCGATCTGCGAGTGCCGAAGGATGCGCTGTGCCACCTTCGGGTGCACCTTCAGGGCGACCAGGAGCGAGCTGCACGTGTGCCGGGTGTTGCGTAGCGGGATCACGCGGAGGCCGGCCCGGCGGGCCCGCAGGGCGAACATGCGGGTAAGGTTCCCCGGCTCGATGGGCGTCCCGTACTTGGTCGTGAAGACGAGGCCGCGAGTGTCCTGCCAGAGATCACCGGCCGCCTTCCGGTCTCCGGTCTGCTGAGCCCGCCGCATCCGGAGTGCCTTGAGGCACAGCTCGGGCAACGGCAGGAAGTCCTCCGACTCCTCCGTCTCGGTCTCCCGGTGGAGGATCTGGCGGCCCGCCCGCTGGATCTGGTCATCCACATACAGCTCACCCGTCTCGAAGTCGATCGACTGCCAGGTTGAGGCCCAGGACCTCACCCCGGCGCAGCCCCAGGCAGAGCACCAGGACCCAGGGTGCGAACAGCGGATCTTCTCGGGTCAGGGAGTCGGAGAGGAACTGTCCCGCTTCGGCGACGGACCAGGGCTTGATCCGGCGGCGACGCGGCTTCGGTACCGTGACGAGCGAGGCCACGTTCTTGCTGATCTCCTCCTCGGCCACGGCGTGGGTCAGCGCGGCCCGCAAGGCATCGCGGGCAGCCTGGATCATTCGCCGGGACGGGTACGCCTCGCAGCACTCCCCGACGGCACAGCACCGCCGCCGCTCCGGGGACCGCTTGGCGTCCTTCCCCTGGGCACAGCACTGGCAGACACCGGCCAGCTTGGTTAGCCACTCGCGCACGTCCCGCACGGCCAGCCTGTCCAGCCGCTTCGCGCCCAGGTGGGGAACGATGTAGAGGCGCACCGAGCCCTCGTACGACACGTACGAGAGCGGCGCGAGATTCGGCTTCACGATGGACTGAAGCCAGTACGACAGGAAGGCCTCCACCGTGCGGTGCCTAGTCCGCACCGGACCCTTGTTGGCTTCACCGTGCAGCTTGATCCACTTCTCGTGAACCTCCTCGCGGGTCTTCCCATAGACGTACTTCCGCTTGCGATCACCTTCCGGGGTGGTGACCCAGACGTACGCTGCGAAGCCGTTCTTGTACGGCTAGATGGACCCTTCGCCGTTGCCTCGCTTCCCGCTCACGCCGACCACCTCGCAGCGTCAGCGGCGCAGCGGTTGACGTACTCGTCCCCCCAGGCCGGAAGAATGCGCCGGTTGCGGCCGACCTTCACGGAGCGGATCTCGCCCGCGAGGACCAGCGCCTTCGTCTTGGTGAGGCTGAAGCCGAGCATCTGGGCGACCTCGGCCGTCGTGTGCCACTTCCGTTCGTCACCGAGGTCATCGGGTGGGTTCTCCTTCTGTTCCGGGGGCGGGTTCGAGGGAGGCTGCGAGCCAGGCCTCAGCAGTGCTGAGGCCGGTACCGGTGAACACCCAGTGGGCGAGGACGAGCGTGGTTTCGCCGTCCTGAGGCACGGCCAGGGCAGCGTGGGCAGTCGGCGCGTGCGTCGCGGAGGGCGCCGAGGGTGGTGGAGTAGCGGTGGGATTTGGTGGAGAAGTGGCCGCGGAATCCGAGCATGTGGGCTCAGGCCCGCAGGCGAAGCTCCGCCAGCTCGGGGCGTGCGCCCAGGGCCCAGGCGGTTCGGATCATGCGCCGGGCGTGTTCGGTGATCCGGGCTTGTGCCAGCTCGGCGAGGAATCGCAGCGGCCGGTCGAGGGTGCCGGTCGCCGTCTCGGCGCCCTTGGTGGCGTACTTGGCGATGTACGACGCCACGGCCCGCTCGGTCAGCTCCTGGCCGTCATCAAAGTCGGCCGAGCGGATCGGACGGACGTCGAGCTGACGGCCGAAGACGAAGGAGCGCGGCCGGCCGTCGACCTCCGGTCCGTCAACGCGCGCCGCGGTGGCTGCGGAGCGGATGGCATCGGTCAGCAGCTCGGCCGTCGCCCAGGCCGGGGGCGCGGTGTCGCCGCCCTCGGGACCGTCGAGGCGGACGACGGCGGGAAGTGGACCGCGCCGCGCTTCTGGTACTCGGCCACCTTCGCGAAGGAGATGCGCGCGTGGTCACCGAAGGCGCGTTGAGTGAGTCCGGCGCGCTTGGCGATCTCCCTTCGGAGGTAGATCGAGAAGCGCCGCCACAGGGCCCCGGCGTGCGCGTTCCAGAGCACGGCTGCTGCGTAGTCGTAGGTGTCCGGGTCGAGGGGTGTCCCCAGGACGGGGTCCGGGTCGTCGTGGTGGATGCCGCAGCGGCAGGCGCGGCCGCTGGAGGGCCGGTTATGGACGGGGCCGAAGCTGGGCGGTGAAGGTGGCGAAGACGCGCGGGTGCGTGGCGACCTGTTCGGGGGTGCCCTTGCCGCCGCGGAGTCCGGCGGTGATCAGGTGGTAGGTGTCGCGGCGGTAGGTCTCGGCGCAGGCCGCACGGTCTCTCTGAGGGATCTTGAAATGGGTGAGGGCCTTCAGGCTCGGTGTGGATTGCGACATCTACGCCGGACAACAGAAAGGCCCTCGTGCCCCACCGTAAAGCACCCCTGACCGAGTCCCGCCGCCTGCGACTGGCCCGCTGCGTGATCGAGGACGGCTGGACCCTGCGCCGGACCGCCGAACGCTTCCAGGTCTCGCCCAGCGGTGGGCCGACCGCTACCGCCACCTCGGCGAGGCGGGTATGGCCGACCTCTCGGCCGCCCCCGTTCCAGCCCCCGCCGCACCCCCACTCGTACTGAACGGCGGATCATCAAGGTCCGCATCCTGCGCCGGTGGGGACCGGCGCGGATCGCGGGCCTGCTGCGGCTGGTCCCGTCCACCGTCCGGGTGCTGACCCGCTACGGCCTGGCCCGCCTCACCGACCTGGACCGGGCCACCGGCCGACCCATATGCCGCTACGAACGCGACCGGCCCGGTGAACTGGTCCACGTCGACATCAAGAAGCTCGGCAACATCCCCGACGGCGGCGGCCACAAGGTCCTCGGCCGGCAAGCAGGCCGCAAGAAACGGCGCAGAGCCGGCTACAGCTACCTGCACACCGCCGTCGACGACCACTCCCGCCTGGCCTACAGCGAAATCCTCACCGACGAGAAGACGGAGACCGCCACCGCCTTCTGGAAGCGCGCCCACGCGTTCTTCACCTCCTGCGGGATCACCGTCGAGCGGGTCCTGACCGACAACGGCTCCTGCTACCGCTCACGCGACTGGCGTGATGCCCTGGCGGCGGCCGGTATCACCCACAAGCGAGCCCGGCCCTACCGGCCGCAGACATCAAGGTCCGGGGCCTTTGGCATCAAGGCCTGACATGTCCTCAGCCAGCGGCCTTGGCGATGATGCGGTCCATCTCCTCTCGGCTAAAGGCCCGCAGGGTCGTGGTACGGACGTTGCCCACCCCGCCGAGCTGCAGGAGCGCTGCGGTGGCGGTTTCGTCGTCGGGTGCGTCAACAACGGCCACGAGGTCGTACGAACCGACGGTCCAGTAGATGTTCAGGAGCTTCGCCCCGAGCTTCTGTACCGCTGAGCCGAAGGCCTCGGCACGCTTCGCGGTGTCCTTGTAGTTTCGGATCCCTTGATCCGTCCAGTTCAGCAACGTGACATACGTCGGCATGGCCTTCACCTTCATGAGGGAACACATGGCAAGGCTAATCCTGGGCACAGTGGCTGAAACATGCACAAGGTGCGCACCCGAATGTGTAATAGGAGCGATCGCTAGTGGTTGATCACAGTGGTTGGAACCAGCGAGATGCGCTTTGGGACCTGCGAAGGCGCCAGGCAGTCAATCGAGGATTCCCCATGAAGAGGTCCGTGCCAGACCCGTGCCAGACCCGTGCCAGATCGTGCGAGGAACCACTGGGAACACTGGGGAACCAGTCGACCGCCCGCCAGGCGCCGACGCCGCTCCGCCGCAGGTCAGTGGAGCTCCCGCCCCTAGTGGGCCGTGTCTGACAAAGAACATGTTGCGGTCAGCTTCCCTCCAAGGACGTCGGGTCCACTGCGTGTGGGAAGGTCATGTGTGTGATCAACCAAGACGGCGGCTCGGGCCGTGAACTCGTACTCGGGGACGGACTGAGCCCCTCAGACCTCGTGCTTCTTCATCGCGAGGTACTTCGCGTGCTGCGCTCTGGCATCGACGCAGCCCACCTCGACGCCTACAGCGACGATGCCTTGCCCCCCGCGGTGCTGCACGCGTACGAACGCGCGCTGTCCCTGGCCAGGCAGGCGGTGGCGGAGGGCACTCGCTCCCGGCGCGCCGATCCCGGGATGGGGATCGACACCGACGTCCACGACGACGCCCAGTTCGAGGTGCTGTTGGACTTGGCTCCTCACACGATCAACGCCGAGGGTTGGCGAGGGGACCGGCTGGTCTTCAGCGCCAGTGACTCGGGAACCTCCCTGTGGATTGCCGTCACACAGGAACAGGAGACAGAGCTCTTGCGCCGGCTGGACGCGCTGGGGACCCCATCAACTGCGCTTGCTGTCCAGCAACGTGGCCGCTGAGACGCATTCACGATGCGGGCTCGCGGAGCCAGAGGATGAGTGAGGCGAGGTGGAGTCCGGCGAGGTAGCGGGCGGCCAGTTTGTCGAATCGGGTGGCGATGGCCCGGAACTGCTTGAGGCGGCTGAAACAGCGTTCGATGACGTTGCGGGTCTTGTACTGCTCGACGTTGAGGGCCGGTGGCCGTCCGCCGGCCCTTCCGCGGCGTTTCCTGCCGGCGATCTGGTCGGCCCGCTCGGGGATGACCGCGCGGATGCCGCAGCGTCGCAGACCGAGCCGGATCGCCCGTGACGAGTACGCCTTGTCGGCGATGACTTGCTCGGGCCTGCACCGGGGCCGCCCGGTGGCCAGACGGGGCACGCGGACGGCGTCGAGCACCTCATCGAACACGGTGGAGTCGTTGACGTTGCCCGGTGTGACCACGACGGCCAACGGCAGGCCGCGGCCGTCAGCCGCCACGTGCACCTTGGTGGTCAGGCCGCCCCGCGACCGACCGAGCGCCTGGCCAGCCGTCGGGCGTTGCGGATTTTCCAGTTCATCCCCCGCCGGTGCCCCCTTTTACGAGCTCCGGCCGCGTGCTGGTGGGCGCGATTGATGGTGGAGTCCACCGACACCGTCCACTGAACGGCGCCCACGGCGTCGTCACGGACTTGGACGTGTTCCAGCAGCTTCGCCCAGGTTCCGTCGGCCTCCCAGCGGGCGAACCGTTCGTAAACGGTCTGCCACGGGCCGTAGCGTTCCGGCACATCCCGCCAAGGCGCACCGGTCCGCAGCCGCCACAACAGGTCGCCCCCGTCCAAGGTCCCGGCAGGCTACGCGGAGTGAGATCGAACTCCTGAGGCGGTGGTCAGCCCTTGTTTCAGCCGGTTGCCGTCGATGTTGTAGCCGATGGCAGAGCGTAGGCTGAAACCATGGCCGTAGCAGCAGGCGAGTACGAGATCGGCCAGCAGGTCGGTCGGTTGCTGGTGCGTACCGCTCGCCAAGGCGTGGCCGCAAGGGTCGGACATGACCTGCTCATCGAGGCCACCGAGTGGGAAGGCCACGTCACGGTGCCCGCAGACCCCGCGACCCAGCCGACGGTGTCGGTACGCGTAGACCTGCGCGCGCTGAAAGTCCTGGAAGGCACCGGCGGGGTCAAGCCGCTCAGCGACGGCGACAAGCGACAGATCCAGCAAACCATGGACAAGCTGCTGCAGACCGATCGCCACCGATATGCGACCTTCACCTCGACGGGCGTAGAAGTCCACGACGGCAGGGCAACCATTGAGGGAGACCTGGCTTTGGTTGGGCAGACCCGTCCGCTCCGCTTGGAGGTGCGACAGCGAGACGACGTCACCGTCGCGGGTACTGCGAGCGTGGTGCAGTCCCGATGGGGCATTAAGCCATATTCGGGCTTCTTCGGCGCCCTCAGACTCCGCGACGCCGTCGACGTCGAGTTCACTACCGGCCTTCGTGCGGTCGGTTCAACAGGTTGACGGCAGCGACGGCAGTCCTGACGGCAACGAGGGCGGACGGCGACGGGTGCCGTGCGATCAGTCAGTGGTCCAGCAGCGGATCACCGTGCACAAGCCGGTACGCATCGATGTCGACAGCGCCAAGGGATCAACCGGCGTGATCGCCTGGCAGATCGACGCCATCTGAATCCGGGCACACATGGGCGTGTCCCCAGCATGGCTGCTGGGGGCGCTCAGTCCGTACAGCAGTGAAGTACAGCAACCACAGCAACCGACACCGCCCAGTAGCGTCTTCGTAGGGTCGAAGCGCGACCTGTATGACCGTCAGCGGCCGATCCCTATAGAGCTACGGATCAGAAGGTGCAGGTTCGAATCCTGCCGAGTGCGCACAGGCGAGAGGCCCCGGGAGATCTTGCCGGGGCCTCTCGTGTCGCCGGTACAGCACCGGAGCGCAGCAACCGGCGGACTGGCGACAGTAGGTCACTCCCAGAAGAGGCGCCGGCCGTCGTGGCCGACACCTCTGCGAGCACGTGCTGCAGGCGCAGGCGTCCGGTGCCGGCCCGCCGGGACGGTCCGCACACTGCAGGTGACGATCACCCGGTTGTACGGCGCTTCGTCGGGAGGTACGGCGAGTCCGTTGCCGACCACCCGCAGGGGGTGGCAGCCGAAGCCCGCGAGCGTGATTCCGGCGCGCCCCCAACCCTCGTCCTCAGGAAGTCCATTCATGAGCGAGGAGGCCGAGGACGACCAGGTCGGCGAATGCCCCGTACACCCAGGCCGAGCGTCGCAGCGTGCCCTCGATCGTGAACCCCGCATGCTTGGCCGCCGCGATCATCGAGGCGTTGTCCGCCAGGGTGTCCACCTGGAGTCGCTGCATTCCGCGTACCGCAAACCCGTACTCGCACAGCACGCGTACGACGTCCGAGCCGAGCCCACGACCGCGGAAGGCGGGAAGCAGGGAGACCCTCAGGTGTGCCGTCCTGTTGTGCGTGTCGATGCCCCACAGCACGGCTGCACCGGCCAGTGCCTGCGAATCGAGTTCCACCACCGAGAAGGGTGCTGCTTTGTCCGACAGCTCGGCCACCGCGAAGGGGGAGTGGGCCGACTTCTGCGGCATCGGCTGCCAAGGTCGGGAGTCGGTGCGCGACCGGGTCGCCACGTCGTTGTAGAGCTCCGCATGGAGTATGGGAACGTCCGCCTCGTGCCGGGCCCGCAGCCCGATCTTTTCGCCACGCATCATCCGGCATGGGTACCGCAAGGCGACGAGGCGATCAACCGGATTGTCCGACCGCTGCCGTCCGTCAGCAGCCCGGCTCCCGGCACACCGGTCTGGGAGCACCAGGACTGTTCCCGCAGGTGAATCCGGGGACAGCCCCAGGTCGGTACCCACCCATCGATCGTCTTTCGGGATCCTGCACAGCCGACCTCCGCCAGCTCGAACGAACGCGCTTCTGGCCCGAGGCCACGGAGGAAGCGTTCTGGCTCTGGAAGGCCCTTGCGCACGGCCCCCTCAGACGATTCGCAGATCCACTCCCAAGTCCTGACTGCGGCATCCCCGAGTGCGGATGCCGCGCCGACTACTTCCGCACGCACCTCGAAGCCATGCTCCATGCGTTGCCCAAGAAGAGCGCGCGTGAGCTGCGCGCCCTCGTGTGGGCCCTCGACAACAAGATTCTGGTGAGGGCCAAGGTCATCCCGGCCGACGGCCCGGACGTGCCATGGTGGCGAGATCAGCTCTGACACCCTGGGCGCCCGCAGTGACGCGTCAGGGGGCACGTGATGGCGGGGCTGCGCCGTTCGATCATGACGTCGCGCCATTCGTGCGCGCAGCAGGGTCGCACGCGACCGGTAGCCATGACAGCCGGCGGGACGCCACCGGAAGGTGATGAGGGGGTGGGGCGACGGCCTGCACCGCGGTCCCACCCACCCCCCTGACGCGGTGGCTCTGCCGGGTCAGGCGCGCTTGACCTCGAAGTTGTCGACCTTGTCGTTCCAGTTGCCGCCGCCGGGGTAGTCCATGTTCTTGCAGTTGGACCAGCCGTGGGGCGGAATGAGGTCGCGCTGCCGGTCGTGGAGCACCCCCGACCGGTAATCCCAGATCGTGGCGGTGCCGTAGTTGAGCGACCAGCTGCCGACCCAGTAGTAGAGGGAGCTCAGCTTGTCGCGGAAGCCCCACTCGTTCAGGTCGTGCTTGCCGCTGCTGGACAGGCGGATGATCTTGCCCTTGTAGTTGGCGTCCGCGTACAGGCACCAGTAGTCGGCGTAGCACTTGTAGGGCGGCGCGGATGCGGTTGCGGTTGCGGATGCCCGCAGCGTGGCGGCCTTGCGGGTCTCCTGGCGGACCTTGGCGGGCAGGTCGGGGTCGGCCAGCGCTTCCGCGTCATTGTCGTAGCAGTGGACTTCCCCGTTGGGGAGTTCGGTGCAGCTGTCGGCACCTTCCCACGACTCGGCGAGGTTGATCTTCCGCCCGTTGTATTCGGCGATCACCGGATCCGCCGGTGCGTCGGCCGAAGGCTCTGCCGACGGCTCTGCCGACGGCTCCTGCGTGGGGGTCTCTGTGGCCGTGGTCGACGGCTCCGGGGTGGGCCCCTCCGCATGCGCCACCGGTCCGGTGGTGAGCAGGAGGGCGCCGGTCGAAGCGGCGGCCAGGAGGACGGAGGTCAGCGGTCTGCGTATCACGGATGGTGCTCCACAGTGGTGTTGGGTTGTGCAGACGGGTTCCGTCAGGGTCGTACACATTCGGACATGGCCCTGACGGCGGCGGACGCCCTCCCGGTCAAGAAGGACGCCAAGGTGGCGGCTTCCGCCGCATCGCGCATCACGCATCACGCATCACGCATCACGCATACGCATCACGCATCGCGCATCACGCGATCGCGCACCACGGTTCTGCGCCGACAGGGGCGACGCAGGACGTCTCGCGCCCGATGTCAGAAGCGAGGGGTACGGCGGGGCAGGCGCACAGGAACGGTTCGGTGCGCGCGAACGGCCGGTTTTTCGGCACGACGAAGTGTCCCCTCCCCGTGGCGACGGTGTTCGCCGGTCGCCGGTCGCCATGCGCGGAGGCGGAGTGGTCAAGATCCGCCGTGCGCGGCAGCCACCATAGGCACAGGGCAGCAGGGTGGAACAAGTGTCATTTCCTGGGCTGCCGCGGGTGGCCCGAAAGCGCCCATCCGGTGCGCCCGCCTTTCCGGATGTGCAACTCCCGTGCACACAGTAAGAGTTACCCGTGTGATCCCTGTGAAGACAGCAGGGATGTCGTGTGGCATATCGGTCAGGGCCCGACCGAAAATCGCCCTCTCCTCCGGGGACTGCCTGGGAGGCATCTCGGCGGACCGGCCGTTGTCAGTGGTCGCCTCTACATTGGAGGCAATGGCACAGGCGTGGGAGTGCGCGGGGCTGCGGTGGTCGGTGGACGGTCCCGTGCTGGCGTGGAAGGGCGGGCGTTCGAGTGCCCTGCCGTGGGGGAAACGGGTGGCCTTCGAGGTCGCGGAAGGGGGAGTGCGGACATGCGTGGGAGCACGGGGGCATGCGTGTCCGGCACGCGCGGTCGTGTCCGGGCGGAGTACGGGGGCGCGGTGCGAGGAGTGCGCGCGGCTGGACCGGGCGCACTCCGTGGCCACCGACACGATCGCGGACGATCCGCGGCCCTACCACGTATATCTGGCGTGGTTCGGGCCCGGCATGGTCAAGGTCGGGATCACCGCGTTCGAACGGGGCTCGGCGCGGCTGCTCGAACAGGGCGCCATCTGCTTCAGCTGGCTCGGCGCCGGGCCACTGATGGCCGCGCGCCGCACCGAGGAGCTGCTGCGCGCCGCGCTCCGGGTCCCGGACCGGATTCCGTACGCCGAGAAGCGGGCCGTACGGTCCGCGCTGCCGGTGACAGCGGCGGAGCGGGCGGCCGAGATCGGGGAACTGCATGGCCGGGCCGTCGCGCTCGGCGGCTGGCCGGAGTCGCTGGAGCGCGAGCCGTTCCGGCCGGTCGATCACGCCGGGGTGTTCGGGCTGGGCGGTCTGCCCGCTGCCGTCGGGGAGGTGAGCGAGCTCGTCGCCGGGAGCGTGGTGAGCGGTGAGCTGGTCGCGGCCGCCGGGCCGGATCTGCACCTGGCGACCGAGGGTGGGGTCGTCGTGCTGGACACGCGGTTGATGACCGGGTGGGAGCTCAGGCCGGCCGGGAGCGGCGGACTCACCGTGCCGGTGCGTGAGTTCAAGGGGTCGGCGAGCGTGCAGGACGGGCTGTTCTGAGGCAGCCGTGCGTGCTGGAGGGCGAGCGGAGGGGACGGTGAGGAGTGGGATCCCTGCGGGATCCCTTTCGGTAGGGAGGCTGGACGCGGTGGGCCGCAGGGACCGATCGTGGGCGACATGAGCGATCAACACAATGCGCCTGTCGTGTCCACGGCGCCCAGGGATCACCTCGCCCACTTCCGGGACCTGTTCGAACGGGCTGCCCATGGACGGGCCAGTCATGAGCGGGTCGCCCATGACTGAGGCAGCCGAGGTCCGTGCGTTCTGGCGGCGGCTCGGGCTTCCCGGGCTCGTCGACGTCCACACCCACTTCATGCCCGAGCGGGTGCTGCGCAAGGTCTGGGACTACTTCGACGGGCTCGGTCCGCTCACCGGCGGCATCGAATGGCCCATCACGTATCGAGAGGAGGAGGAACAGCGGGTCGCGCGGCTGCGGGAATTCGGCATGCGTGCCTTCACGGCGATGCTCTACCCGCACAAGCCGGGCATGGCCCAGTGGCTGAACGGCTGGGCGGTCGACTTCGCCCGCCGCACACCCGACTGCCTGCACACCTCAACCCTCTTCCCCGAGACGGGCGTTGAAACCTACGTCCGGGAAGCGGTCGAGGCGGGGACGCGTGTGTTCAAGGCACACGTCCAGGTGGGGGCGTACGACCCGGCCGACGAACTCCTCGACCCGGCCTGGGGTCTGCTCGCCGAGGCCGGGATCCCGGTCGTGATCCACTGCGGTTCCGGGCCGTCGCCCGGCAAGCACACCGGGCCCGAGCCGATCGAGCGGGTGCTCGCCCGGCACCCCCGCCTGCGGCTGGTGGTCGCGCACCTCGGGATGCCGGAGTACGAGGACTTCCTCGACCTGGCCGAGCGGTACGCGGAGGTGCGGCTGGACACGACGATGGCGTTCACCGACTTCGGCGAACGGCTCGCCCCGTTCCCGCGGCGCGCCCTGCCCCGGCTGGCCGGCCTCGGCGACCGGATCCTGCTCGGCTCGGACTTCCCCAACATCCCGTATCCCTACGTCCACCAACTGCACGCCCTGGAGCGCCTCGGCCTCGGCGACGACTGGCTCCGGGCGGTGTGCCACGACAACGGGGCGCGGCTGTTCGGCGGACCGTGAGGAACGCTCCGCCTCGCGGGGCTCGGTGCGTGGCGCCTGGCGTGCGGTGGCCAGGCTGTTTCGGTGGTCGGCCTCGCAGGGCTCGGAACGTGGTGCCTGGCCGACGGCGGCCAGCCTGCCCCGGCGGTCCGCCTCGCGAGGCTCCGTACGCGGCGCCCCGCTGGGCCGTGGCGCCGGGTCGGCCTGCGGCGCCTTGCTGGGCCGTTGGCGG
>NZ_JBEXHW010000021.1:13081-39136 GCF_040608235.1 Streptomyces sp. NPDC005202 | reverse complement strand
GCGGCCCGCTGGGCCGTGGCGCCGGGTCGGCCTGCGGCGCCTTGCTGGGCCGTTGGCGGCCCGCTGGGCCGTGGCGCCGGGTCGGCCTGCGGCGCCTTGCTGGGCCGTTGGCGGCCCGCTGGGCCGTGGCGCCGGGTCGGCCTGCGGCGCCCTGCTGGGCCGTTGGCGCCCCGCTGGCCCGTGGCGCCCGGTCGGCCCGTAGCGCCCCTCCGCGCCGCGGCGGCCCCCCGGGAGCCCGAGCCCTTCCCAGGCGTTCCCTGAGAGGCGCCTGTGAGTTTCTCAGGGAAATCACAGATTGGTGAAAGCGTGCTCTCAGAGGATCCCGACAAGGTGTCCGCCATGACCACGACCTCGCCCCAGGGGCGCACCGAACTGCTGAGGCCGGACGGGAGCCCCGTCCGAGTGCTTGTGGTGGACGACGAGCTGTCGATCACCGAACTGCTGTCCATGGCCCTGCGCTACGAGGGCTGGCAGATTCGCAGCGCGGGGGACGGGCAGGGAGCCATCCAGACCGCGCGCGAGTTCCGGCCGGACGCCGTCGTCCTCGACATGATGCTGCCCGACATGGACGGGCTCACCGTACTGGGGCGCCTGCGCCGCGAGCTGCCCGACGTGCCCGTCCTCTTCCTCACCGCGAAGGATGCCGTCGAGGACCGTATCGCCGGGCTCACCGCCGGCGGGGACGACTACGTCACCAAGCCGTTCAGCCTGGAGGAAGTCGTGGCGCGGCTGCGCGGGCTGATCCGCCGTTCCGGTGCCGCCGACCGCCGGTCCGACTCCGTGCTGGTGGTCGGCGACCTCACCCTCGACGAGGACAGCCACGAGGTGTCGCGGGCCGGGGAAAGCATCCACCTGACCGCCACCGAGTTCGAGCTGCTGCGCTTCCTCATGCGCAACCCGCGGCGCGTGCTCAGCAAGGCGCAGATCCTGGACCGCGTGTGGTCCTACGACTTCGGCGGGCAGGCCAATGTCGTCGAGCTGTACATCTCCTACCTACGGCGGAAGATCGACGCCGGCCGCGAGCCGATGATCCACACCCGGCGCGGCGCCGGTTACCTGATCAAGCCCGCGGCGTCATGAGCGGGCGACGACGGCCGCGTCCGCAGAAGCGACGAGCGGGACAGCCGCGCACCCTGCGGACCCGGCTCGTCGTCGCGTCCGTGGTGCTGATCGCCGTGGTGGGCGCGGTGATCGGCACCGTGACCACGCTCGCGCTGCGGTCGCATCTGTACGAGCAGTTGGACCGCCAGCTCAACGAGGTCGCGGCGCGGGCGTCCGGCGGTTTCCGGCCGCCCGACGCCCACAAGGACGGCGTCGGGGTACCCGAGCAGCAGCGGGGCAAGAAGGTCGACCTCACCGAGTTCGTCACCCGGGGCCCACAGCCGCAGGGCACGATCGCCGCGAAGGTCGAGAACGGCTCCGTCATCGACGCCAGGGTCGGCAAGAAGGCCAACGACGACAACAACGTTCCGCAGATGAACGCCAAGTCGCTCACCGAGGCCCAGATCGCCGCCCTCAACTCCGTCGCCCGGGACCGCGGTAAGCACACCGTGGACATCCCCGGCCTCGGCGGGTACCGCGTCGAGTACGTGACCGGTCCCAACGGCACCTACTACGTGGCCATCCCGACCACCGACGTCAACAGCACCATCAACACCCTCATCCTCGTCGAGGTGAGCGTCACCGCCACCGGCCTGATCGCCGCCTCGCTCGCGGGCGCCGCGATCGTCGGTGTCGCCCTGCGCCCGCTGCGCAAGGTCGCCGCGACCGCCACCCGGGTCTCCGAACTGCCCCTGCACACCGGAGAGGTGAACCTCAGCGAGCGCGTCCCCGAGTCGGAGACCGACCTGCACACCGAGGTCGGCCAGGTCGGCGCGGCCCTCAACCGCATGCTCGACCACATCCACGGCGCGCTGCACGCCCGGCAGCAGAGCGAGATGCGGGTACGGCAGTTCGTCGCGGACGCGAGCCATGAACTGAGAACACCCCTGGCGTCCATCCGCGGGTACGCCGAACTCACGCGCCGCGGACGGGAACAGGTCGGTCCGGACACCCGGCACGCCCTTGGCCGTATCGAGTCCGAGGCCGGGCGCATGACCCTGCTCGTGGAGGACCTGCTGCTGCTCGCCCGCCTGGACGCCGGCCGGCCGCTGCAGTTCGAGCAGACCGACCTCGTACCGCTCGTCGTGGACACCATCAGCGACGCCCGCGCGGCCGGCCGGGACCACGTCTGGCGGCTGGACCTGCCCGACGAACCGGCGCTGGTCTCCGCGGACGCGGCCCGGCTGCAGCAGGTGCTGGTCAACCTGCTGGCGAACGCGCGCACGCACACACCACCCGGTACGACCGTCACCGCGCGTGTGCAGCGGCGCGGGCCGTGGCTGTGCGTGGACGTCGAGGACAACGGCCAGGGCATCCCGCCCGAGTTGCTGCCGCACGTCTTCGAACGGTTCGCGCGCGGCGACTCGGCGCGCTCGCGCGCCACGGGCTCGACCGGTCTGGGCCTCGCCATCGTGCAGGCCGTGGCGACCGCGCACGGCGGTGCCGTGACCGTGGACAGCGTCCCGGGGCGGACCGTGTTCACCGTGCATCTGCCCGCGCTCCCGCGCGCCGTGCCGCAGCCCGCGCCCGAAACGAGCTGGCATTCGCACTCACAGGCACCGCACTCACAGGCACCGCACTCACAGGCACAGCACAGCGTCATCACACGGGCACGACAGGGCGCTTGAGAAGAGTCGGTTCCATGCGAACCGACTCTTCTCCCGGCACCCTGCCGGCGCGGGAGCACCTCCCGGCCGGAGACGCCGGTACGCCTGTCCTGGACGTAGTGATCCCCGTCTACAACGAGGAGAAGGACCTCCAGCCATGTGTGCTCAGACTGCACGAGCACCTCACGCGTACCTTCCCGTACGCGTTCCGCATCACGATCGCGGACAACGCGTCCACGGACACCACCCCGCAGGTGGCGGCGCGGCTGGCGGCGGAGATCGCGGAAGTGCGGTCCTTCCGGCTGGAGCAGAAGGGCCGCGGCCGGGCGCTGCGGACCGTCTGGTCCGCCTCGGACGCCCCGATCCTCGCGTACATGGATGTCGACCTGTCCACCGACCTCAACGCGCTGCTGCCGCTGGTGGCGCCGCTGATCTCCGGTCACTCCGACCTGGCGATCGGCTCCCGGCTGGCCCGCAGCTCGCGCGTGGTGCGGGGCGCCAAGCGGGAGTTCATCTCGCGCTCCTACAACCTGATCCTCCGCGGCTCGCTCCAGGCCCGCTTCTCGGACGCGCAGTGCGGATTCAAGGCGATCCGTCGTGACGTCGCCCAGCTGCTGCTGCCGCTGGTGGAGGACACCGGCTGGTTTTTCGACACCGAGATGCTGGTGCTCGCCGAGCGGGCCGGCCTCAGGATCCACGAGGTGCCGGTCGACTGGGTCGACGACCCGGACTCGACGGTGCACATCGTGAAGACGGCGACCGAGGACCTCAAGGGGGTGTGGCGCGTGGGCAAGGCCCTGGCCACCGGTTCGCTGCCGCTGGACCGGCTCACCCGCCCCTTCGGTGACGACCCGCGCGACCGGGACATCCAGGACGTGCCCAAGGGGCTGGCCCGCCAGCTCGTCGGGTTCTGCGTGGTCGGCGCTCTGTCGACCCTCTTCTACCTGGTGCTCTACAGCGTCTTCCGGCAGTTCTCGGGCTCGCAGATCGCCAACGCGCTCGCCCTGCTGGTCTCGGCGATCGCCAACACCGCCGCCAACCGGCGCCTGACCTTCGGGGTGCGCGGCCACGGCGGCGCCGTCCGCCACCAGGCGCAGGGCCTGGTCGTCTTCGGTATCGGCCTCGCGCTGACCAGCGGCTCCCTGGCCGCCCTGAACGCGGCGACCAGCAACCCGGCGCACTCCACGGAGCTCGCCGTTCTGGTGGCCGCCAACCTCGCGGCGACCGTGCTGCGCTTCCTGCTCTTCCGGGCCTGGGTCTTCCCGGACCGGCGCGACCAGGGCTCGACCGTGGTCGCCGCCTCCCCCGGCCCGTCCTCGCCGACGTACACCACACAGCCGTACCCGCAGTCCGGCCCGTACCAGCAGTACACCCCGCTGCCCCAGCGCCCGGAGGCGCACCACGGCAACGGCACCCCGCACACCCCGGCGCCCCGATCCTCGTACGCGCCGTACGACACCGAGTACGCGCCGTACGACACCGACCCTTTCCGCGCCGGTGACGCCGCGGACCGCACCTGGGGGGACGCGACCGTGCAACTGCAGCCGGTGCGTCCGCACGACACCGATCCGAGGGACTCCCGATGACCGACGTAAGGAACACTGACCACGACCGGACGCCCCAGGAGGGGGGTGCGGGGCCGTCCTCCTGGGGGCCGCCCCCCACCGCTCCCCTGGCCGTTTCGCCGACGGCTGCACCGACCGCTCTCCCGCAGCAGCCCGCGGCCGCGGCGCGCGCCGCGGCCGCGGCGTCGGCTCCCGCGCCCGGAGCCGGCGAGCCGAAGCAGCCCTTCGCGCGCCGCCTGTGGCGCGGCCGTCCCGAGGACCCGCGCTGGGCCCGCCCCGCGTTCCTCGGCCTGCTGCTGGCGACCGGCCTGCTCCACCTCTACAACCTGAGCGCCTCCGGCTACGCCAACTCCTTCTACTCAGCGGCCGTCCAGGCGGGCAGCAAGTCCTGGAAGGCGTTCTTCTTCGGCTCGCTGGACGCGGGCAACGCCATCACCGTCGACAAGCCCCCGGCCTCGCTGTGGCCGATGGAGCTGTCGGTCAGGATCTTCGGCCTCAACTCGTGGGCGATCCTGGTTCCCGAGGTCGTCATGGGCGTCCTCACGGTCGCCGTGGTGTACGCGGCCGTGCGCCGCCGGTTCAGCCCCGCGGCCGGTCTGATCGCGGGCGCGGTGCTCGCGCTCACCCCCGTCGCGGCGCTGATGTTCCGGTTCAACAACCCCGACGCGTTGCTCGCGCTGCTGATGGCGCTCACCATCCACTTCGTGATCCGCGGCCTGGAGGACGGCCGCACCAAGTGGCTGGTGTGGGCGGGCGTCGCGGTCGGCTTCGCCTTCCTGACGAAGACCCTGCAGGCCTTCCTGATCCTGCCGGCCCTGGCTCTCGTGTACGGCGTCTGCGCGCCGGTGAAGCTGAAGAAGCGGCTCGCGCAGCTGGCGCTCGCGACGGTCGCGCTGGTCGTCTCCGGCGGCTGGTGGGTCGCCGTCGTCGAACTGTGGCCCGCCTCCTCGCGGCCGTACATCGGCGGCTCGCAGAACAACAGCTTCCTGGAGCTGACCTTCGGCTACAACGGCCTCGGCCGCATCAACGGCGACGAGACAGGGAGCGTCGGCGGCGGTGGCAGGGGCGGCAACGGCACCGGCCGGTGGGGGGAGACCGGCTGGGACCGCATGTTCAACTCCGAGGTCGGCAGCCAGATCTCCTGGCTGCTCCCCGCCGCGCTGATCCTGCTGGTTGCGGGCCTCGTCCTGACCCGAAAGGCCAAGCGCACCGACCTGACCCGCGGCTCCTTCCTCGCCTGGGGCGGCTCGCTGCTGATGACCGCGGTCGTCTTCAGTTACATGGCAGGCATCTTCCACCAGTACTACACGGTCGCCCTCGCGCCCTACATCGCCGCCGTCGTCGGCATGGGTGTCACGGTCCTGTGGGAGGAGCGGTCCAGGCTGTGGGCGTCGCTCAGCCTCGCCGCCGCCGTCACGGCGACCGCGGTGTGGGGATACGTCCTGCTCAACCGCACTCCGGACTACCTGCCCTGGCTGAAGTGGCTGGTCCTCGTGGGCGGCCTGGCCGCCGCGCTCGGCCTGATCTTCGCGGCCCGGCTGGGCCGGCAGCTCGCGATCGCCGCGGTCGCTGCGGGCATCGTCGCCTCTCTGGCCGGTCCGACGGCGTACACGCTGAGCACCGTGAACTCCGCGCACACCGGCTCCATCCCGACGGCCGGCCCGGCGGGCGCGAGCATGATGGGCTTCGGCGGCCGGGGCGGCGGCCCCGGCGGTGGCGGCATGCGCGGCGGCTTCGGCGGCGGCATGCCCGGCCAGAACGGCCGGAACGGCCGGAACGGCCAGAACGGCCAGAACCAGCAGAACGGCAACGGGAACACCCAGGGCCAAGGCCAGCAGGGCAACGGCATCCCGGGCGGCGGCACCGGCGGCTTCCCCGGCGGCGGACTTCCGGGCCAGAACGGCAACGGCAATGCTCAGGGCCAGGGCCAGCAGAACGGCAACGGCTTCCCCGGCGGTGGTCAGACGGGCGACGGCGGCCGCATGCGCGGCGCCGGTGGCGCCGGCGGTCTGCTCCACGGCGCCAACGTCAGCTCGGCGGCCAGGAAGCTGCTGGAGAAGGACGCGTCCCAGTACACCTGGGTCGCCGCGTCCATCGGCTCCCAGAACGCGGCCGGCTACCAGCTCGCCACCGGCGACCCGGTGATGGCGATCGGCGGCTTCAACGGCACCGACCCGTCCCCGACGCCGGCCCAGTTCCAGAAGTACGTGGCCGAAGGGAAGATCCACTACTTCATCGCCGGCGGTGGTATGGGCGGCGGCGGCATGGGCGGCACCAGCAACAGCACCGCCTCGCAGATCACCTCGTGGGTCGAGAAGAACTTCAAGAAGGTCACGGCCGGTTCGGCCACCTTCTACGACCTCACGCAGAAGACGAGCAGCAGCAGCTGACGCGTCACGGAAGCAGCGGACGGTGGCCCGGGGCGCTCCAGCCTCGGGCCACCGCCTTTTTCTGCACCGGTGCGACGGGCGCGACGGGTGCGATGGGTGCGACGTGGCGACGGACGCGACGGACGCGACGGGACATGGCGTTATACGGCGTATAGGAAGTGTTCTACGGTGTACAACATGTCCACGACCTCCCAGGAGCACACCTCTGCCCAGCCCCAGGCTCAGGCCCAGGGCCACCCCCAGCGCTGGCTGATCCTCGGTGTCATCTGCCTCGCGCAGCTCACCGTGCTGCTCGACAACACCGTCCTGAACGTCGCGATCCCCTCGCTCACTGGCGAGCTGGACGCGGCCACCTCCGACATCCAGTGGATGATCAACGCGTACTCGCTGGTGCAGTCCGGTCTGCTGCTCATGGCGGGCAGCGCCGCCGACCGCTACGGCCGCAAGAAGATGCTGGTCGCGGGGCTGGCTCTGTTCGGCGTCGGCTCGCTGGTCGCGGGGCTCGCCGACTCCACCGCCCAGTTGATCGCCGCCCGCGCCGGCATGGGCGTCGGCGGGGCGCTGCTGCTGACCACCACGCTCGCCGTGGCCCTGCAGATCTTCACGCCGGACGAGCATCCGAAGGCCATCGGCATCTGGAGCGCGGTCAACGTGCTGGGCTTCGCGGCCGGCCCGCTGATCGGCGGCTTCATGCTGAACCACTTCTGGTGGGGCGCGATCTTCCTGATCAACCTGCCGGTCGCGGCGCTGGGCCTGGCCGCGGTCATGGCCCTGGTCCCCGAGTCCAGGAACCCCCAGGGCGACCGTCCCGACCTGCTCGGCGCGCTGCTGTCCACGATCGGCATGGCCTCGCTGGTCTACGCGATCATCTCGGGCCCCGAGCACGGCTGGACCTCGGCGAGGGTGCTGGTCACGGCGGTCGTCGCGATCGTGGTGCTGGCCGGGTTCGCGGTGTACGAGAGCCGGATCGCGTACCCCATGCTCGACATGCAGTTCTTCCGCAATCGCCGCTTCACGGGCGCGGTCGCCGGGGCGGTGCTGATCACCTTCGGCATGGGCGGCGCACTGTTCCTGCTCACCCAGCACCTGCAGTTCGTGCTCGGGTACGCCCCCCTGGAGGCCGGTCTGCGCACGGCGCCGCTGGCCCTTGCGGTCGTGGCGCTGAACTTCTCGGGGCTCGCGGCGAAGTGGACGGCACGGCTCGGCACACCGCTGTCGATCGCGCTGGGCATGGTGCTGATGTCGGCGGGCCTGGTGTCGATCGCGACGCTGGCCGAGCACGGCTATACGGGCACGCTGCTCGGTCTGCTCCTGATCGGCGGCGGCTGCGCTGTCGCCAACCCGGCCATGGCGCACGCCATCATGACCGCGATCCCGCCGGCCAGGGCGGGGGTCGGCGCGGGCGTCAACGGCACGCTGGCGGAGTTCGGCAACGGTCTGGGCGTCGCCGTGCTCGGCGCCATCCTCAACTCCCGTTTCGCCGCGCTGGCTCCGGTGGCCGCGAGTTCGCTGCCGGCGGCGTTGGCTGCGGCGGGCTCGGCGAAGGAGGAGAAACAGGTGACCGACGCCTTCTCCTCCGGCTTGGAGACGAGCCAGCTGGTGGGGGCGGTCGCCGTGCTGCTCGGTGGGCTGGTCGCGGCGGCGTTGCTGCGCAGGGCGGAACGGGCAGACTCGGGGATGGGAGCAGCCTGAGGGCTCGGTTCGCAGGCTCGTCGTGCGGCTGCGGACCCATTGTGGCTGGTCGCGCAGTTCCCCGCGCCCCTTGAGGGGCGCCTAGTGACCGGCGTCGGAAAGTCGAGGAAGGTGCGCCATGGTGAAGGCAGCCCAGCGGGCCAAGGGCGCGGCGCGGACCAGCGTCTGGCTGGAGGGCAAGGCGCGCCGGGGCGGGCGCGGCAGCGGGCAGCCGTCGGGGCTGGACCGGGACCGGATCACCGAGGCCACGGTGCGGCTGCTGGACGCCGAGGGGCTGGCCAAGTTCTCCATGCGCCGGCTCGCCGCCGAGTTGAACGTCACGGCGATGTCCGTCTACTGGTACGTCGACACCAAGGACGACCTCCTCGAGCTCGCCCTGGACGCCGCCTTCGGCGAACTGCGGCTGCCCGACCCGGACGCCGACGAGGACTGGCGCGACCAGCTGCGTCGGCTCGCCACCGAGTACCGGGCGCTGCTGGTGCGCCACCCCTGGCTGTCGCCGCTCGCCGGGACCTTCCTCAACATCGGCCCGAACTCGCTCGCCTTCTCGGGCACGGTGCAGCGCGTCATCCGCCGGACCGGGCTGCCCGAGCACGGTCTGACAGGCGCGATCTCCGCGGTCTTCCAGTTCGTCTACGGCTACGGCACGATCGAGGGCCACTTCATCGCCCGCTGCGCCGACGCCGGGATGGCCCCGGACGACTACTTCCGGCACGCCATGAGTGCGGCCACGCAGGCCCCGGACGCCGCCGAGGTCCTGCAGGAATCCGCGAACCTCATGGCGGCCCGTGGCGGCGACACGGTCCAGGAGATGCTGGACCGCGACTTCACCTTCGCCCTGGAGCTGCTGGTGGCGGGGATCGAGGCGATGGTGCAGCGGGCCGGGGCGGATCAGCCCTCCTCGTCCTGAACCAGCCGCGCCGGGAATCCGCCCGTCGCCACCGGCCCCCACCGCTCCGGTGTGATCCGGATGATCGACTTGCCCTGTTTGACCATGGCCGCGCGGTACTCGTCCCAGTCCGGGTGCTCGCCGGCGATGTTGCGGTAGTACTCCACGAGCGGTTCCACGGAGTCCGGCGCGTCGACGACCTCGGCCGTGCCGTCGATCTGCACCCACGGCCCGTTCCAGTCGTCGCTCAGCACGACGACGCTCACCCGGGGGTCCCGCCTGGCGTTGCGCGTTTTGGCCCGCTCCGGGTAGGTGGAGACCACGATCCGCCCCGAGTCGTCCACCCCGCAGGTCAGCGGCGACGCCTGGGGGCTGCCGTCGGCACGGCGGGTCAGCAGCAGGGCGCGGTGGCGGGGTCGTACGAAGTCCAGCAACTCGTCGAGCGATACGCGGGTGTTGGTCGCGATGTTCGGTGCCATGCCCGCAGCCTAGAGGCCCGGGGCCCCGCGGGGAGTGACCCTGCCGTGCCTACCACCGCGCGGCTCACTCAGGACTCCAGCGCCTCCGCCAGGTGGTCGTACACGGGCACGTCCCGCCGCACCCCGGTCACCTCCAGGACGCGGCTCGGGACGCCGAGCGGTGTCACCACCACCCGTAGCTCGGCCCGGCAGGCCACGGGGATCCTCATGGAGCGCCTGAACATCGACGCGGCGGAGGCCTTCGACAGGCTGGTGCGCGCCTCGCAGCGGGAGAACATCAAGCTGGGGGATCTTGCCCGCCGCGTCGTCTATGCGAACAACGCCACATGAAGGGCGGGGAGTTGATCGGCGATACGGGGACAAGAGCAGCTGCATGAACCCCGAGACGCCCTACCCGCTGGAACAGGTGATCGCACGCAGCGGCAGTCTCGACACTCTGCTGCGGGATCTGACCGACCGCGCCGTCGAGGCCGAGCCCGGCGCCGCCGCCTGCAGCATCACCGTCCGCCGCGCCGACCGGCTGATGACCCTGGCGGGCAGCGGTGGCCTGCCGAGCGGCCTGGACCTGCGCCAGTACGAGAACGGCACCGGCCCCTGCGTGGCGGCCGCCGAGACGGGCACCGAGCAGTACGCTTCGGACCTGGCCGCCGAGAGGCGCTGGCCCGCGTACACGAAGTACGCGCTCTCCGTCGGCGTCCGCTGCACGCTGGCGCTGCCGCTCGCCGTCGAGGGCGAGACGGGCGCCGCGATCAACTTCTACGGCCTTCAGCGCGGGGTTTCTACGGCCTTCAGCGCGGGGTGCTGGGCACGGGCCGGGAGGCGGCCCGTAGCTTCGCGGCGCGGGCCACGGACGCGATCAACGTCGCCCTGCGCGTCGAACGCGAGCGCGCCGCGGTACCCGACGTGCGCACGGCCCTGCTCTCCCGCAGCGTCATCGACCAGGCGATCGGCATCCTGATGGCGCAGGAGCGCGTCAACGCCCGGATGTCCCTGAACGCCTGCGCCGTCTGGCGCAGGAGACGAACATCACACTGCGGGACCTGGCCACCCACCTGGTGTCCCGGGTGGCGGGCGACGGCCGTCCGCCCTCACGCGGCCGGTAGCGACTCGCCCTGCACGGCCTGGATGTCCAGCTCCACCTTCAGCGTCGTACCGATGGCCGCGATGCCCGCCTGGACGACCTGGTTGTAGTTCATGGCGAAGTCCTCCCGGCGCAGTTCCGTCGTCGCGCGGAAGGCGGCCCGGGTGCCGCCCCACGGGTCGGCGCCGGTGCCGAGGTAGGCGAGGTCCAGGTCGACCGGGCGGACGACGCCGTGCATGCCCAGCTCGCCGTGGACGGTCCAGCGGTCCGAGCCGGCGGCCGTCAGGCCGGTGGAGCGGTAGGTGATCTGGGGATAGGCGTCGACGTCGAGGAAGTCGGGGGACTTCAGGTGCCCGTCCCGCATGCGGTTGCCGGTGTCGATCGAGTCGGCGCGGATCACCGCCTCCACACGGGACTTGCTGACGTCGTCCGGCGCGATCTCGATCGTCCCCCCGAACTCCGTGAACCGGCCGTGCACGCTGGAGATGCCCAGGTGCTGGGCGACAGCGGCCACCGAGGAGTGCGCCGGGTCGATGGTCCACGGTCCCGGCGGCGGCAGCTCGGTGCCGCCCTGCCGGGACAGGGTCACGGTGCCGATCTCCGCCCGGCCGCTCGCGGTGACGATCGCGCTGGAGGCGGCGGGAGCGTAGCCGATGGCGGTGACGATGACCGTGTACGCACCCGGCGCCAGCGCGGTCGCGTCGCGGACGACGCCCTCCTGGTCGGCCTCGGCCCGCAGCACCTGCGTGCCCGTCATGTCGGTCACCGTGACGACCGCGTGCGACACGGCCCATCCGTCCCGGGTGCGGATCCTCGCGGTCAGTCCCATCCCGTTTTCTCCCTGAAAGCCTTGCAAAGTGGTCGTAAAGAGTCCGGCCCATGGCGGCGGCGCACCTCCGCTCGGAGCGCGCCGCCGCCACGGGCCGGGGTTGAACTACTCGCTCGGGTGGGCGAGTTCGATGTCGTGGTCGTCGACGCCGCGGCCGGTGACCGTCAGGGCCGTCGCCACCGGCGGGTAGCCCGTCGCGATGACGGTGTACTCGCCGCTGTTGAGGTCGGTGAAGGCGTACGCCCCGTCCGCGCCGGTGGTGGCCGTGCCGACCACGTTGCCCGCCGCGTCGACCAGCGTCACGCGGGCGTCGGCGAGGGGCCCGTGCGGGGCGCGGACGACGCCCTGGAGCTGGGCGCCGGCGTCGAGGTCGACCTCGACCCGGGTGACCCCGGTGCCGCTCACCTCGACCGGCAGCGCCCGCGGCCGGTACCCGTCGGCGTTCACCGCGACGGTCACGGCGCCCGGCACCAACTCGGCGAAGGAGAACTCGCCCTGCTCACCGGTGGTCCCGGTGGCCAGCAGGTCCCCGCGCACGTCGGTGACGATCACCATCGCGTCCTTGACCGGCAGCCCGGTCTCGGCGGCCTTCACCACACCGGCCAGGCCGCTGGTGCCGCTGAGCAGGATGTCGTACGAGACCGGCTCGCCGTTCACGACGATCGTGGACGCCTGCGGCTGGTAGCCGTCGGCGGAGGCGATCAGGACGTACGACCCCGCGCCCGGCGCGTCCACCGCGTAGGCGCCGTCGGCCTGCGCGACCGACCGGCCCAGCTGGCGGCCCGCCAGCGAGATCAGCGTGACGGCGGCCTGCGGCACGGGCGCGCTCTCGGCGCCGCGGACGAAGCCGCGCACCGGGATCCCGCCGCCGGCGCCGGCAGCGGCCTCACCGGGCGCCGCGGTCGCGACGGCCGCGAGCCGCTGCGTGCCCTCGGGACCGGCCTCGGTGGTGGAGGTGGCGGCCCAGCTGGGCACCTTCTCCTCGGCCGGGACGCCGGCCTCGGCGGCGGGGGCCTGGGCCTCCGCGGCGGCCGGAGCGGCGGCCGGGTCCACCGGAGCGGCCCCGCCCTCGGCGGCCTGCGCCAGCGCGCCCTTCGTCTTCAGCGGGACCTCCTTGATGAACAGGCTGATCAGGAAGGCGACGGCGGCCAGGCACCCGGCGATCAGGAAGACGTCGGCGATGCCGTGGCCGTAGGCGTTCTCCATGACCGTGCGCAGCGGGGCCGGCAGCTTGTCCATGTCCGGGATGCTGCTGTTGGCGGAGCCGGAGCCGGACAGGGCGGCGGCGTACTTGGGGCTGAGGCCGGTCAGGCCGTCCTTGACGTAGTCGGTGATCCGGTGGGCCAGCACCGCGCCGAGCGCGGAGACGCCGACCGCACCGCCGAGGGAACGGAAGAAGGTGACCGTGGAACTGGCCGAGCCGAGGTCGGAGGGCGACACCTGGTTCTGCGTGCACAGCACCAGGTTCTGCATCATCATGCCGACGCCGAGACCCAGCAGGGCCATGAAGACGGCCATCTTCCAGTAGTCCGTGTCGTACCGGATGGTGCCCAGCAGGCCCAGGCCGGCTGTCACCAGCACGCCACCGCTGACCAGCCAGCCCTTCCAGCGGCCGGTGCGGGTGATGAACTGACCGGAGACGGTCGAGGAGACGAACAGGCCGCCGATCATCGGGATCGTCATGACACCCGACATCGTCGGGGACTTGTCGCGGGCCAGCTGGAAGTACTGGCTGAAGAACACCGTGCCGCTGAACATCGCGATGCCCACGAAGAGCGACGCGAGCGACGCCAGGGTGATGGTGCGGTTGCGGAACAGCCGCAGCGGGATGATCGGCTCGCTCGCCTTGGACTCCACCAGGACGAACAGCGCACCGAGCACGATCGAGCCGCCGACCATCGTGTACGTCTGCCACGACACCCAGTCGTACTTGTCACCGGCGAAGGTGACCCAGATCAGCAGCAGCGAGACGGCGGCGGAGATGAAGAAGGCGCCGCCCCAGTCGACCTTCACCTCCCGCTTCACGACGGGCAGGTGCAGGGTCTTCTGCAGCACGATCAGCGCGATCACGGCGAAGGGCACGCCGACGTAGAAGCACCAGCGCCAGCCCAGCCACGAGGTGTCGGTGATGACACCGCCGAGCAGCGGACCGCCGACGGTGGCGACGGCGAACGTGGCGCCGAGGTAGCCGGAGTACCGGCCGCGCTCGCGCGGGGAGATCATCGCGGCCATGACGATCTGCGCCAGGGCGGACAGACCGCCGGTACCGATGCCCTGGATCACACGGCACACGATCAGCATGCCGGGGTTCTGCGACAGCCCTGCCGCCGCCGAGGCGACGACGAAGATGACGAGGGCTATCTGGACGAGAACCTTCTTGTTGTACAGGTCGGCGAGCTTGCCCCACAGGGGAGTGGCCGCGGTCATCGACAGCAGGGCGGCGGTGACCACCCAGGTGTAGGCGGACTGGCCGCCACCGAGGTCGCCGATGATCTTCGGCAGGGCATTGGAGACGATCGTGGACGACAGGATCGCCACGAACATGCCGAGCAGCAGCCCGGAAAGCGCCTCCATGATCTGCCGGTGCGTCATCGGAACGCCGCCGGAGGAGCCTCCCCCGTGCTTGGCGTGAGCCCGCACACCGGCTGGTGTGGTCGTTGCCATGGGCTTCCTTTCTTACGTGCTTGCGGGTGTACGGGTTCTTACGTGCTTGCGGGTGTACGGGTGGTCTCTTCGACTGCGGGTGCGGGGAGCCGGGGCGGGACGGACCGGCAGTCGCCGAAGTCGGCGCGCAGGCGCGTCATGAGCCGGATGAGCTGGCCGACCTCCTCGTCGGTCCAGTCGCTCAGCCGGTCGGCGAGCAGGTGGGTGGTCCGCCGGGACAGCTCGTCGAGCTGGGTCCGGCCCGCGGCCGTGAGGCGCAGGATGCGTGAGCGCTTGTCCGCCGGGTCGGGGGACCGATCGATCCAGCCGCGTGCGGCGACGTGCGCGACATGGCGGCTGGTGACCGACATGTCCACGGCGAGCAGCTCGGCGAGCTTGCTCATGCGCATGTCGCCGTGGCGGCCGAGCAGCGTCAGCACGGCGGCGGAGCCGGCCGGACACTCGGGCGGCAGGATCCGCCCCATGTCCCTTTTCACGGCCCCGAAGGCACTGAGCTGACGCGCCAGTTCTTCGTACTGCGCCTGCTCGGCCATCACACCTCCCGCATTCGTTGCTTAGGGCAACCATAGGTGGGTTGGTTGCTGCAGGCAAACAAATCGGGGTGCGGTGGGGTAAAACCTTGACAAAGGCAAGTATTACAAGCGTAAACTTGCAGGTGATGCGGGTCCGCGACTGCCGGCGATCACTGATGGGCGCCGGTCGGCAGAACTCAGCCCGTCCCGCGCGTGAGGACGAGGCCGTTCAGGCCGAAGCGGGGGTCCGCGGGCGGCAGCCCCCAGCGAGGCCCGCACCAGCGCCGGGTGCCGTGAACGAGGGCGTCAACCGGACCCCGGCTTGGGCAGTCCCCACGTTTTCGCTAGGGTCTCGGGCCATGGCTAACACCCAGGGCCCCCAGGGCAACTACGACCCCGCCGGCAGCACCCAGATGTTCCGCGCGTTCGTCGACGAGGCGGCTCCCCGGGGCAGGCAGCAGCAGGCCTCCTCCGGCCCGCGTATCGGCCTGATCGTCGGCGTCGTCGCCGCCGTGGTGATCGTCGCGGCCGTCGCCTGGCTGGCGCTCAAGTAAGGCCGACCGCTACCTCCACCGGACCGAGACGTCCCGCGTCTCGACGTGCATGCCCAACGGCACGCGCCACGCGTCGACGCACACCGTCCAGGTCCCGTCCTTCCGTGCGCCGGCACCGACCGGCGCCGGAAGTTCCTCGGCCGACTCGACGGTCGCCCAGTCGATCCCGAGCGCGCCGATGATGTGCGTCCCGAGGGTCACCATGCCCGCACGCACCGGGGCGCCGCCGGAGTTGTAGAAGGCGACGGTCACCTTCTCGCACCACCGCTTGTCCGTGGCCTTCCGCGCGGGCTCGCCCCAGCTCAGCACGGCGGGCCCGCCGTGCGCGGAGGCCGACGCGGACGGTGACGCGGACGGTGACGGGGAATTCGCGGGCGTACGACCGGCCTTGTCACCGCCGCCCGAAGTGCTGCCACCCGGGGTGCTACCACCCGGGGTGCTACCACCCGAAGTGCTACCACCCGAAGCTTCGCCACCCGAGGCGCCGGCGCTCGAAGGGCGCCCACCGGTCGAAGCGCCGCCACCCGCAGCTCCGCCGTTCGGAAAAGAAGCTCCGCGCGAAGATGCGGCGCCCGGTGAGCCGCCCGCCGCGTCGCCCGGCCCGCCGCTCCCGCCGTGCGTCCCCGCGGCCGTTCCGCCCGTCGACCCGGCTGCCGCATTTCCGCCCCCGTCAGGGGACGTGCCCTCGCCGTTCCCGTCCAGCGGCACCCACGTCACATCCCCCGTCGGCCCCGCCGCGGTACCGGACACCCGAGGTGATCCCCCGGCCGCCCCGACCGCGACGTACCCGCCGCCCCCGCCCCCGCCCCCGCTCCCGCACGCGGCCAGGCCCCCGCCCAGACAGACGACAGCCGCCGACGCAACCACAACGGCGCCTCAGCGGCCACGAGTCGGTGTCACCCATGTCGTCCATGATCGAAGCATCGCGCCATGGTGGCTGACGCCCCGTCAAATAGGAAGGTGTCAGTCGGAGATGAGCCCCTCCCGCAGCTGCGCCAGCGTCCGGGTCAGCAACCGGGAGACGTGCATCTGGGAGATGCCGACCTCCTCGCCGATCTGCGACTGGGTCATGTTGGCGAAGAAGCGGAGCATGATGATCCGCCTTTCGCGGGGTGGGAGCTTGGCCAGCAGGGGCTTGAGCGACTCCCGGTACTCGACGCCTTCCAGCGCCGAGTCCTCGTAGCCGAGGCGGTCCGCCAGCGAGCCCTCGCCGCCGTCGTCCTCGGGGGCCGGCGAGTCCAGCGAGGACGCGGTGTAGGCGTTGCCGACCGCGAGGCCGTCGACCACGTCCTCCTCGGACACGCCCAGTACGGCGGCGAGTTCGGTGACCGTCGGGGAGCGGTCGAGCTTCTGGGAGAGCTCGTCGCCGGCCTTGGTGAGGGCGAGCCGCAGCTCCTGCAGGCGCCTGGGCACCCGCACCGACCACGACGTGTCCCGGAAGAACCGCTTGATCTCGCCGACGACCGTCGGCATCGCGAACGTCGGGAACTCCACGCCCCGTTCGCAGTCGAAGCGGTCGATCGCCTTGATCAGGCCGATGGTGCCGACCTGGACGATGTCCTCCATCGGCTCGTTGCGCGAGCGGAAGCGGGCGGCCGCGTAGCGGACCAGGGGGAGGTTGAGCTCGATCAGGGTGTCCCGGACGTAGGTGCGCTCGGGGCTGTCCTCGTCGAGTGCGGCGAGCCGCAGGAACAGGGAGCGGGACAGGGTGCGGGTGTCGATGGCTTCCGAGGCCGGAAGGGCCAGGGTGGGAGCGGCCTCGAGGGCCGCAACGTCGTCGAGGGCGTCGAGCGGCTCGAGCGCCTTGGAAGGGGCCTCGCTCTTCGTGAGCGTGAGCACCTTCGAGCTGCCCTGATCTGCGGACATGCCACCCCCTTTGGGTCGCGGGACGGTCGCGGCCGACGCTCTCTGACGAGGAGAACGCAGCCTTCACCTGAATACCGGAGCCGAAGCCGCGGCAAACGCGCTTCCCGCAGAATGTCACATGTCGGCAACACGCTGTAGTGACATGTCGACATGCAAGACGCGAATCCGCCCTGGAAAGAAGGGGTCTACCGCTCTTTCGGCGTTCAGATGTCGGGATCCGCCCTGGTGAGCGATTCGCTCGTGCTGGTTACGCATCGATCCTGTTTGCGGATCGCAGCCGCTGAAAGCTACGCGCGAGTAGCCGCGAGACATGCATCTGTGAGACACCGAGTTCCGCACTGATCTGCGACTGGGTGAGATTGCTGTAGTAGCGCAGCAGCAGGATTCTCTGTTCCCGTTCGGGGAGCTGGACGAGGAGATGCCGGACCAGATCGCGGTGCTCCACGCCGTCCAGGGCCGGGTCCTCGTAGCCGAGCCGGTCCAGCAGGCCGGGCAGCCCGTCACCCTCCTGGGCCGCCTCCAGCGAGGTCGCGTGGTACGACCGCCCCGCCTCGATGCAGGAGAGCACTTCGTCCTCGGTGATGCGCAGCCGCTCGGCGATCTCCGCAGTCGTCGGGGAGCGCCCGAAGGAGGTCGTCAGATCCTCGGTCGCGCTGTTGACCTGCACCCACAGCTCGTGCAGCCGGCGGGGTACGTGGACGGTACGGACGTTGTCGCGGAAGTACCGCTTGATCTCGCCGACCACCGTCGGCATCGCGAAGGTCGGGAACTGCACGCCGCGGTCCGGGTCGAAGCGGTCGATGGCGTTGATGAGCCCGATGGTGCCGACCTGGACGACGTCCTCCATCGGCTCGTTGCGGGAGCGGAAGCGGGCGGCCGCGTAGCGCACGAGCGGGAGGTTGGCCTCGATGAGCGCCCCGCGCACGCGGGCGTGCTCCGGCGTGCCCGGCTCGAGCTCCTTCAGTTCAGTGAAGAGCACCTGGGTGAGCGCCCGGGTGTCGGCGCCGCGACGCTTCTCCGGGGCTGGGGCCGGGGCCTGAGCGGGAGCCTCTTCCTGGGGCGGCGCAGTACTGGCCGACACGGTCAACGCCACCTCTTTGTCGATCAACTCATCCGTCAAAAGCGGTCATAGCATCACAAGACAGGTCCATCGTGTTCAAGCACCGCATATGCACGTGTTGAGGCTTGAATTAGGGCATACGACGCAGATCGGCCCCGCACCGATGCGGTGCGGGGCCGAGCGTGTGGCCGGTACGGCCGTACGGCTCAGAACTCGTAGTCGGCGATCACCCACGTGGCGAACTCCCGCCACAGTGCGACGCCCGCCTGGTGCTCCGGGTGCTCCACGTAGCGCCGCAGCGCGGCCGGGTCGTCGAACGCCGAGTTGATCGCGAAGTCGTAGGCATTGGGGCGGTCGCTGATGTTCCAGGCGCATTCCCAGAAGCGGATCTCGGGGATCTTGCCGTCCAGGGTGCGGAAGGCCTCGACGCCCTTGGTGACGCGCGGGTCGTCGCGCTCGACGCCTTCGTTGAGCTGGAAGAGGACCAGATGGCGGATCATGACTTTCCTCCGTTGGCGACCCATGTCATGAAGTCGCCCATGGCCTTGGCGGCGTCCGATATGCCCTCGAACCCTATCTGGACGTAGTCCGCGGCCTTGGCCGGGTCCGTGATGATCACGTAGAGCGCAAAGACCACGAGCACGTAAACGGCGATCTTCTTGGCGTTCACCGCCATCGCGGCCTCCCCTGTCACTGAATCGCCCCGAACGCTGCTGATCGCACGAAGGGCCCCGCCGCCAGGCGGGGCCCTTCTCCAGCGGTAGCGGAGGGATTTGAACCCTCGGTGACTTGCGCCACACTCGCTTTCGAGGCGAGCTCCTTCGGCCGCTCGGACACGCTACCGAGGGAGACCCTACAACAAGGTGGGCCGTGGTTTGAAATCCGTTTCCCGGCGCCCCGGCTCAGGACTCAGCGGGTGCGGAAGAAGTCGGTGAGCAGCCGGGCGCACTCGTCGGCGAGCACGCCCTCGATCACTTCGGGACGGTGGTTGAGCCGCCGGTCCCGTACGACGTCCCACAGGGAGCCGGCGGCCCCCGCCTTCTCGTCGCGGGCGCCGTAGACCACGCGGTCCACGCGGGAGAGCACGATGGCACCCGCGCACATCGTGCACGGCTCCAGCGTGACCACGAGCGTGCAGCCCGAAAGCCGCCACTGGCCGGCCTTCGCGGCGGCCCGCCGGATGGCGAGGACCTCCGCGTGTGCCGTCGGGTCGCCGGTCGCCTCGCGCTCGTTGTGCCCGGTCGCGAGCACGGTCGTACCGTCGCCGGACAGCACGACCGCGCCGACGGGGACGTCCCCGCCCCGGACGGCCTGCTCGGCCTCGTCCAGGGCGAGCCGCATCGCGGCCCGCCAGCGGTCGCGTACCGGGTCCGGCGTCCTGCCCGCCTCCGGCGCGGTCAGCGGACGGTCTCCAGCACCTCCGAGGCGCCCAGGGCCTCGGCGATGGCGTTCAGCGCGTCCTCCGCGTCCAGGGCGCGCAGCTCCTTCTCGCTGACGCCCAGGTCGTCGAGGATCTCGCCGTCGCCGAGCGGGCTGTGCGTGATGGCTTCGGCGGAACCGGTCTCCTCCTCGTCGTCCTCGGCGTACGCCGGCTCACCGTCCTCCGTGCCGTCGAGGTCGAGGGAGTCCAGGTCGGGCCCGTCGTCGCCGGGCTCCCTTCCGAGCAGTTCGTCGGTGAGCAGGATCTCGCCGTACGAACTGCGGGCAGCGGCGGCGGCGTCCGAGACGTAGATACGAGGGTCGTCCTCGCCGTCCACGCGGACAACGCCGAACCACGCGTCCTCCTGCTCGATCAGGACGAGCACCGTGTCGTCCTCGGCCGAGGCTTCCCGGGCCAGGTCGGCCAGGTCGGACAGCGTCTCCACATCGTCGAGCTCTGTGTCGCTCGCTTCCCACCCGTCTTCGGTGCGCGCGAGCAGTGCGGCGAAGTACACCGTGACTCTCCCACTGGTCATAGGCGTGCCGGTTGGGGGTCCCCCCGGCGGAGGTTCTGGGCGGAGAGAGCTGGGCTCCAAGCCCCACCCACTCGGAATCGTGGCAGAAACAAGGCGTTGAGGGGACGTCTTCGGCTCCCTGTGTCTGGCAGTTTTGATCGCACGTCCGCAAAGGACTCGCCAGCGCGCCCGTTGCCGCCACCTGCGGATCGTACGCGGCTTTTCCCAGCGTCCACGCACGTCCACCTCCGGAACGTCCGCGCGGGGTGCGGATCTTCCCCCGTTGTTCCTACCAGCGGAACGTGCGCATGCGCATCGCGTGCCGCAGTCGGGCGGATTTGGCACGGCGGGGCTGTACGCGGTCGCGCAGCTCGCGTGCCTCGGCGAGTTCGCGCAGGAACCGGGCCCGGCGCCTGCGGCGCTCGGTGTCCGTCTCCGGTATGTCCGCCGTCTCCGGCTGATCGCGCGGCGACGGATCCTCGCGGGATTCCCGGTCAGGCATTGGTTCACCACCCCAGTCCCTCCCTCCCACTTTCCCTCGGACGGGGGGTTTGACGCCAGAAGAGTGCACGGCGGAGAGCGCGGCGCCCGTGCGGCCGGGGCGGCGGCGGGAGGCGGACGGGCGCACTCGGCGCCCGGTTACTGTTGGCACATGCGTCTCCATGTCGTCGACCACCCCCTGGTCGCCCACAAGCTCACCACACTGCGCGACCAGCGCACCGACTCCGCGACCTTCCGCCGGCTCGCCGACGAACTGGTCACCCTGCTCGCCTACGAGGCCACGCGGGACGTGCGCACCGAACAGGTCGACATCACCACGCCGGTCGCGCGGACCACCGGCGTCAAGCTTTCCCACCCGCGCCCGCTGGTGGTGCCGATCCTGCGGGCCGGCCTCGGCATGCTGGACGGCATGGTGCGGCTGCTGCCGACCGCCGAGGTGGGTTTCCTCGGCATGATCCGCAACGAGGAGACGCTGCAGGCCTCCACGTACGCCACGCGCATGCCGGAGGACCTCTCCGGCCGCCAGGTCTACGTCCTCGACCCGATGCTGGCCACCGGCGGCACGCTGGTCGCGGCGATCCAGGAGCTGATCAAGCGCGGCGCGGACGACGTGACCGCGGTCGTGCTGCTTGCCGCCCCGGAGGGCATCGAGGTCATGGAGCGGGAGCTGGCGGGCACCCCGGTGACGGTCGTGACGGCGTCGGTCGACGAGCGCCTCAACGAGCACGGCTACATCGTGCCGGGCCTCGGGGACGCGGGCGACCGGATGTACGGGCCCGCCGAGTAACCGCCTGCGCGCAGCCGCCGGTCCACCGGGTGGTACGGCGGCTCACCAGCCCGCTTTCAGTGGATCGGCGCCCTTCTTCGGCGGCTCGGCAACCCTCCTCGCCCGCCTAGCAGCCCTTCTTCGTGGTGGGCGTCGACTTCGGCGTGGTCAGCTCGGCCAGCGCCTTGTCGGCGTCCGCCCGCTTCGTCAGCTCCTTGAAGCCGTTGCCGATGATCAGGTCGACGTCGCTGCCCTTGCGGGTGTCCGTGCGGCGCTCGGCGGCGGCGAGCTGGGTGGCGAGCACGGGCAGCGAGGTGTTCAGGGACGAGGCGGGGCCGAGGAGTATCCCGGTGCCCTTGATCTTCTTGTCGAACTCCTTGGTCGCGTTGCCCACTTGGCCGATGCGGAAGCCGCGCTTCTTCAGCTCGTCCGCAGTCTGCTTGGCCAGGCCGCCGCGGGGCGTGGCGTTCAGGACGTTGACGGTGATCTGGCCCGGCTTGGGCAGCGCCCGGGCCGCGGGGCTCGCTTTGGTCGTGGTCGGGCAGTCCGCCTTGCCGGCCGCCGAGGCCTTCTTGCCGCCGGTGAAGACGTCGATGAGCTGCAGCGTGCCCCAGCCGGTCACACCGAGCACGGCGACGGAGGCGACGACCAGGAACACGAGCCTGCCGCGCCGGCGGGGCCTGCGCATCCGCGGGTACTTGTTGCCCGTGATCCGGTACTGCCCGCCCATGCCGGGGGGAGTCAGCATGCTCATGGGCGCAGCGTAGTGCGCCCGAGCGGCGATTCCTACTAGATGATCATCGGATGGCGCTCAGCTGAACCCGAAAGGTCCAAACCCCGGGTCAGCTCGGCGAGTGAGCCGAAGGGGCTTCAATGCCCCGGAGGCGAAGCGAGCCCCAAAAAAAGGGGGTCTCAATCCAGCTCGAGTACGCGCGCGTGCAGCACCTGGCGCTGCTGGAGCGCCGCCCGCACCGCGCGGTGGAGGCCGTCCTCGAGGTACAGATCGCCCTGCCACTTCACGACGTGCGCGAAGAGGTCGCCGTAGAACGTCGAGTCCTCGGCCAGCAGTGTCTCCAGGTCGAGCTGCTGCTTGGTGGTCACGAGCTGATCGAGGCGGACCGGGCGCGGCGCGACGTCCGACCACTGCCGGGTGCTTTCCCGGCCGTGGTCGGGGTACGGCCGGCCGTTTCCGATGCGCTTGAAGATCACACGGAAAGCCTACCGGGCAAGACGTTCCGGGCGCAGCCTCGGCGACGGAGTGCGACGCTGGAAATGTCGCGGCAAACCGGTGCGAATCGGAAACAGGGGCTTGAGATGAGTGACAGCGAGACCGTGCCTCCGGCCACCGCCCCCGAGGCACGGGGCAGCGCCCCGGCGCTCCCGCGGGAGGCCCTGGAGATCGCCTCCGGATACGCCTTCGCCGGACCCGCCCTGGACCTGGGCGCCCTGATATGGGACGGCCGCTGCCTGCCCGACGTGCAGATCCGC
The DNA here is from genome assembly GCF_040608235.1 of Streptomyces sp. NPDC005202. Taxonomy (NCBI): domain Bacteria; kingdom Bacillati; phylum Actinomycetota; class Actinomycetes; order Kitasatosporales; family Streptomycetaceae; genus Streptomyces; species Streptomyces sp. NPDC005202. Next base: position 16,158 of record NZ_JBEXHW010000021.1, on the reverse strand, counting down.
ATCCCGCTGCCCATGCTCAACCGCCACGGCCTGGTCGCGGGCGCCACCGGCACCGGCAAGACCAAGACGCTCCAGCTGATCGCCGAGCAGCTCTCGGCGCAGGGCGTGCCCGTGTTCCTCGCCGACATCAAGGGCGACCTCTCCGGCATCTCGGCGCCGGGCGCGTCGAACCACAGGACCCGGTCCCGGGCCGCCGAGGTCCACCAGCAGTGGACGCCGACCGGCTTCCCCGCCGAGTTCTACGCCCTGGGCGGCATGGGCCACGGCATCCCGGTGCGGGCCACCGTCACCAGCTTCGGCCCGGTGCTGCTGTCCAAGGTGCTCCAGCTCAACCAGACCCAGGAGCAGTCCCTCGGCCTGATCTTCCACTACGCCGACACCAAGGGCCTGGAGCTGATCGACCTCAAGGACCTCAGGGCGGTCGTCGCCTTCCTGACCTCCGACGAGGGCAGGCCGGAGCTGAAGAACATCGGCGGCCTGTCCTCGGCCACCGCCGGCGTGATCCTCCGTTCCCTCACGGCCTTCGAGGCGCAGGGCATGGCGGACTTCTTCGGGGAGCCGGAGTTCGACACGGGCGAGTTCCTGCGCACGGCCCCCGACGGGCGCGGGATCGTCTCCGTCCTCGAACTGCCCGCCGTCCAGGACAAACCCCAGCTGTTCTCGACCTTCCTGATGTGGCTGCTCGCCGACCTCTTCCACGACCTGCCGGAGGTCGGGGACGTCGACAAGCCGAAGCTGGTGTTCTTCTTCGACGAGGCGCACCTGCTGTTCAAGGACGCGTCCAAGGCGTTCCTGGACTCCCTCACGCAGACCGTACGGCTGATTCGCTCGAAAGGTGTCGGCGCCTTCTTCGTCACGCAGACACCCAAGGACGTCCCCAGCGACGTCCTCGGCCAGCTCGGCAACCGGATCCAGCACGCCCTGCGCGCCTTCACGCCCGACGACGACAAGGCCCTCAGGGCCACGGTGAAGACCTTCCCGAACTCGGCGTACGACCTGGAGGAGGTCCTCACCGGCCTGGGCACCGGCGAGGCCGTGGTGACGGTGCTGAGCGAGAAGGGCGCCCCGACACCGGTCGCGGCGACCCGGCTGCGGGCGCCGGAGTCCCTGATGGGCCCGGTCGACGGCGACGCCCTGGAGCGGGCGGTGCGGGCCTCGCCGCTCCACGGACGTTATGCACAGGCTGTGGACCGCGAGTCGGCGTACGAGAAGCTCACGGCCGCGCAGGCCGAGCAGGCGGCCCGCGCCGAGGAGGCGGCAACCCCGGAGCGCAAGGGCGGCCGGGCGCCCAGGGCCGGGGAGCGGGAGCCCAGGGCGAGGGAGCCGGAGCCCAGGGCGAGGGAGCGGGAGCCCAGGGAGGAGCCGTCCGTCGTCGAGCAGGTCGTCGGCAGCGGCGTGTTCAAGTCCCTGGCCCGGTCCGTGGGCACCCAGATCGGCCGGGAGATCACCCGCTCCCTGTTCGGTACGGCCCGCAGGAGGCGGTGAGCCGGACGCCGCCGGGGCGCCCGGCTCCGGTTCAGCCGCGTTCCCGTTCCTCCGGCGCGGGCGGCCGCTGCTCGCGCGGCTCGGGCTGGTGGGGGTCCTTCACGTGCGGCCTGCGGATGCTGCGGACGGCCTCGGCGCGCAGGAGGGCGCGCAGGACCGCGTACGGGTCACTGGGCATGACTGTGGTTCCTTGCGTCGTGCTGGCTGATGGACCGGAGGGAAGGGCCGGTCCGCTCAGCAACGCAGGACCACGGAGCGCAGCGCGTGCAGGCGGTACGGAGGGTGCGGCGGCACGGGGGCGGGGCGGTGGTCCTCCGCCCGCGCGGGCGCCGGGTCGGTCAGGGGGGCGGGCCGCAGGCGTACGACGGCACGCTCGCCGTGCCGCGCCGGGGGCCGTAGGGCCGCGTCGATGACGTCCTGCTCGGCGGCCGTACCGCCGGTCTCGCCCGTCTCGCCGGCCACCGCCACCACGGGCGCCGCGTGCGCCTCGGCGTGCTCGCCCTGCACCAGCAGGGCGAGCAGCAGGACGAGCACCCGCAGGCAGGCGCTCCGCCGCGCGGCGCGACGGGCGTGCGGTGCGGTGCTCACGTCGGGTCACCTCCCCGCGGGACGTACGCCGTTCCTCGCGCCGACCGTGAGAACCACTCGCACGGCGTACTGGGAGGGGGCTCGTACGGAGTACCGGCAGGGGCGGAGGCGGGCGCCGTTCACGGCGTGCGGGGGAGCTCTTCGGCGCGGCCGCGGATGCGGAAGGCCGTGACGATCTCGATGACGCCGACCACCACCAGCCACCAGCCGGCGAGCAGGGCGAGCACGGTGACCGACTGCAGCGGCGAGTCGATCAGGACGATGCCCGCGATGAAGGTCAGGATGCCGAGGAAGATCTGCCAGCCGCGCGCGGGCGCCGTCCGGTCGTGGACGGCGGCCAGCGTCTGCGTGATCCCGCGGATCAGCCAGCCGATGCCGATCCACAGCGCGAGCAGCAGGATCGACTGCATGGCGCCGCGGAAGCAGAAAAGGCCCAGCAGGATGGACAGGGCACCACTGGCGAAGGCCAGCACGCGCAGCGAGGTCGTCCTGTGGGTGCCGAAGGCGGAGACCAGCTGGAGCACGCCGCTGACGAGGAGGTAGAGGCCGCAGAGGACGCCGGCGGCGAGCAGGGAGGCACCCGGCCAGAGCAGCACCAGGACGCCCAGGATCAGGGAGGCGACCCCCGCGACCAGGACGGCCTGTTCCGGGCGGCGCGGGAGGGGACGTGCAGCGGTCCTTCCAGGGGCCGCTCGTCGTGCCAGGACGGCGGGGCGTGCGGGTCCCGCGCGGCGTGGACGCGACGGTCGTCGTACTCCGGCTCCCAGGGGCCGGAACTCGGTGGCTCGGTCAGGTCCATGCTGGGAGCGGACGCGCGCATGCCGCCACCGGGGACGGGCCACTCGGCTGACGCCTGCCTCAGGGGCGTCGGGGCAGCCTTCCTGTGTCAGGGAAGTCGGGGGAGCCTGCCTGCCTCAGGGGCGTCGGGGCAGCCTTCCTGTGTCAGGGAAGTCGGGGGAGCCTGCCTGCCTCAGGGGCGTCGGGGCAGCCTTCCTGTGTCAGCG
>NZ_JBEXHW010000021.1:0-12984 GCF_040608235.1 Streptomyces sp. NPDC005202 | reverse complement strand
GGGAAGTCGGGGGAGCCTGCCTGCCTCAGGGGCGCCGGGGCAGCCTGCCTGCCTCAGGAGCGCCGGGGCAGCCTTCCTGTGTCAGGGAAGTCGGGGCAGCCTGCCTGCCTCAGGGGCGCCGGGGCAGCCTTCCTGTGTCAGGGAAGTCGGGGGAGCCTGCCTGTGTCAGGGGCGTCGGGGCAGGCTGCGCCGCCCCGGTCACCTCCCGGAGGACTTCGCCGCCCTGGCCGCCTTGGCCGCAGCCTTCATCTCCTGTTTGTGCGCCCGCACCTTGGCCAGCGACTCGGGCCCGGTGATGTCGGCGACGGACCGGAAGGACTTCGGCTCGCCGTAGGGCCCCGCGGCCTCCCGCCACCCCTTGGGGCGCACGCCGAGCTGCTTGCCGAGCAGGGCGAGGAAGATCTGCGCCTTCTGCTTGCCGAAGCCGGGCAGCTCCTCGAGCCGGTTCAGCAGTTCCTGTCCGCTGTCCACGTCCCGCCAGATGGCCTCGGCGTCGCCGTCGTAGTGCTCCACGAGGTATTGGCACAGCTGCTGGATCCGCTTGGCCATCGACCCCGGGTAGCGGTGCACGGCCGGCTTGTCCGCCAGGAGCCTGGCGAAGGTCTCCGGCTCGAACGCCACGATCTCGTGCGCGTCCAGGCCGTCGGTGCCCATGCGCCTGGCGATCGTCGCCGGCCCGTTGAACGCCCACTCCATCGGGATCTGCTGGTCCAGCAGCATCCCGACCAGCAGGGCGAGCGGACTGCGGCCGAGGAGCGCGTCGGCATCGGGGTCCTGGGCGAGGTGAAGAGTGACGTCCATGTCCCGATGATCGCCCCGCACGGCCCGGACCGCAGCCGGGCACGCCCGCTTCGCCGGGCAGGGCGTCGAGCCGCAGCCGTCGTCGTCCTGCCGGAAGCCGGCCTCCCGACGTGTACCGACCTGAAGCCGACTCTCCCCGACCTGCACGCCCGGGCAGCGTGCCCAACGGGCCTTCCTGGCCGGGAAGGTAGCCTTCCCGGGTGACTCCTGACGACCTGGTCGCGCACTACGGGCCGGCGCCGATCTCCCCGCGAGGGCGGGCGGTTCCGGCGCACCTGGGCGGGGCCCGGTCGGCCGGACGGGCGCCCGGAGGGCCCGGCGATCGTCGCCCTGCCGACCGCCGAGCCGGACGACTTCGCCGCGCTGCACCGCCCGCCCGCGGAGGAGGTCCGGCACTTCTACCTCGGCGACCCGCTGAAACCGGCGCGGATCGTGGGACTGTGGCGTCCGTGAAGTCACCCGGCCCGGAGGCCGCATGAGTCCGCTTCAGGGGCAGGCTGCCGTGCGGGCCGACCTGCGGGCTGCCGTGCGGGCCGACCTCACCGCGAAGGCGAACGAACCGCAAGCACTTGGTCCGTAGGGGATGAGTGATGCGCAGCCTTCGTCCGTACGTATCCGGAAGCCGGCAAGTCCCAAGACGGAGAAGTGACGTGGCCCGACGGCGGAATGAAGGGTGTGACGGCGGTCCGCGCTGCGGACGGCGAGGGAGGCGACGACTTCCTGGGCTGGTGCTGCTGGGCTCCATGCTGCTCCTGCTCCTCCTCGGCGGCGCCGGTCCCGCATCGGCCCACGCCGCCCTCCGCACCACCGACCCCGCCGACGGAACCGTCCTCAAATCGGCCCCCCGCACGGTCATGCTGACCTTCACCGAGTCCGTCGGCCTGCTCGACGACTCCTTCCGCCTGTTCGACCCCGATGGCCGGCGCGTGCACACGGGTGAGGCTCAGCACGCGCCGGGCCGCTCGGACACGGCACGGGTGACGCTGCCGGCCAAGCTGGGCCAGGGCACGTTCACCGTGGCCTGGCGGGTGGTGTCGGCGGACAGCCACCCGGTCTCCGGCGCCTTCACCTTCTCCGTCGGCAAACCCTCCGCGACGACGGCCACGGTCGACACGGGCCCGGTCGAGGACCCCGCCACCGGCAGCCTCTACGACCTCGCCCGCTATGCCGGGTACGCCGCCGCGGCCCTGCTCATCGGCACGGCGGCCTTCGCTCTGGTCTGCCGTCCGCCGGATCCCGGCCCGTTGCGCAGGCCCCTGGTGGCGGGCTGGTGGGCGCTGCTGGCATCCACGGTCGTCCTGCTGGTGCTGCGGGCCCCGTACGAGACGGGCACGGGCCCCGCGTCGGCCTTCGACCCCTCGGCCCTGGGCCGCACCCTGACCAGCCGCCCGGGCCTGGCCCTGCTGGTCCGCCTGGCCCTGCTCCTGCCGGCCGCCGTCTTCCTCGTACGGCTGTCCCGGCGCCGGGAGGGGGAGCGGCCGACGCGCCCGACTCTCGCGACGGGCGCAGCCCTGGCCCTCGCCCTGGCGCTGACGTGGGCCGCGGCCGAGCACGCGTCGGCCGGCATCCAGGTACCGGTGGCGATGGCCTCCTCGGTCCTGCACCTGCTGGCGATGGCGGTCTGGCTGGGCGGCCTGACGGCCCTGCTCACGACACTGCACCGGACGACGACAGGCGAGCCGGGGCCGGACACCCCGGAGGACGGTACGAGGGCGTCGGCCTCGACCGGCGGCCACGGTCTGACCGCGACAGTCGCCCGCTTCTCCCGCGTCGCCTTCGCCGCTGTCACCGTTCTGGTGGTCACCGGCATCTACCAGTCCTGGCGCGGCCTCGGCTCCTGGACCACGCTCACCGGCACGACGTACGGCCGGCTCCTGCTCGTCAAGCTGGCGGCGGTGGCGCTGCTGCTGGCGGCCGCGAGCCGTTCGCGGAGCTGGACGGTGCGGCTGGCGACGGCGGACGCGGAGACGGCCGTAGGGGAACCCCGGGAACAGACTCCGAAGTCGGCGGCATTGGAGCGGGTCCCGGGACCAGCGGTTCGCGAACGGGTCCCGGAGTCAGCGCTTCGCTCACGGGCCCCGAAGTCAGCGCTTCACGCACGGGCCCCGGAGTCTGAGGATCGTGAACGGGTTTCGGAGCGGGCCGGTGGCCCGGCGCTGTCCGAGGCCGGCGTACCCGCGTCCTCCCCGGCGCCGGACGCCTACCGTCGCGGTCTGCGCCGCTCGGTGCTGGCCGAAGTCGCCGTCGGCATCGCGGTGTTGGTGATCACGACGGTGCTGACCGGAACGCTGCCGGGCCGTGCGGCCGCCGAGGCGGCCCAGGCGGCGCCCGCGGGCGGAGGCCCGACCGCCTCCGTCACGACGATCCCGTTCGACGTCGGCACCGCGGGCGGCCACGGCAAGGTACAGATCACCCTGGAGCCGGGCCGCGTCGGCGACAACGCGGTGGAGGCCGTGGTCTTCGGCCCCGACGGCGGCCTCGCCACCGTCCCCGAACTCCGCCTGTCCTTGTCCCTGCCCGCCCAGAAGATCGGCCCGATCGACGCCAGGCTCACCGACAAGGGCGGTTACTGGGGCACCGACAGCCTCAACCTCCCGATCCCCGGCACCTGGACCATGAAGGCGACGGTGAGGGTGTCGGAGCTGGACCAGGTGAGCGAGTCGAGGAAGGTCCAGATCCTGCGCTAGCGGCTAGCTGTAGTGACCCGCGGGGTTGTTGACGCGGGTGATGGGTGGCACCGGCGAACCGCGCCCACACCTCGTCGAGCACGCCCGGATCCCGCGGTTCCCCCGGCATTGCCTCCGGCAGTGCACTTCTCCGCGCCGGGTGCCCGGTGAGCAGCGAGAAGGGCTTCACATCGAAGACGAACCCGTCCTGGGTCCGCTCGACCCACAGCCGGCTGTTCAGCTCACTGGGAAGGGCGTAGTAACTCGCATCGACCTCGACGATCGGTAACCGCGTGGCGTAGTACCGCAATCGCCCCTCGGGATCCCGTGATCCCACCGGATACCACCCGCTGCGCACCAGCATCGGGTCCGTCCACGAACACGCACCGACCAGGATCTCGCCCATGGCGAGCGGTTACCCGTACGTGGCGCCTGGTAGCGCACGTATGTGGGATGTAACGCAAGTCATCACTTTGGGCCACCCGGGGAATTTCGTTCCCCTTCCGTAACCGAACATATTCCGATGCGTTATGCCGGTGTCGCGAACAAATAATCCCTCTCAGTACCAGTGGTGAAAATCTGGGTGTACGGCCACCGGGCCCACGGAGAAAGTCATGTGGAATGTCACCGTTTGGACGCTGATCGTGTGTGCCTCCGCCTGTACCATGGGGTCCACTCCCGTACCTCCTTATCAGTGCAGAATGTGACGCGCCGATGTCGCGGGACTGCGTCGGCGCCCTTGTGTGGTTGACGTACTGCAGCGCAACACCCGCCCCTCCAGGGCGACTCGATCCCTGACGAGTTCTCGGCCGGCGCCGAAGGGCGCTCCCCCTCGCGGGCACCCATCTCGTCGGCCAGGCGGACGATACATCCGAGCGCATATAGGGCTTATCAGGGAATTCCTTCACCCGTTTGCCGCGCATCCGCCGAAGTGGGGCGGCGTTAGTCGGGATATGACTAAGGCAACCAGGGAAGGGTACTTGCGCCTGCTCGTGGGCCAGGAGCGCGAGGAGACGCCTGCCGGACGCGCGGTGGCGCTGGGCCCCTATACCTACATTCCCGCCCCGGTGCACTCGACGGCCGCCGGCAACGGCACCCTGACCAGAGGCGGACTCCCGGTCGCACTGAAGGTGACCGAGCCCCTGCTACGGGATTTCCTGGACGCAATGAGCGCGCTGGAAGCCGATCTCGCCCGGCGCTGGGTCGGCTCGGAAGGCCGGTCCGCACTGGCGGGAGCGGAATAGCCGGGTCGCGGCATGTATGACGAACGAATCGACCACCGCCCAGGACACTCCGCCGATTACCCGGACAGGGCAGCCGATTACCCGGGCAGGGCAAACGAGGCCGGCACCGGCCGGCACCGGGCTCCGACCGAGGTCTTCTCGGCGCCCTTGGTGCCGCCGGACTCGGCCTGGGACCCGGCCGAGGAATTGGCCTTCATGCTCCAGGACGCCATGGAGGAGCACCGGCCGAGGATTCCCGTGGCCCGGGACGAGGTGCCGGTCACCGTGCCCGCGCCCGGCACGCCCCTGGCGAATCTGCAGGAAATCACGGCGGAACTGCCGCCTCTGAAGGAGGTCTCGCGAGGCCATCGCAAGGTCCGTGAACGCAAGCGGTTGAGCGGCCTGCGGGCCACCAGCCACGTCATTGCCGCGCTGGCCGCGGTCATCGCCTCCGCGGTGAGTTTTTTCGGCGGAATGGTTGCCTACGATCCCCTGCGCATCGTGGCCGCGTCCCGCATGCAGGCCGACGTCGCTTCATGGTGGCCCCTGCTGGTGTACGGGCCTTGGCTGGTGGCGTCGCTGTCCGTCCTGCGGGCCGCACTGCATCAGCGCCGCGCCGTCCACTCCTGGTGCGTGGTGCTGCTCTTTTCGTCCATCGCGATGCTTTTATGCGTCGTCCAGGCGCCCAAAACGGTCATCGACATCGCGGCAGCCTCCCTGCCGGGCCTCGCGTCCCTGGCGTGTTTCCAGCAACTCGTGCGCCAGATCACCCTGACCCGCCCACCCCGGCGAACGGCGCCCCGTCACCGACTGCCGCGCGCCCCGCAGCCCGACCCGCCCACGGAGGACCCGGCGCACACGACCCCGGACAAGATCGCTCCCACCCCGGACACGCACCAGCAGCAGCTACAGCCGCAGCCGCAGCAGCAGCGCCAGCCGCAGAGGCAGCGCCAACCGCAGGACGCGGACGCCCCGCGGTTGCGCAGTCAGTGGTGACCGGCCGGTGACCGGCCGGCCCCGGCGAGTGCCGCCCCCGTGACGCTCGTCACACAGCGGCGACGCTCGTCACACAGCGGCCCGGAGCCTGCCCGAGGAGCCGCCCGCACACGAAGAGCCGCCCGCACACGACGAAGGCCCCGACCGGCGAACGGTCGGGGCCTTGCGTCTGCCCTGCTGGGCGGCTGCGGAGGATACGAGATTCGAACTCGTGAAGGGTTGCCCCAACACGCTTTCCAAGTCTTCGCCCGGGGGTTCGGGGCGGGACGTGGGTGTTTTGACCTGGGGCGGAGCGGGCTGTCGGGTGGGTGGCGGACGGTGCTGGACAGGGGTGCTGGACAGGGGTGAATGAGATCAGAAGTGAGACCACGCCGGGGCGGAATGCTGGTGCACCGCAGGGGTGTGAGCATCTGTGACGGTGGGCTATGCGGGCATGACGCCGTGAATGCGGGAGAGGGTGAAGACGCGTTCGTCGTTTCGCAGGTGGCACCAGGCGTACAGATAGGGCGGGCCGAGAGCGAGCTCGCTGAGGGTGCGTACGGTGTGGTTGCCCGAGGCGGCGACGTATTCGATGGTGACCGCCTGGCCTTCGTTGACGGCATGGGCCAGCTGGCGGACGTCGGTGAGGGACAGCTGACGTGCGTACCCGGCGATGATCTCCTCGGTGTCGCTGTCGAAGGGGACCCCGTTGTACGGGTCGGGTTGCGGGGTGGCTGGTGGGGCGGTCTTCAGTCGGATCGCCAGCGCGCGCAGGTCGGCCTTCGCCGGAGCCTCCTCCGCGCGGCCGTCGGTCTTCCGGCGGCGCGAGGTTCCGCCGGACCGGCGCGGGGCCGGGATCGGGGCGGCGGCGCGGCGGCGCTGGGTTCGCTCGATGCGTACCGTCCCGTCGGCGGTCTCGGCGACTGGGGCATAGCCCGCGGCCCGGAGCGCGGCGACGGTCTCGTCGAGCGGGGTCCGGCTCACCAGCACCGTCGGCGCCAGGTGCCGCAGGCCGAGTTCGCTGAGCTTGCGGTGGGCGGCCAGCTCGGCCAGGAGGGCGGGCTCTTCGCCGTGGAGCACGCAGGCTGCGGGTGCGATGCGCACCCGGCCGTGTCTGCGTGCGGTGTCGTGGATCAGGTACGACAGCGGCTGGGGGAGGGGATCGACGGCGACGGCCGCCAGGTCGGCTTCGACGGCGTCGGGGGTGCGGCCGGCGTCCAGGGCTCGGCGGACGGTGCCGGGGCTGAATCGCCACACTGATGCCGTGCCGCCGGTTTCGCGGTCGGCGACCGTATCGAGCAGCGTGGTGAGGCGGGCGGACGGCGTGCCGGTGACGACGGCCGTGAGGTCGGCGCCGAAGCGGGCGGTCTCCGTAGCCGCGGGAAGCAGCCGTCGGCAGGCGGTGGCCAGTGCCTCGGCGTCCTCGACCAGCAGGGCGCCCCCGATGGGCGACAGGGCACCGCGGGCGAGGACGCCGAGCAGCTCCGCCTCGCGGATCACGGTGGCGAACGGCGTGGCGTCCTGGGGCAGCCGGTCGGCGAGCGGACGGTGCCAGGCGACGAGCGGCCCCAGGTCCGCGGGGTTCTGTACGCCCTGCCCCTTCGGGAGCCGCGCCGCGGCGGTGAGGAGACCTTCCCGTGCCTGCAGGCAGCCGCCGCAGGGGGGTGTTCCGGCGAGCGCGGGCAGGGACTTGCCGTCCTCGTCGCGGGTCTGGCCGGGGGTGAGCCGCAGCGTCCGCCACGCCTGGAGAAGCACCGTGAGCTGTTCGGCCGGTTCCCGTTCCACCCAGGCGTCGTAGCCTTCCGTCGCCGTGACCCTGTCACCGTCCCGGGCCAACAGCCCGGCCGCGTACGCCGTTTCGAGGGTGATACGCACCACGACGTCGTCGCATCGCGCCGCTTTGCCGACCCGGGAGAGTTCACGTGCTCCGATCCCGCCGGTCTTCAGCCGGGCCGGCGGTGAGGCGGCGCACGCTGCGAGGACCGAGGCGGCATGAGCGGCGAACGCCATGGCCGCGGCCGTCGCCTCCCGTTCCACCTCGGCCAGGGTGACGGACACGGTACGCACGTCGGGCGGGGCGGGCTCGAACGGAGCGCGCCAGCCGGGCCCGCGCAGTGCGAGCGCCACCTCGGCCGGCATGCGAGCCGTTCCGTACCCTCGACGATCCTGGACCAGCAGTCCCCGCTCCAGCGCCCATCGCGAACCCGGCTCCGAGTCGATCCCCGGAGTCCCGAACACGATGAACTGTGGTCGCTCCGGCGCGGTACTCGCCCGGCGCTCGAGCAGCTTGCGGGTGGCCGCGGGAGCCTGTGCCACCAGTGCGGCGATCCGTTCCGGGTTGCTGTGGTGTTCCACCAGGGCCGCCAGCCGCTGCTGCTTGGTACCACCGGGCTTGATCCCCAACGACCCCAGCATGCGGCGCAGTTCGTCGGAGGTTGTGCCCTCCAGCATCCGAACCAGCGGCGCATCCAGCCCCAGCGGCGCATCCCACGCCTGCCGCAACGGCGCCACCATGCGCAGCAGCCCCTCCTTGTCCGGCCAGACCAGCGCGTGGTCGGCCAGTGCCTGAAGCGCCGCGTCCAGCCCGCGGGCGCGCTCCCCGTCCACCGCGCCCAGCAGTTCCGCCAAGGCGTCGCGCGCGGTGGGCGTCAGCGCCGCGAGCGCCTCGGCCACCTGCAGGTGTGGCAGCGCGAGCCGGGGCAGTACCAGTGCCACCGCCCCCGGACGCTGAAGGCGGTCCGCCAGCTCGCCGACCGACCGTGGCTCCGGAGGGGACACGGCATCCGTCCGCACTGCGAGGACCCGCTCCAGCCTCGGGGTGTCGAGACCGCGCAGCCAGGCTGCCAGTGTTGATCCGCTGGGCTTACTGATGGGGGACACCTCGCTATCGAAGGACACGTTGGTTCCGGGAGGGGGACAGGGACCGCACAAGACTCAAGGATGGCGCACCGACAAGGCCGAACCGGTCACCCGAAAGGGTTTTGAACGCTGCTCGGGCGCGGTGCAGGGCCGTACGGCGCCAGGGCAGCTCGCGCTCGCTCGGGGAGACGCCGCGGCGACGCCGGCCGACCTCGACCCCGCCGCGGGTCATACCTTCTTTAGGCCCGAGCCGATGTCGGCCGCCTGTTCACCCGGTGGGTCTCCGCATCGAGCCACCGCGGCTCCCAGTGGGGCTCGTCGGGCCGCCGGCCGTCGGGACGTTCGGCCGAAGCCTCGCCGTGGGCGGTCAGCCTGCCGCGGGGCTCGTACCGCCGTGAGTTACTGCGCACTCGACCGGGCACTGCGCAGGAACAGGGCGCTGGTGAGGGCGCCGACGAGCACGATGGCGGCGTTCACCGCGATCGCGACCTTCAGACCGCCGAGGATGGCCGAGGCACCGGAGCCGGTCATCGCGGCGGTGGCGAGGGCGCTCATGATCGGCGTGCCCATGGTGATGCCGATCTGCTGGGTCATGGTCACGAGCCCGGTGGCCAGGCCCTGTTCGTGATCGGCCAACCCGGAGGTGGCGGTGACCATGAAACCGACGATGACGAGCATGTTGCCGACCCCGCCGACGAAGGTGGCGACGAGCAGGAGCCACATCCACGAGCTGTCGGCTCCGAGGCCGAGCAGGGCGGCCGTGAACACGGTCTGCGGGATTCCACCGGTGATCAGCGTCTGCTTGCTGCCGATCTTCCCGATGACCTTCGGGGCGACGGAGCCGCCGACGACCGTTCCGATGCCCAGCACGCCGAAGGACAGACCGGCGGCCAGCGGGGAGAAGCCGAGCACCTCCTGCAGGTACAGGGTCAGCAGGAAGACAAGCGACGTCTCGGTCAGGAACGCGATCAGACCGGCCACGTTGCGCGCGCCCCTCGACGACGCCCGGAGAGCCGGCCACGACCCGGCCGCCCTGCTGACCGAAGCCACCCGACGGCGCGAGCTCGACACCGCCACCTCTATCAGCGACGTCCTCGTATGGCGCCTGCGCCGCAGCGCCCACCTGCCCGCCCTATCCGAAAGCCCCCACGACACACCCATGCGAGGCAGCCGGCGCACTTCGTCCCCGCCGCCCACCACACACCCGGCCCCCAGCGCAGTGAACGACTCCAGCCGTCGTCGCTGACCGGAGAAGCGGGCGGAACATAGCTGACGATCGCCGGTTGGGCAAAACGGCGCGTTGGCCAGTCATTCGTGGATCTTTGCTGTCTGCCCCCGGCGAACTGGGATACAGAGCGCGAGACATCGTTGTCGTACCCCGAGAAACGGCGTGCGCGCGGCCCCAGCCACCACGCTCCCAGGAGTCTCAGGTCATTTGGCCGAAAGCAGGTCCCGAGCTTCCTCGGCGCACCCCGACAGCGTGACGCCGGCGGCCCCGTGCCCGTAGTTGTGCACGACCACGGTGTCGTCCTCCCACAGGTCCTCCTCCACACGGACCGTGGCGCGGGTCGGTCGAGCGCCGATCCGGTGCTCCAGCACGCGGACCTGGGCGAGACGGGGTTCGACCTCGGCGCAGCGGGCGAGGATGCCGGCCGCCGCCTTGTCGTCGGGGACGAGGTCGCCCTCGCCGTCGATCGCTGTGCCGCCCAGGACGACGGTGTCGCCGTGGGGGTAGAAGCACAGCAGGTCCGGCGAAAGGCCAGTGTCCTCGGAGAAGAACTCGGTCAGCCCGGGGTTGGTGACGACGACGTGCTGGCCGCGGATGGGCCGGAGGTCAGGATCCGGGACCAGGTCGCGTGCGCCGAGGCCCGCGCAGTTGACGATCACCGAAGCCGGACCGGCATCCGCGAGCGAGGCCAGCCGTCGCCGCTCGACCGCTCCTCCGGCATCGCGCAGCCGGCGCAGGAGGTAGTCCAGATAGGTGGGCATGTCGATCAGCGGCACGGTGAACCGGTAGCCCGCGGTGAACCCGGTCGGGAGTTCGGCCGGCTCGCACGGCCGGAAACCGGGCAGAGTCGTGGCCCAGTCCGGCGCGGCCTCGGCCGTGCGGGACGCCTCGATGCCGCTGGTCAGCCGGACGCCCGTCGCCGGGTCCTCGGCCAGCTCCCGGAAGATCTCCAGGGACCGTTGTCCCCACTGGCCGACCTTGTCCTTCGGCTCGACCAGGTACGGGCCCCACATCGCCCCGGCCGCCAGCGACGTGCCACCAGGCACCTGCTCGGCGATCACGTGCACCGAAGACCCGGCCTCGGCGAGAACGACGGCGGTGGTGAGCCCAGCCACCCCAGCTCCGACAACGACAACGCGCTCCCCTGCGGTCATGACCCTGACCCTAACCGCCGGGTGGCGTCAACGGGGCGTGCTGGGCGAGGGCGTCCTCCAGGACCGGCAGGAAGCCGCGCACATGAGGGTTGCGCTGTCGGCGACGGAGGTCTGCGGCAAGCTGGTGGAGCAGCGCCGCGCTGCGAGGCGAGCGCACGACATCGAGGCGGTCGGCAGCGATCTGGCCGATCTCGCAGGCCGCCTCCAGGTCTCCCCAGGCGCTGTGCCCCAGGGGCAGCCAGGCTCCCTCGAACATGGCCCTGCGCTGGCTTGGGTCGCCGCGCGGGACGTCGTACGACCCAGACCTGAGCATATCGGTCCCCTCGGCGAGGAAGCGACGGCTCTTCTTCCCGCTGTCGGCCTTCTGTTGCTCACGACCCATCTGGATGAGGCCATAACCGGCCTGGCAATCCAGGTGGTTGTCGGTGAGGAAGTACATCCAGCGGGGCTCTTCTTGGCGGCCGTCCCGGCTTGCGATCCAGATCCTGCCCGCCTACGCCGAGTCCGACCGCGCGCTGAGCGAAGCCGTCGCCCTGATCCTTCACGCCGAGGCGATGACCGACAAGCGCGGCAAGTGGCGGCGACGACGCCTGGCAGAACGCCTGCACCAGGCCCTGGAGCGGGCCGACGTCGACGGCGATCCCGTCCAGGACGAGCTGCTGCTGCGCAAGCTCGCCACCCGCAAGCAGGCCGTCGGCCTCGCGTCCATCACGCTGCCGCCACGCTGGGAGGTCCCGGCCTCGTACACAGCCCGTGAATCCGGGCACAGCCGCCCGCGCTCCGACCGCCCGGAGGCACTGCCGCGGGCAGAGGACGCTGCCCGCCCGTGTCCATCAGATTCGGGCGACGACGAGGTGCCTCCGGCTGCCCGCCCGCAGCTTGCCCGCCCGGTGGCAGGGCTGCCCGCAGGGGCAGAAACCCGGGGCGGCCCGCCGCTCCCAAACAACGGCTCGGGCAGCGCTCCGGGCAGGCGTGAGCGGAAACGGGCTGCCCGGAAGAAACCCGAGGACCGTAAGCGCCGCGCCTCGGACGAGATCATCCTCAGCTTCACCCACCGCACGTACGAGGAGACTGGCAGCGTCGGACGCGACCGGGTGGAGAACGCCCTGCGCGCCAATGGCTACACCGTCTCCAGCGACGACGTCGGACGGATCGTCCGCGAATTCAAGGCCCAGCTCAAGGCCACAGCCGGCGATCAACCCCGCTGATCCCGGGCAGCACCAACGCTCCCAACCACGCCCCGAGACGAAAGGCCCCATGCACACCCCGCACCACGAAGACCCCACCACCCACGAGGAATCCCTGCCGACCACCCCTGCCCCAGGCGGAGCAAGTTGTCGGATAAGGAGTCCTTATCCGGCCTCCGCCCCGGGGGAGGCGGAGGCATCCGGCGCGGGGCGCCGGAGTCGGCCGGCCCGGGGGGACCGACCGAGGAAGAGGGCGAGACCAAGTCGTCGTTGCACGCTGTGCAGCCGTCTGCTCCGCGTCGCCGTCTGCGTCAGCAGCGTCTGCGTGAGCGCCGTGTCCATCCGCGCTACAGCGAGAGCGAGTTCGCTGAACTCGCACGCGCCGCCAGCGTCAGCCGTATGCCGGTCGGCGGTTACGTCGCCGAGGCGTCGCTGGCAGCCGCCCGCGCTGAGGACCCCACGTGAGCTGCGTGTCCTCGCGCCCCGCCTTCGCCCAGGTAGACGACGAGCCGCCCGAGGGACTGCAACTCGAGGGTCTGCTGTCACGCCTGCTGGGAGGTCTCCAGCACGCGAGCCCCTGCGGCGGCGACGACATCCGCCGGCGTCTCGGTGTCGAAGGACATCTGGTAGCCACGCACCTTGGCCGTACCGGTGACAGCGATCTTCCACCCCTCGCCGTCGGTGCCAGGCCGCCCGAGCGAGAACCATCCAAGGTAGAAGCGCCCATCCTTCGAATTGACGTGCACGTCCGCGCGGTCGTCCACGACCAGGTGGAAATCGTTGGCGGAGAACTGATCCTCGATCCACCGCGTGAATTTTGATCTTCGATCTCGGGCGGGGTTCCGGTGGTTTTTGGAGTGCGGGCAGCGGTGATCGCCGGGTGGCCGTCCG
>NZ_JBEXHW010000020.1:0-120393 GCF_040608235.1 Streptomyces sp. NPDC005202 | reverse complement strand
GCAGAGGACTGAAAGCCACACCCGGACCCCCTGGGTGAGCCAACCCTACGAATGGCTCGCTCATCCCGATCAACAAGGTAGGGAGGACTGAGCCGCGCACACAGGTGAGGTGCGCGGCTCCCCTCGGCTCACGCCCAGGTGATCAACCGCTTCGGCTGTTCCAGGATCGCCGCCACGTCCGCCAGGACCTTCGAGCCCAGCTCGCCGTCGACGAGGCGGTGGTCGAAGCTCAGCGCCAGCGTCGTGACCTGCCTCGGCTTCACCTTGCCCTTGTGGACCCACGGCTGGAGCTTGATCGCGCCGACGGCGAGGATCGCGGACTCGCCGGGGTTGAGGAGGGGCGTGCCGGTGTCGACGCCGAAGACACCGACGTTCGTGATCGTCACCGTGCCGCCCTGCATCGCTGCCGGGGACGTCTTGCCCTCGCGAGCCGTGGACACCAACTCGCCAAGCGCCTGGGCCAGTTCCGGCAGGGTCTTGGTGTGGGCGTCCTTGATGTTGGGGACGATCAGGCCGCGCGGGGTCGCCGCCGCGATGCCCAGGTTGACGTAGTGCTTCTGGACGATCTCCTGGTTCGCTTCGTCCCAGGACGCGTTGATGTCCGGGTTGCGCCGGATCGCCACCAGCAGGGCCTTCGCGATCAGCAGGAGCGGGTTCACCCGCAGGCCCTGCATCTCCTTGTCCTGCTTGAGCTCCTCGACCAGCTTCATCGTCCGCGTCACGTCCACCGTCACGAACTCCGTGACGTGCGGTGCCGTGAACGCCGAGCCGACCATCGCCGTCGCCGTCGCCTTGCGGACGCCCTTGACCGGGATGCGGGTCTCGCGCGTGCCGTCGTACGTCACCGTCGGCGCCGGGGCAGCGGGGGCGGCAGCGGCAACCGGTGCCTCGAGCGCAGGCTCGGGGGCCTTCGGCGGGGCCACCGCCGCGTGCACGTCCTCGCGCGTGATGATGCCGTCCGGGCCCGAGGGGACCACCGTCGACAGGTCGACGCCCAGGTCCTTGGCGAGCTTGCGGACCGGCGGCTTGGCCAGCGGGCGGGGCATGGCGGGCGCGACGGCCGCGGGCGCTACGACCGCGGCCGCGGCGGCCGTGCCGTGGCCGTTCAGCTCCGACTGGAGCGCCGCCGACGCCTCCGAGACCGACACCTCGGGGCCCTTGCGCGGGCGCCGCTTCGTCGAGGACGTCGAAACGCCGTAGCCGACGAGGACCGGCTGGCGGCCCTCCGCCTTCGGCTCCTCGGCCGTCTCCTGAACCGGGGCCTGGGCCGGAGTCTGGGCGGGCACCTCCGCGGCCTCCCCGCCCGTCACGTCCACCGCGATGATGGGCGTGCCCACGTCCACCGTGGTGCCCTCGGGGAAGTGCAGCTCGCGGACCACGCCGTCGTAGGGGATGGGGAGTTCGACGGCCGCCTTGGCCGTCTCGACCTCGCACACCACCTGGCCGTCGGTGACCGTGTCACCCGGCTGGACGTACCACTTGAGGATCTCCGCCTCGGTGAGTCCCTCGCCCACGTCCGGCATCTTGAACTCACGCACGGACGCTTCCGTCATCGTCGTCACTGCCCTCTCCTCAGTACGCCAGCGAGCGGTCGACGGCGTCGAGCACGCGGTCCAGGTCCGGCAGGTACTCCTCCTCCAGGCGCGCCGGCGGATACGGCGCGTGGTAGCCGCCGACCCGCAGCACCGGGGCCTCCAGGTGGTAGAAGCAGCGCTCGGTGATCCGGGCGGCGATCTCCGCGCCGGAGCCGAAGAACACCGGCGCCTCATGCACCACCACCAGGCGGCGAGTCTTCTCCACCGAGGCCTGGATGGAGTCGAAGTCGAGCGGGGAGACCGAGCGCAGGTCCAGGACCTCCAGCGACTTCCCCTCCTCGGCGGCCGCGTCGGCGACCTCCTGGCAGAGCTTCACCATCGGGCCGTAGGCGGCAAGGGTGAGGTCGGTGCCCTCGCGGACGACGCGTGCCGTGTGCAGCGGGTCCGGGATCGCCTCCGTGTTGACCTCGGCCTTGTCCCAGTAACGCCGCTTGGGCTCGAAGTAGATCACCGGATCGTTGCTCTGGATGGCCTGCTGCATCATCCAGTACGCGTCCGACGCGTTCGAAGGCGAGACGATCTTCAGGCCCGCCACGTGCGCGAACAGCGCCTCGGGGGACTCCGAGTGGTGTTCCACCGCGCCGATGCCGCCGCCGTAGGGGATGCGGACGACGACCGGGAGCTTGACCTTGCCCAGGGAGCGCGCGTGCATCTTCGCGAGCTGCGTGACGATCTGGTCGTACGCCGGGAAGACGAAGCCGTCGAACTGGATCTCCACCACCGGGCGGTAGCCCCGCAGCGCCAGACCGATCGCCGTACCGACGATGCCCGACTCGGCGAGCGGGGTGTCGATGACGCGGCTCTCGCCGAAGTCCTTCTGCAGGCCGTCCGTCACGCGGAACACGCCGCCGAGCTTGCCGACGTCCTCGCCCATGATGAGGACCTTGGGGTCGGACTCCAGGGCGCGGCGCAGCGACTCGTTGATCGCCTTGGCCAGGGCCATCTTCTCCGCTGCCATGCTCAGACCCCCTCTGCGTCCGCGAACGACGCCTGGTAGGCGGCGAACTGGGCGCGCTCCTCGTCGACGAGCGCGTGCCCGTCCGCGTACACGTTCTCGAAGATGGCGAAGTGGTCCGGGTCCGGCATGGCTCGGACCGCTTCGCGCACTCGTTTGCCCAACGCCTCGCTCTCGGCCTCGAGTTCCGCGAAAAATCCCTCGTCCGCGTGGTTTGAGGCCTCCAGGTAACGGCGAAGGCGCAGGATCGGGTCCTTCGCCTCCCAGGCGGCCCGCTCGTCGTCGTGGCGGTAGCGGGTGGGGTCGTCGGAGGTGGTGTGGGCGCCCATGCGGTACGTGTACGCCTCGACCAGGGTGGGGCCCTCGCCGCTGCGGGCGCGCTCCAGCGCCCACTTGGTGACCGCCAGGCAGGCCAGCACGTCGTTGCCGTCGACGCGGACGCCGGGGAAGCCGAAGCCCTGGGCGCGCTGGTAGAGCGGGACGCGGGTCTGCTTCTCGGTCGGCTCGGAGATCGCCCACTGGTTGTTCTGGCAGAAGAACACCACCGGAGCGTTGTAGACCGCGGAGAAGGTGAACGATTCCGCCACGTCGCCCTGGCTGGAGGCGCCGTCGCCGAAGTACGCGATGACCGCCGAGTCAGCGCCGTCCTTGGCCACGCCCATCGCGTAACCCGTGGCGTGCAGCGTCTGGGAGCCGATGACGATCGTGTAGAGGTGGAAGTTGTTGCTGCCCGGGTCCCAGCCGCCGTTGTTCACGCCGCGGAACATGCCGAGGAGGTTGGTCGGGTCGACGCCGCGGCACCAGGCGACGCCGTGCTCGCGGTAGGTCGGGAAGACGTAGTCGTCGTCGTTCAGGGCCCGGCCGGAGCCGATCTGGGCGGCCTCCTGGCCGAGCAGCGAGGCCCACAGGCCCAGCTCGCCCTGGCGCTGCAGTGCGGTGGCCTCGGCGTCGAAGCGGCGGGTGAGCACCATGTCGCGGTACAGGCCGCGGAGCTCTTCGGGGGTGATGCCGGCGACGTACTTGTCGTACTCGGCGTTCTTGACGCGCTGTCCTTCGGGCGTCAGCAGCTGCACGAGCTCGGGGTCCGCGGCGCGGGTGCCCTTCTTGGCGGTCGTGCGGGTGGTGCGCTTGGTGCCGGTGGTGCCGGCCGCTTTCGTACCGGTCGTTCCGGCCTTGCTTCCGGCGCTGCGTCGCGGTGTGCGCGCGGCAGTGCTCTCCACGGTCACGTGTGCTCCTCCGTCGGTCCGGCCCCCGGGGTTGCCGGTAGGCCTGGGGTCCCCCCTGCTCGTTGAGAGCCTGGGGGAGGCTCACCTGGTCCGACCACCGGGCACGGGGTGGGTGCCACTCGGCCGGGAACAGGCGTGACAGGTGCCCCGGCGAGCGCCCTGCAACAGTCACGTTACCCACTGCTCCACATTTCTGTGAAACCCCTTCTGACCTGCGTTTTTCCTTGGAATTCCAAGTATTTTTGCTTGGAAATCCAACTACCTGACAGGGCATTCGGGGCAGCCGCTGGTCACAGCCTTGCAAGGGGGCCGGGACACCGGCACGTTATCCCGGCCACCCGGGAGACGGGAAGGGTTCAGCGGGGGCGGACGACGTCCATCCGGTGCCCCCGGGTGAGGATGAAGATCGCCCGACATTTCGAGCACTTACCGTGACCGAAAGTGACCGTCTGCGACAACCCGCAGCTCACGGCTCCGTCCGGTGCCTTAGCATCTGGCGCGTGCCGCGCCCATGTGTACCACCCCTAGTGCCCCATGCGCCCCCTCTGAGCGCCTTGCTGCGCCAGTACGCCGCCGGTTCCGCCCTCACCTGCGAGCCCGTCCACCAGGGCCTGCTCAACCGCGGCTACCGGCTGTGGACGACCCGCGGCCGCTACTTCCTCAAGCACCACTTCGACCCCGACACCGCCGACCCCGCGGCGATCGCCCGGCAGCACCGGGCCACCCAGCGCCTGGCCGACCTGGGCGTCCCCGTGGCGCCGCCGCTCGCCGGGCGAGACGGGCGCACGGTCGCCGTCATCGGCGGCCACGCGTACGCCCTGCACCCCTGGATCGACGGCCGGCACCGCCACGGCGGCCAGCTCACCACGGGGCAGTGCGCGCGCCTCGGGACGCTCCTGGGGGCGGTGCACGCCTGCCTGGAGCGCGTGATGCCGCCGAAGGGCCGCACCCGCCCCGCCACGAGCCCCCACCCCGTGGAGAGCGCCGACCCCGCCGACACCTTCGCCCTCATCGACGACCTGCTCGCTCACGTCCGGCGCCACCGCCCGGCGGACGCCTTCGACGAGCTGGCCCGGCACCGGCTCCTGGAGCGGCGCGCGCTCCTGGAGCAGCACGCGGACCGGCGCCCCCCGCGCGGCGGCCCGGTGGGCTGGGTACACGGGGACTTCCACCCCTTCAACCTGCTCTACCAGGGGGACGCGCCCGCCGCGATCGTCGACTGGGACCGGCTCGGCGTGCAGCCCCGCGCGGAGGAGGCCGTACGGGCCGCCGCGATCTTCTTCGTCCGGCCGGCCGGCACCCTCGACCTGCCGAAGGTGAGGGCGTACGGGCGCGCCTACCGGCGCGCGGCCGGCGCCACGCCCTCGGAGCTCGCGGCGGCCGTGCACCGCGTGTGGTGGGAGCGCCTGAACGACTTCTGGATGCTGCGCTGGCACTACGAACGCGGCGACACCCGCGCCGACCCGCAGTTCCCGGCCGCGTCGGCACTCGCGGTGTGGTGGACACAGGAGTACGACGCGGTGTGCGGGGCGTTCGCCGAGTGATCCCGGGAAAGGGCCCCGAGAGGGACCAGATAGGACCAGATAGGCCCTGATAGGACCGATTACGACACGCGCGCGTGGAACCCGGTTACGGTCCACGCGCGCGTGAAGGATGATCAGCCGATGCCCCCGGGGCTCCCCACGCCCTGGGACGTACCGCTGCTGTTGCCGCCGTCACCGCTCGTCCCGTCGGTCGGGCCGCCCGTGTCCGTGGGCGTCGACGGCGTCGGCGGGTTCGACGGTGCGTTGGAAGTCGGCGGATTCGACGGCTGGTTGGACGGCTCGTCCGGGGCCGACTGGGACGGCGTGTACGAGGGCGTGTACGACGGCGTGTAGTTCGAGCCGGTACCGCCGGAACCGCTGCCGCTGTCCGTCGCCGTGTCCGACGGCTGACTCGACGCCGAGTCGCTCGGGGTCGAGCTGGACTGCTGGTCCTGCGTCGACTGCGTGCTCGTGGGCGACTTGGTGGTGTCGCCACCGCTGCCGCTGCCGTTGCCGCCGGTGTTGTGCAGCGCCAGCGCCACGCCCGCCGCGATGGCGATCACCGCGAGCACGGCGAGAACCCACAGCTTCCCGCGGCCGCTGCCCTTGTTGCCGTGCCCCTCGAAGCCGCCGTCATCGCCGCTGCCGTACCCGGCGGGCAGGATCGGCTGCGGGATCTGCGTGGTGCCGGAGCCGGCATCGCCGGGGTACGGCAGCACGGCCGTGCCGGCCAGGCCCGCCGCCGGGGTGTGCCGGCCGTCGTGCATCTCCACCGGGCCGGTGTTCCAGGTGCCGGTGTGGCCGCCCTGGTCGTAGAGCATCTGCAGCGCGTACTGGATCAGCCCGCGCATCTCCTCGGCCGTCTGGAAACGGTCGTCGGGCTCCTTGGCGAGCGACCGCATGACGAGGCCGTCGAGTTCCGGCGGGCACACCCCGTCCGAGATCTGGGACGGCGGCACCGGCATGTCCTGGACGTGCTGGTAGACCACAGACAGCGGGGTCTCACCCGTGAACGGGGGCCGCAGCGCGAGGAGTTCGTACAGCAGGCAGCCCGTCGCGTACAGGTCGGAGCGGTGGTCGACGGCCTTGCCGAGGGCCTGCTCCGGGGAGAGGTACTGCGGGGTGCCCATGACCATGCCGGTCTGCGTCATCGTCGTCGACGCCCCGTGCAGGGCGCGGGCGATGCCGAAGTCCATCACCTTGACGGCGCCGTTGTTGGTGATGATGACGTTGGCCGGCTTGATGTCGCGGTGCACGATGCCGTGCTGGTGCGAGTAGGCCAGCGCCTCCAGGACACCGGAGACGATGATCAGGGCCTGCTCCGGGCCGGGCGCCTCGGCGTTGAGCAGCAGGTCACGGATGGTGCGGCCCTCGACCAGCTCCATGACGATGTACGGCACGGACTGGCCGCCCACCTGGTCCTCGCCGGAGTCGTACACGGCGACGATCGCGTGATGGTTGAGGCCGGCCACGGACTGGGCCTCACGCGTGAAGCGGGCCTTGGAGACCGGATCCTCGGCCAGGTCGGCGCGCAGCAGCTTGACCGCGACGGTGCGTCCCAGGCGTACGTCCTCGGCCGCGAACACCTCAGCCATGCCGCCCCGGCCGAGTCTGCGGGTCAGCCGGTACCGGCCGTCGCCGACAAGCCCGCCGTTGCCCCACATCTCCGGCGCGTCTGACATGCCGCCGTCAGTCGCCTCGGGGTCGGACGGGCCCTGGGCGCGCTGCGTCTGTGCCATCAGTCCTCGCCGTCGTTTCTGCCCGCGGTGCGCGCGGTGTTGTTACGGTCTCCGTCGGCCACGCTACAGGCTCCGCGCAAGCCGCCGGTCCAGGATGCGTACGAGGACCGGCCCGAGACGGACCGGCCATCAAACCTCCTACGGGTACCGTCGTGCAAATTCTGTGTACCGGCCGTACGCCAGCTGTAACGCTTCCGCGACGCTTCTTTCGCGTACGGTCACGGAACGGGCACCGAGCTTGACGTGTCAGTGCCCTGGGGCAGACTTGGCCGGGAATAGCACATTCGATCACCGGGATCCGGTCAACGGACAGTCGATCGCGGGAGCACAGCAGCCGCTGCCGCGCCTATGGGGGACGCAGAACATGAGCCAGGACGGCGCACAGGGCCGGTTCGCGGGGCGGGCGCTGGCCGGCGGCCGCTACCAGCTGCGCGACTTGCTCGGCGAGGGCGGCATGGCCTCGGTGCACCTCGCCTACGACTCCGTACTCGACCGCCAGGTCGCGATCAAGACCCTCCACACCGAACTGGGCCGGGAGCAGGCCTTCCGCGAGCGCTTCCGCCGCGAGGCCCAGGCAGTGGCGAAGCTCACGCACACCAACATCGTCTCGGTCTTCGACACCGGCGAGGACGACCTCGACGGCATGACGACGCCGTACATCGTCATGGAGTACATCGAGGGCCGGCCGCTGGGCTCCGTGCTCGAGGAGGACATCCGGCAGTACGGCGCGATGCCCGTCGACAAGGCCCTGAAGATCACCGCCGACGTGCTCGCCGCGCTGGAGATCAGCCACGAGATGGGCCTGGTCCACCGGGACATCAAGCCGGGCAACGTGATGATGACCAAGCGCGGCGTCGTCAAGGTCATGGACTTCGGCATCGCCCGCGCCATGCAGTCCGGCGTCACCTCGATGACCCAGACCGGCATGGTCGTCGGCACCCCGCAGTACCTGTCGCCGGAGCAGGCCCTCGGCCGGGGCGTGGACGCGCGCTCGGATCTGTACTCGGTCGGCATCATGCTGTTCCAGCTGGTCACCGGGCGGCTGCCGTTCGACGCGGACTCCCCGCTGGCCATCGCGTACGCGCACGTACAGGAGGACCCGGTCGCGCCCTCCTCGATCAACCGCTCCCTGCCCCCGGCCGTGGACGCGCTGGTCGCCCGCGCGCTGAAGAAGAACCCGAACGAGCGCTTCCCGAACGCCGAGTCCATGCGCGACGAGTGCCTGCGCGTGGCGGCCTCCTTCCAGGCGGCCCCGCCGAGCATCGTCCCCGGCGCCCACACGCCGAGCGGCGCGGGCGTCGGCTCCGCGGTGTTCCCGCCGGTCGACGCGGCCCCGGCGCCCTCGGGCAACGTCCAGACGCCGTACCAGCCGACCCCGAACCCGTACGGCACCCCGGCTCCGCCGGCCGCCTCCGCGCCGTCTGCGGCATACGGCTACCCGCAGCAGGCCGGCTACCACACGCCCACCCCGTCGGCGTACACGCCGCAGCAGGCGTCGACCCCGCCGCCATACATCTCCTCGCAGGCCACGACCCCGATCGGCGGCCCGGGAACCGGCGGCAGGCGCAACCGGCCGGTGATCATCGGGTCGATCGCCGTCGCCGTCATCGCGGTCGTCGGCCTGGTCGCGGCCCTGGCCCTGAACAACAACGGCAGCGACAACAACGCCAAGGGCGGGGGCAGCAGCGCCAGCGCGTCCACGTCGGCGGTCGCGGGGCACCGCGGGCCGGACCCGTCCAAGACGATCGACAAAAGCGAGTGCACGGAGCCGAACGAGTCGTACAACGACCCGAACAAGATCCGCGTGCCGGACTTCCAGTTCAAGTACATCAAGTCGGTGAAGGAGTGCCTCCAGGCCGCGGGCTGGCAGGTGAAGATCGTCCCGGTCGACGAGAACACGTACGGCGAGGGCACGGTCATGAACCAGTTCCCCGCCGCCGACACGGACGTCGATCCGAAGAACATGCCCGAGATCCAGCTCGACGTCTCGACGGGCAACCCGCCGTCGTCCTGACCGATCCACCCCGGTCAGAGGTGAGGGCCCGGCAGTCCGACTGCCGGGCCCTTGTCGTGTATGCGCCGACGAGGGCGCACTGAGGGGTACGGGCTACAGGTACGGCCCGCCCGCGCGGCCGCCCGCGCGGTGGTCGTCGCTCCCGTCGTGGCCGATGCCCGGCGGAAGGGCGCGGCGCATCTGCTCCAGCTGGGCCCGCGCAGCCATCTGCTGAGCGAACAGGGTCGTCTGGATCCCGTGGAAGAGGCCCTCCAGCCAGCCCACCAACTGCGCCTGCGCGATGCGCAGTTCGGCGTCGCTGGGGGTCGCGTCGTCCGTGAACGGCAGGGAGAGCCGCTCCAGCTCCTCGACGAGCTCCGGCGCCAGGCCGTCCTCGAGCTCCTTCACCGAGCTGGCGTGGATCTCCTTGAGCCGGACCCGACTGGCCTCGTCCAGAGGAGCCGCGCGCACCTCTTCGAGGAGCTGCTTGATCATGCTGCCGATCCGCATGACCTTGGCGGGCTGCTCCACCTGCTCCGTCACCGGGGTCTCGCGGGAGTCGTCGTCCCCACCGCCGCCGAGCGCCATGCCGTCCTGGCCCACGACCAGGATCTGCGGATTCTCCGGCGACCTTTCGTTCCTCGGCATCTCCATGCCGCCATTCTCTCGCACCCGTACATCTCACCTCCGTAGTGCCCCCTGCGGAAGGTGATCCAACGTGTGCGAGGGGGTGGTTTTCCAGGGACGCGGGGTGGTTTTCCCAGGGACGCGGGCGGTTTCCAGGGACGCGGGGCAGGTTTCCGGGGACGCGGGGCAAGTTTCCGGGGACGCGGGGCAAGTTTCGTGGGCGCAGGCGGATTCCGTCAGGCATGTGCTGGGGCGCGGGGCCTTCAGAGGGCGCGGGTCAGTCCTCCGCGTCCGCGCCGTCCGGGCGGTGCAGGCGCAGCAGGCGGGCCTCGCAGTGATCAAGCCAGCGGGCCTCGGCCTCCGCATGGCAGATGAGCCGCTCCAGGACCAGCAGCCGGGCCATCTCCTCCGGGCGCCCGGGCGAGCGGGCCAGCACCTCGGCCCGCTGCCGCACGTAGGCGTGCAGCGCCTTGGACACGTGCCGGCGCTGCGCCGCGACGACCTCGCGTTCGTCGACCCCGGGCGCCCCCACCGCCAGCACCAGCTTGATGGCCAGCTCGTCACGCGGCGGGCTCGCGCGCTCCACGGGCCGCGCGTACCAGGCGAGCAGCTCACCGCGGCCCGCCTCGGTCAGCGCGTACAGCACACGGCCGGCCTCGTCCACGCCCGCCTGGACCACCATGCCGTCCCGTGCCAGGCGGCCGAGCGTGGAGTAGACCTGGCTGATGTTCAGCGGCCAGGCCGCCCCCGTGCGCGCCTCGAACTCGGTGCGCAGCCGTGAGCCGTAGCGGGGGCCGTCCTCCAGGAGCGCCAGCAACCCGTGACGTATCGACATAGCCGGATTGTGCAGTGGGGTCGACCCGCTGGCCGAACCCGGAATGCCGGATTGCGCCAATGATGTGAGTGTTATTCCACTGATCTGCTGACCGGGCACCGTGAGGGGGTCCCGATTTGACTACATGGCTGCGCGCCGCACTGCGGGCGACGGGACCGCTGATCGTGCTGGGAGCGGTCGTCCTGCCCTGCGGCTCCGCCTTGTCGTACGGCGTCGCAGCCGCACCCTCGGCGCCCGCGTCCTCCTCCTCCGCATCCTCGGCGCCCGCGTCCTCCTCCTCCGCACCCTCCTCCTCCGCGTCCCCGTCCGCCGGTGGCTCTTCCCCCTCGCGTTCCCCCGAACCGTCGCGGGCCGGGAGCCGGGCGGGTGAGGGGAGGCAGCGGCCGGGGCGGTCGGGGGAGCCGGCGAAGGAGGTGGAGGGCGACGACACGGCGGAGCCGGAGGAGGAGGGCGAGGAGAGCGAGGCCGGCGAGGACGGCGGGGGCGTGACCGGCACCCCGAAGGCAACGTCCGCCTCGCAGTCGCCCGACGAGGCCGGTGTGGTGCCGTCCGCATCCCCGAACCGCCCCACGTCCCAGCCCATCGCGCAGACCGAGCGCTCCGCCGAGCCTGTGCTGCGGATCCTGCCGCTCGGCAGCGGACTGGTCCTGATCGGCCTCGGCCTGGGACTCGCGTTCGTGGCGCTCAGGGTGCGCCGGAGTTAGCGCCCTTCGCCGACCCCGGGGTTCAGGGCACCACCAGGAGCACCTTGCCGATGTGGCCGCTCTCCTCCACGATCCGGTGGGCGGCCGCGGCGTCGTTCATCGGCAGTTCGCGGTCGACGACCGGCCGTACGTGACCGGCGGCGAGCAACGGCCAGACGTGCTCGCGTACGGCCGCGACGATGGCCGCCTTCTCGCCGAGCGGACGGGCGCGCAGCGAGGTGGCACTGATGGCGGCTCGCTTGTTGAGCAGCGCGCCGATGTTCAGCTCGCCCTTGGCGCCGCCCTGGAGGCCGATGATCGCGAGCCGGCCGTTGACGGCGAGGGTCTGGACGTTGCGGTCGAGGTACTTGGCACCCATGTTGTCGAGGATGACGTCGGCGCCGGCCCCGTCGGTGGCCTGCTTCACCTCGGCTACGAAGTCCTGCTCGCGGTAGTTGATCAGGACGTCGGCGCCCAGTTCGGCGCAGTGGTCGAGCTTCTCCTTGGTGCCCGCGGTGACGGCGACCTTCGCGCCGACGGCCTTGGCGAGCTGGATCGCCATCGTGCCGATGCCGCTGGAGCCGCCGTGCACGAGCAGCGTCTCGCCGGGCCGGAGGTGGGCAACCATGAAGACGTTGGACCAGACGGTGCAGGTCACCTCGGGCAGCGCCGCGGCCTGCTTGAGGTCGACGCCCTCGGGCACGGGCAGCAGCTGACCGGCCGGAACGGCGACCTTCTCGGCGTAGCCGCCACCCGCGAGCAGCGCGCACACTTCGTCGCCGACGGCCCAGCCGGACACGCCGGGCCCGACCGCGGCGATCCGCCCGGAGCATTCCAGACCGGGGTACGGGGAGGCACCGGGTGGCGGGTTGTAGAGCCCCTGCCGCTGCAGAATGTCGGCCCGGTTGACGGCACTGGCCACCACGTCGACCAGCACCTCGCCCTCTCCGGGCACCGGATCCGGCACCTCGTCCCACACCAACGCCTCGGGCCCACCAGCCTCAGGAATCGTGATCGCATGCATGGGGCCGACGCTACTCCTCACCACGACGGCCACCCCGGCGGCGGGCACCTCGACGAATCCCGTGCGACCACGGATGAGTGTCTCGTGGATCTGGGCGATGTGGGCGGTGGCTCAATTCTGGGGCAGCGGCCGGGAGTCCGGGGTGACCTTGGCACCCGGCGTCGCCCGTACGATCGTGATCAGACGGTCCGTCAACTGCAGGGTTCCGATGGACGGATCGTCGTAGCCGAGGACCCGGTGCCCGCGTACGACGCTCACCACCAGGTCGTCCGTCTCGCGTGGGCTCTTGCCCACCTCGGCCTTTATGACGGGCCGTTCGACGATGTCCAACCCGCTCCCCTGCTGGATGAAGTCCTCCATGACCATGCCGGCGGCAGGGCTGAGCACGGACAGGCCCAGGAGGCGGCCGGCCGCGCTGGCGCTGGTGATCACGGCGTCGGCGCCGGACTGCCTCAGCAGCGGCGCGTTCTCCTCCTCGCGTACCGCAGCCACGATCTTCGCGCTGCGGTTGAGCTGCCGGGCCGTGAGCGTCACGAGCACGGCGGTGTCGTCCCGCTGCGTGGCGATGATGATCTGCCGCGCCCGCTGCACCTCCGCGCGCTTCAGCACCTCACTGCGCGTCGCGTCCCCGATGACGCCCGCGTACCCGTCCGCCGTCGCCGCCTCGATCACCTTCGCACTGGGGTCGACCACGACGACCTGCTCCTTCTTCAACCCCGTCGCACAGACGGTCTGGATTGCCGACCGCCCCTTCGTCCCGAAGCCGACGACGACGGTGTGGTCGCGCACGGTGGACCTCCAGCGGTTGAGGCGCCATTCCTCACGGGTGCGTTCGGTGAGGACTTCGAGCGTGGCGCCGACGAGGATGATCAGGAACAGTACGCGCAATGGCGTGATGACGAAGATGTTGGTGAGCCGGGCCGCGTCGCTGACCGGCGTGATGTCGCCGTATCCGGTGGTGGAGAGGGTGACGGTCGCGTAGTAGGCAGCGTCGAGCAGGTCGACCGAGCCGTCCGAGTTGTCGTGGTAGCCGTCGTGGTCGGCATAGACGATCAGGACGGTCGCGACCAGCACCAGCAGGGCCATGACCAGCCGTTTGCCGACCTGCCGTATCGGGCGCTCCGCTATCTTTCTCGGGAGTTCCACCCGATGGGTCACGAGATGTTCGTCCGCCTGGCGGGCGATCGCGTCATGGCCCGGAAGTTTCACGTGAAACACACCCCGATCCCGGCGGCGGCCCAGGGCAGATCGAGGAGTTCGGTTTCCTGACCGGGCCGGGCACCGCCCGGTGGTACGACGGCGAGGGCATCGGCCGCCGCAATACCGCGCAGCATGGCCGGGCCGTTGTAGTGCAACGGGACGGCGTGGTCACCGCGCAGCACGACGGGGACGAGCCGGGTGTCGTACGGATGCCCGTGCACCGCCTCCTTCAGCGGCAGCGTGTACGGCTCCGGGGCAGGGCGCGCCGCCAGGGTGCGCAGCAGCGGCTCGGCGAGCGTGAGTAGCCCGGAGACGGCCGCGAGGGGGTTGCCGGGCAGGCCGACGAGGTGCTGGTTCTCCTTGGTGCGGGCCAGGAGCATGGGGTGGCCGGGGCGCACCTTGACGCCGTTCACCAGGAGCTCGGCGCCGATGCGGCGCAGGGTGGGGTGGACGTGGTCGACCGGTCCGGCGGCGGTTCCCCCGGTGGTGACGATCAGGTCGGCCTTGGACTTGGTGACGGCCTTGTGCAGGGCCTTCGCGTCGTCGCCGATCCGTCGTACGGCGGTGACGTCGGCGCCCAGCGCCCGCAGCCACGGCGGCAGCATCGGGCCGAGCGCGTCCCGGATCAGGCCGTCGTGCGGCAGGCCCTCGGTGAGCAACTCGTCGCCCAGTACGAAGACGTCGACGCGGGGGCGGGGGACCGCGGTGAGGGTGTCGTACCCGGCGGCCGCGGCGAGGCCGAGCACGGCCGGGGTGACGAGGGTGCCGACGGGCAGCAACTGGTCGCCGGTGCGGCACTCCTGGCCGCGCGGGCGGATGTCCTGCCCGTGCCCCACCTCGCGGGTCGCGTGCAGCCGGCCCTTGGCGTCCGTGCGGCCGTGCTCGCTGCGCAGCACCGCGGTGGTGTCCTGCGGAATGCGGGCGCCGGTCGCGATCCGTACCGCCTCCCCGTCGGTCAGCGGCTCGGGCTGCCCGTGCCCGGCCAGGACGCCCTCATCCCGTACGTCCCAGGGGCCGGGGCCGGCGACCGCCCAGCCGTCCATCGCGGAGGTGTCGAAGGAGGGAAGGTCGGTGAGGGCGGTGAGGGGGGCGGCCAGGACCAGACCCAGGGCGGCGTCGAGGGGCACCGACACGGGGGCTCGGCGGGCGCCGGTGGAGGTATCGCCCGGGCGATGGGGGCGGGCGGTGCGGGCGGCGGTGTCACGGGCCTCGGGCCAGGGGGTGGCCTGGTGGCGGTCTGCGGGATGGGGGGAGCCACGGCCGGGTGCGGCCGTCGCCCGGCCCGGGCGCACGCCCTCGAGGGAGGACGTCCCGGGTGCGGTGGCACCGTCGCGCGCGGAAGCGCCCTGGCCCGGCGAACGGCCGGCGCTATAGCCGCCTCCCGGGCCGTTGCCGTTGCCTTCCTTCACGAGGGCGAGCACCTCCTCGACATCGAGGTCCTCGGCGTCCTCGCCGGCCTGGACGCCGCGGGCGGTCATCCGGCGTCCGGGCCCGCGCCGGGCCCCGCCTCGGCGGTGTCCTCTTCCGCCCAGCGCAGGGCGAGGGCGGCGGCCTTGCGGGCGGCCTCGGCGACCGCTTCGGGGCCGCCGTTGCCCTGTGCGGCCGCATAGCCGACGAGGAAGGTGGTCAGGGGTGCCGCGGGCCGAGCCACGCCGTGGGCGGCGTCGCGGGCGAGGTCGAGCAGGACGCCGGTGTCGACGTCCAGGTCGATGCCCAGCTCGTCCTTGACTGCGGAAATCCATTCATCCAACACGTGCCCATGCTCCCTGATCCGTGCTCTGGCGGTGGCGATGTCGTCCCAGGTGTCGCAGTCGAACGACGCGACGGGGTCCGGGACGCGGGTGAGGTCGAGCGCGGCGGTCAACCGACGTAGCGGCAGCCCGGTGAGGGCTCCGTGTGCGCCGGCGAGGGCAGCCAGTTCGCGGCGCAGCGCGTGCGTGCGGTAGGCCGCCACGAGCGGCTGGTCCCGTCCGTCGGCGTCGGTGAGCAGCACGCCGTCGGCGGCGCCCGTGCGCAAGGCGCTCAGCAGCCGCCGTACCGAGGCCTCTTCGAGGAACGGCAGGTCGGCGGAGAGCACGACGACGTGCTCCGCCGTGGTGCGGCGCAGCCCGGCGTCGAGCGCGGCGAGCGGGCCCGCGCCGGCCGGCTCCTCGCGCGCCCATCGCACGGGCCGCGCGGTGGGTCGGGGATCGGCCACAACCACGGTCGTGCGCGCATCGGCGCAAGCGCCGAGAACGCGGTCCAGCAGCGCGCGCCCGCCCACCCGGACGCCTGGTTTGTCGGCGCCGCCGAGCCGCCGGGCGGCGCCGCCGGCGAGCACGACGGCGTCGTAGGCGACATCGGCCCCCGGCGCACGCTCGGTGGCGGCGCCGGGGTCGCCGGAGGGCTCGTACGGGGTCACCCCCCGAGTATGCGTCCCGCCACGATCACAGGGAATGCGGGCGTGCCGACGCGGTCACAACGTCCGCAGCAGCACCGACGGCTGTTCCACGCAGTCGGCCACATACCGCAGGAAACCGCCCGCCGTGCCTCCGTCGCAGACCCGGTGGTCGAAGGTGAGCGAGAGCTGGACGACCTGCCGCACGGCCAGCTCGCCCTCGTGTACCCAGGGCTTGGGCACGATGCGGCCGACGCCGAGCATGGCCGCCTCGGGGTGGTTGATGATCGGCGTGGAGCCGTCGACGCCGAACACCCCGTAGTTGTTCAACGTGAAGGTGCCGCCGGTGAGTTCCGCGGGTGTGAGGGTGCCCGCGCGGGCCGCCTCGGTCAGCCGGGCGAACTCGGAGGTCAGCGACTCGGCGTCCCGCGCGTGCGCGTCCCGCACGACCGGTACGACGAGCCCGCGCTCGGTCTGCGCGGCGAAGCCGAGGTGCACCTCGGCGAGCCGGACGACCTCCCTGGCCTCCATGTCGACCATCGAGTTGAGCTCGGGGTAGCGGGCGAGCGCGGCCGTGCAGATCCGGGCCAGCAGCGCGAGCAGGGAGATCTTCGGTCCCCCGGCCGCGTTCATGGCCGCCCGGGCACGCATCAGCTCCGTCGCGTCGGCGTCCACCCAGCAGGTCGCGTCCGGTATCTCGCGACGGCTCCGGGAGAGCTTGTCGGCGACGGCACCGCGGACGCCCTTGAGGGGGATGCGCGTGCCTGATGGGACCTGCGGGACACCTGGTGCGGCGGTCTGCGCGGGGGCGTTCGGGACACGGGGGGTGGTGGCCGCTGCAGGCGCGGGGGCCGCGGCGGCGTATGCGGACGCGCCGGATGCGGAAGCGGCCGTGGCGACGGGCGTGCCTGCCGTACCGCCGGGCGCCGCGTTGGACCTGAGGACGTCCTCGACATCCGCCCGCAGGATCAGCCCGTCGGGCCCGGAGCCCGTCAGCTGACGCAGGTCCACTCCGTGCTCCCGGGCGAGCCGGCGCACGAGCGGCGAGATGACCGGGACGGGACCGTCGCTCATGCCGGACGCGGCAGCCGTGGTCATCACCCCGCTGCCTGCGGACCGCGCACCTGGCGCCGTAGCCCCGGCCTGTGCGCCGCCCACCGACGCCGCACCACCGGCCCGCGTCCCGTCGGCCGCAGGCACCCCGTCGTTCCGCGAAGCGGACGGGAACGGCTGCGGCCGAACCCTGCGGCGGCGCGCCGGTGCTTCCGACGTGCCGTAGCCGACCAGGACGCTGCCGGAGTTTCCGGTCTCGCCGCCGGCGGCCGGCTCCCCGACCGCCACCGTCAACAGGGGCGAGCCGACGGGAAGTTCGGTGCCCTCCTCGCCGAAGCGGGCCGTGACCACGCCGCCGTAGGGGCAGGGCACCTCGACCATCGCCTTGGCCGTCTCGACCTCGACGACCGGCTGGTCGACGGTGACGACGTCACCGACCTCGACCAGCCAGCGGACGATCTCCGCCTCGGTGAGCCCCTCACCGAGGTCGGGGAGCTTGAACTCCAGCACCTGTGCCATCAGCTCTCGGCCTCCCACTGCAGACGCGCCACGGCGTCCAGGATCCGGTCGACGCCGGGCAGGTGGTGCCGCTCCAGCATCGGCGGCGGGTAGGGGATGTCGAACCCGGCCACGCGCAGCACCGGCGCCTCCAGGTAGTGGAAACAGCGCTCCGTGACGCGGGCGGCGATCTCCCCGCCCGGGCCGCCGAATCCGCCCGACTCGTGCACGACGACCGCTCGTCCGGTGCGCTGTACCGACGCGCTGACCGTCTCGTCGTCGAACGGCACCAGGGAGCGCAGGTCGACGACTTCGAGGTCCCAGCCCTCGGCCCGCGCCGCCTCGGCGGCTTCGAGGCAGACGGGCACGGACGGGCCGTACGTGATGAGCGTGGCGCTCCGGCCGGTGCGCCGCACCACGGCGCGGCCTATCGGTTCAACGGTCTGCGGGTCCTCCGGGTTCCAGGAGTCCTTCGACCAGTACAGCCGCTTGGGCTCCAGGAAGACGACCGGGTCGTCGGAGGCGATGGCGGCGCGCAGCAGCCCGTAGGCGTCGGCGACGGTAGCGGGCGTGACGACATGGAGCCCCGGAGTCGCCATGTAGTACGCCTCGGAGGAGTCGCTGTGGTGCTCCACGCCGCCGATGCCGCCGCCGTAGGGGACACGGATGGTGATCGGCAGGGGCATCTTGCCGCGCGTGCGGTTGCGCATCCGCGCGGCATGGCTGACGAGCTGCTCGAACGCCGGGTAGGCGAAGGCGTCGAACTGCATCTCCACGACCGGGCGCAGGCCGTACATCGCCATGCCGACGGCCGTGCCGAGGATGCCGGCCTCGGCCAGCGGCGTGTCCGTGCAGCGGTCCTCGCCGAACTCCTTGGCAAGTCCGTCGGTGACCCGGAAGACGCCACCGAGGGTGCCGACGTCCTCGCCCATGACGTGCACCGCGGGGTCGGCAGCCATCGCGTCGCGTAGCGCGCGCGTGAGGGCCTGTGCCATGGTGGCCGGCTTGAGGGCGACGGTGGTCATCGGGCCGCACTCTCCTCCGACTCGGCCTCGGCCTCCAGCTCGGCCCGCAACTGGGCTTGCTGTTCGCGCAGTTGCGGGGTGGGCTCGGCGTACACGTGGGCGAACAGGTCCATGGGGTCGAGCGCCGGGTCCTGGTTCATGCGCTCGCGCAGCTGTGCGGCCATCGTCTCGGCGTCCTCGCGCGCGTCCCGGATGCCGTCCTCGTCGAGGAGGCCGCGCTCGGTCAACTCCCGCTCCAGCAGCAGGATCGGGTCGTGCTCGCGCCAGGCCTCGACCTCGGCGTCGCCGCGGTAGCGGGTGGCGTCGTCGGCGTTGGTGTGGGCGTCGATGCGGTACGTCACCGCCTCGACCAGCGTCGGACCGCCTCCCGCGCGCGCGTGCCGTACGGCGTCGCTGAGCACCTCGTGGACGGCGGCGGCGTCGTTGCCGTCGACCAGGCGGCCCGGCATGCCGTACCCGACCGCCTTGTGGGCGAGGGAGGGAGCGGCGGTCTGCTTGGCGAGCGGGACGGAGATCGCGAAGCCGTTGTTCTGCACGAGGAAGACGACCGGGGCCTGCCAGACGGCGGCGAAGTTCAGCGCCTCGTGGAAGTCGCCCTCGCTGGTGCCGCCGTCGCCGACCATCGCCAGCGCGACCACGTCGTCACCCTTGAGGCGGGCGGCGTGCGCGAGGCCGACGGCGTGCGGAAGCTGGGTGGCGAGCGGGGTGCACAGGGGGGCGACGCGGCGCTCGTAGGGGTCGTAGCCGGTGTGCCAGTCGCCGCGCAGCAGGGTCAGGGCCTCGACGGGGTCCACGCCGCGGGCGACGACGGCGAGCGTGTCGCGGTAGCTGGGGAAGAGCCAGTCACGCTCCTCGAGGACGAGCGCGGCGGCGACCTCGCAGGCCTCCTGGCCGGTGCTGGACGGGTAGACGGCGAGGCGGCCCTGCTTGGTGAGGGCGGTGGCCTGCGCGTTGTACCGGCGGCCGAGCACCAGCTGCGCGTACAGCCGGCGCAGCAGCTCCGGGTCGGCCTTCGCGGCCGCCTCCGTACCGAGGACGCGGTACGGCTCCGCGTCGGGCAGCAGCGGCGCGGGGTCGGTACGGGGCTGCCAGGCGGGCGGCGGCGACGGCCGATACGCGCCACGCTGCTCCATGACCGTCATGACGGCACCTCCTCGTGGGAGCGGCTTCAAGAGGCGCGGCGTCTGTGATGCGCCTCACCTACCGATTGTTCGGTCGTCGGCACATTTTGGCTACAGGCCCCCCCAGGCTGTGGACAAACGGTTCTGCACAGCCTGAGATGGACGCAGTACGTCCATGGTAGAGAGGCGGGGGGACATGGCATCTGAACAAATGGCCGAGAGCTCGGACGGCGGCGCCCTGTCGCCCCCGCGCCCGCTGGACCGTGTCGATCAGGACATCCTGCAGATGCTTCAGACGGACGGCCGCGCCTCTGTACGGTCGGTCGCCGAACGGGTCCACGTCTCGCGCGCCAACGCCTACGCGCGCATCAACCGCCTCATCGAGGACGGTGTCATCCGCGGCTTCGGAGCCCGCGTCGACCACGAACGCGCAGGGCAGGGCACCTCGGCGTACATCACGCTGAAGATCGTGCAGAACTCCTGGCGCACGGTGCGCGAGCAGCTCAGAC
Source organism: Streptomyces sp. NPDC005202 (assembly GCF_040608235.1). Lineage (NCBI taxonomy): Bacteria > Bacillati > Actinomycetota > Actinomycetes > Kitasatosporales > Streptomycetaceae > Streptomyces > Streptomyces sp. NPDC005202. Next base: position 100,410 of record NZ_JBEXHW010000020.1, on the reverse strand, counting down.
AGCTCCCCGGCGCCGCCCACATTGCGCTGGTGGGCGGCGACTTCGACGTCCTGCTGCTGGTGCACACGCCGGACAACCGGGCGCTGCGGGAGCTGGTGCTCACCCGGCTCCAGGCGATCCCCGAGGTGCTCAGCACGCGCACGCTGTTGGTGTTCGAGGAGGAGGACCTGGAGCCGCAGGGCTGACTCAGGTGTCCTTGCGCAGGCCGCCGAAGACCAACTGGACGACGGCGTCGGCCACTTCGCGCTCGTTCATGCCGCGCCCGTCTGGGCGGTACCACTCCACGATCGAGTTGATCATCCCGAAGACGAGCCGGGTCGCGAGCCGCACCTCCACGTCGCCGCGCACGTCCCCCTCGGCGGCCGCCGCCTTCAGCAGCTCGGCGACCCGGCGGTCGAACTCGCGGCGCCGCTCCAGCGCCCAGCGCTCGGTGTCGGTGTTGCCACGCACCCGCAGCAGCAGCGTCACGTACGGCAGTTCGGCGATGAGCACCTCGACCATGCGCCGTACGACGTACTCCAGGCGCTCGGCGGCGCGCCCCACGCGCGCGTGCTCCTCGTCGAGGATCCCGAAGAGCCCGTCCAGCGCCCGGCTGACCGCCCTGCGCAGCAGCTCCTCCTTGCCGGCGACGTGGTGGTAGATCGACGACTTGGAGATGCCGGCCGCCTTGGACAGGTGCTCCATTGAAGTGCCGTCGTAGCCGCGCTCGTTGAAGACCTGCACGGCGACGGACAGCAACGTCTCCGGGGTGTACGTGTCGCGCTTGACGGCGGTCATGAGGTGCCCTCCCGCTTCTCGGTGGCGTACGCGTGGCGGTAGAGCGCCAGGGACGGCGCGTAACGTCCGGACGGGTCGCGCAGGTGCAGATCGTCCAGGAGGTCGTAGGCCCAGGACCGGCCGAGCCTGCGGCTCCACTCGAAGGGGCCGAGGGGGTAGTTGACTCCCAGGCGCATCGCGGTGTCGATGTCCTCCTCGGTGGCCACGCCCTTGGCGACGGCGTCGTGCGCCAGGTCGACGATCCGCGCGACCGTGCGGGCGACGATCATGCCGGGGACGTCGCCGATGACGCTGACGTCCTTGCCGAGCGCCTGGAAGAGGCCGGTGGCCTCCTTGAGGGTCTGCGGCGAGGTGTCCTGGGAGGCGGACAGGGCGATGCGGGTGGCTCGGCGGTAGTCCAGCGCCAGGTCGAAGTAGACGACGTCCCGGAACTCGACCGAGGTCTGTCCGTCGGCGAGGACCAGCTGGCCGCCGCTGGGCAGCACCAGGCGGGTCCCGTGGTCCTCGTCCTCCTCGCGGACGGAGATGCCCGCCTCGCGGATCAGCGCGAGCACCTCGGACGCCGGTCCCAGATCGCCCTCGGCGACGACGTACGCGGGCTCCTGGGCCTTCTCCGCGGTGTGCGGCTCGGGGCGCTCGGCGCCGTCGGCGTAGTCGTACCAGCCGTGCCCGCTCTTGCGGCCGAGGCGGCCGGACTCGACCAGGCGCCGCTGGGCGAGCGAGGGCGTGAAGCGGACGTCCTGGAAGAAGGACTGCCACACGGAGTGGGTGACGGACTCGTTGACGTCCTGCCCGATGAGGTCGGTCAGCTCGAAGGCGCCCATCCGGAAGCCGCCGGACTCGCGCAGGATCGCGTCGATGGTGGCGGGGTCGGCGGCCTGGGCCTCGTAGACCGCGAAGGCCTCGGCGTAGAAGGGCCGCGCGATGCGGTTGACGATGAAACCTGGGGTGTCCGCGCAGGCGACCGGGGTCTTGCCCCAGGCGCGGGCCGTCTCGTACGCGCGCGTGGCCGACGTGACGTCGGTGGCGAACCCGGAGACGACCTCCACCAGCGGCATCAGCGGGGCCGGGTTGAAGAAGTGAAGGCCCACGAAGCGGCCCGGGTTGCGCAAGGCGCCGCCGATCGCCGTCACCGACAGGGACGAGGTGTTCGTGGCGAGCAGGCAGTCGTCGGCGACGATGCCCTCCAGCTCCCGGAACAGCTCCTGCTTGACGTCCAGCCGCTCCAGGACGGCCTCGACGACCAGCGCGCAGTCCGCGAGCTCGGCAAGGCTCTCGGCGGACCGGAGCCGGGCGCGGGCCGCGTCCCGGTCGGGGCCGGTGAGCCGGTCCTTCTCGACGAGCCGGTCAAGGCGGGCACCGATCGCGGCGGCCGCCTCCCGGGCGCGTCCGGGCACGGCATCGTACAGCCGCACGGGATGGCCCGCGACGAGCGCGACCTGGGCGATGCCCTGTCCCATGGTGCCGGTGCCGACGACGGCCACGGGGCTGCTGAGGTCGAGTGCTGTCATGTGCGCGATCCTCCCGCACGGCGTTTTCCACAGATGCGGCAGGCCCCCTTGTCCCGACCGATCGTTCGGTTACTCTAGCCCTGTCTAGCCGTTCCTGCCCATGGTTCTGCCCAGGTCATGAGCTCGACGAAGAGTTCTTGAGACGAGGAGTTGGTCCCGCATGGCCGCCGAACTGACCGCGCACGAGCTGATCGCCAGGCACCGGCCCACCCTGGACCAGGCCCTGGAGGCGATCCGCACGCGCGCGTACTGGTCGCCCCACCCCGAGCACCCCAAGGCCTACGGTGAGCACGGCAGCCTGGACGCGGCCGCGGGCAAGGCCGCCTTCGACGCCGTCCTGGGCACCCGTCTGGACCTCGGCCAGCCCGGCACGGACGACTGGGTGGGCGGCGAGGTCTCGCCGTACGGCATCGAACTGGGCGTGACATATCCGCACGCGGACATCGACGTGCTGCTGCCCGCCATGAAGGCCGGCCAGCGCGCCTGGCGCGACGCGGGCGCGGAGGCGCGTGCCGTGGTGTGTCTTGAGATTCTCAAGCGGATCAGCGACCGGACGCACGAGTTCGCACACGCCGTCATGCACACCTCCGGCCAGGCCTTCCTGATGGCGTTCCAGGCGGGCGGCCCGCATGCGCAGGACCGCGGCCTGGAGGCGGTGGCGTACGCGTACGTGGAGCAGGTGCGCACCCCGGACACCGCGGAGTGGACCAAGCCCCAGGGCAAGCGCGACCCGCTGGCGCTCACCAAGCAGTTCACGCCGGTTCCGCGCGGGATCGCGCTGGTCATCGGCTGCAACACCTTCCCGACATGGAACGGCTACCCGGGCCTGTTCGCCTCCCTGGCCACCGGCAACGCGGTCCTGGTGAAGCCCCACCCGCGCGCGGTGCTGCCGCTCGCGCTGACGGTGAAGATCGCCCGCGAGGTGCTCGCCGAGGCGGGCTTCGATGCCAACCTGGTCGCGCTGGCTGCCGAGCGCCCCGGCGAGGGCATCGCCAAGACCCTGGCCACCCGGCCCGAGATCAGGATCATCGACTACACGGGTTCGACGGCGTTCGGCGACTGGCTGGAGGCCAACGCCCGCCAGGCGCAGGTCTACACGGAGAAGGCCGGCGTCAACACGGTGATCGTGGAGTCGACCGACAACTACAAGGGGATGCTGTCCAACCTGGCCTTCTCGCTGTCCCTGTACAGCGGCCAGATGTGCACCACCCCGCAGAACCTGCTCATCCCCCGCGACGGCATCCGCACCGACGAGGGCCCCAAGTCCTTCGACGAGGTGGTCGCCGACCTCGCGAAGTCGGTCAACGGCCTCCTCGGCGACGACGCGCGCGCGAACGCCCTGCTCGGCGCGATCGTCAACCCGGATGTGAAGGCCCGACTGGAGGCCGCGGCGGGCCTGGGCGAAGTCGCCCTCGCCTCCCGGGAGGTCAGCAACCCGGACTTCCCGGGCGCGGTCGTCCGTACACCCGTGATCGTGAAGCTGGACGGCGCCAAGCCGGACGCCGAGGCCGCCTACATGAGCGAGTGCTTCGGCCCCGTCTCCTTCGCCGTCGCGGTCGACTCCGCGGCGGACGCGGTGGAGCTGCTGCGCCGGACGATCCGCGAGAAGGGCGCGATGACGGTGGGCGCCTACACGACCGACGAGGAGGTCGAGCAGGCGGTGCAGGAGGTGTGCCTGGAAGAGGCCGCCCAGCTGTCGTTCAACCTCACCGGCGGGGTGTACGTCAACCAGACGGCCGCCTTCTCCGACTTCCACGGCTCGGGCGGCAACCCGGCGGCCAGCGCGGCGCTCACCGACGGGGCGTTCGTCGCGAACCGCTTCCGGGTGGTGGAGGTGCGCCGGCAGGCGTAGGAGCCGGGGGGCGCGCCCAGCGGCGCTCCCGTGCCCCTAGGAGGTGATCGGTGCGCCCCCGGTGGCGCTCCAGTGGTACAGCGTCATGGCCACGCTGGTCGCGAGGTTGTAGCTGGAGACCTGGGGGCGCATCGGCAGTGCCACCAAGTGGTCGGTGCGCGCGCGGAGTTCGGCGGACAGCCCGCTGCGCTCGGAGCCGAAGGCGAGCACGGCGTCGTCCGGCAGCTTCAGCCCTCGGATGTCCTCGCCCTCCGGGTCGAGGGCGAACAGCGGACCGGGCGGCAGCTCGTCGACGGTGAGCCGCTCCACGGCGGTCGCGAAGTGCAGCCCCGCCCCGCCGCGCACCACCGTCGGATGCCAGGGGTCCAGGGTGCCGGTGGTGACCACACCGGTCGCCCCGAAGCCGGCGGCCAGCCGGATCACGGCCCCCGCGTTGCCCAGGTTGCGCGGCTGGTCCAGGACGACCACGGGCGCGCTGCGGGGCATGCGGGCCAGCGCCCGCAGATGGGCGTCGCGGGAGGGGCGTACGGCGAGAGCGGCCACGGCCGTGGGGTGGGGACGCGGGACGAGCGACGCGTACGTCTCCTGCGGCACCTCGGTCAGCTGGGCGGCCAGCCTGTCCCGTACGTCCGGGGCCAGCTCGTCGGCGAGGGCGAGCGCCGCCCGCCGGTCGACGGTGACCGCCACCGGCACCTCGGCCCCGAAGCGCACCGCGTGCTTGAGGGCGTGGAAGCCGTCGAGCAGCACGCAGGTGTCGGCGAGCCGGTGCCAGGCGCGTACGGGGTCGGTCATGCCGTGAAGCCTACGTGGGCGGGCTCGCTGTCCTCCGGGGAGCGCGGGTCCCCCGGCAGGGTCCGGGCGGCGCGCGGAAACAGCCGTCCACGCGCGCGCGCCGCCCAGCCGCCCGCCCGGTGCAGGAACGACGTCGGCAGGAACACCGCGTCCGTCGCGATCATCGCCAGTGAGAAGAACGGCAGCCCCAGGACGACCGCGATCACGGCGTGCTCGGCCATCATGGCCGCCAGCAGGACGTTCTTGACCCGCCGGTTGAAAAGCGTGAACGGGAAGGCGACCTGCACGATGACGGTCCCGTACGTCACCAGCATCACCAGGGTGCCGCTGGCCGACAGCAGGTCGGCGAGCGCCGGCCAGGGCGAGAAGTAGTCCAGGTGGAGCGGGTAGTAGACGGCGGTGCCGTCCTGCCAGCGCGAACCCTGGATCTTGTACCAGCCGGCCGTCGCGTAGATCAGGCAGGCCTCGGCCATGATCACGAGCAGGGCGCCGTTGTGCAGGATGTTGGCGACCACGTCGAGCAGGATCCGTGGCTCCGCCGACCCGGCGCGCCGCCCGACCACCCACCACAGTGCCTGCGCCAGCCACACGGCCCACAGGAGCGCGGGCACGAGCCACTCGCCCTCGAGCCGGCCCGCCGCGGTCACCACGGCCAGGACCAGCCCGAGCGCGGTCCACAGGACGGGGCCGGCCCGGTCAGGCATCCGCTCCCCACGCGCGCGTGCCGCCTCCGCGCGCCGGGCCCGCCGCGCGTCCAGCGACCACACCTGGCCGCAGCGGGTGAAGACCAGGTACAGCGACATCAGGTGCAGGACGTTGTCGCCGCCGTCGCCCACGAAGACGCTGCGATTCTGCAGCGAGAGCACGCCGACCATGAACAGCACGGACATCGTGCGGGTGCGCCAGCCCAGCATCAGCAGCAGGCCCGACAGGACGGCCAGCGCGTAGACAACCTCGAACCAGACCTGGCCCTTGAACCACATCAGGGCCGTGAAGGCGCCGTTGTCCGCGGTCAGCTGCTGGGCGAGGTCCCAGCTCCACGGCCCGTCGGGCCCGTACAGCTCCTGGCGGTGGGGGAACTCGCACAGCAGGAACAGCAGCCAGGTCGCGGAGAAGCCGATGCGTATGACGGCCGCCTGGTAGGGGCCGAGTGCCGCTTCGGTGACCCGGCCGATCCCGCGGGAGACGGAGAGCGCGAGGCGGTTCACCGCACCCCTCCCTCGGCCTCGTCGGCCGGCACCGACCACCACGGCAGCAGGCGGTACGCGGGCCTGTCCGGCACCTTCTCCCCGCTCCACTTCGGCGGGGGCACGTTGGTGATGCGGCTGCGGACCTGGACACGGTCCACGACGCCGCCCGGGCCGGCCGCGTGCTCGCGGTCGAGGCGCAGCACGACGATGCGGCGCAGGTACTGCTCCGCCAGCGCGCCGCGCAGGGCCGCCGGACGGTTGTCGCTGTCGTGCGAGGCGACGTAGAAGTCCCAGGCGCGGCGCAACTCGTTCTGCTGGGTGTGGCTCGGCAGCAGATTGCCGTCGATGGCCCGGCCGTCCTGAGCGGACAGGTCGTACCAGCCGGTGGTGCGCGTGCCGCCGTCCGTCGTACGGACCTCGGCGCGCACCTGCACCGCGATGTTCTGCTGCAGCGGGTTCGGCGCGAAGAGCTTCCAGTTCTGCTCGAACTCCGGGTAGATCCACTCGTCGATGGCCTTGCCGTGCTGCTTCGTCACCGTGTTCGGCGGCGCGACGTGCAGGAACACCATGCCGAGGTGCACGCAGGCGGTCACCGCGACGACCGCGAGCGCCAGCGCCGCGCCGACCTGATAGCGCGGGGAGAGCGCGGCGACACCGGTGCGGGTTCCGGCACGGGGACCGGACTCGGCGGGCGCGGAGACGTACGCCGGTTCGGGGGGAGGTGCGGGGAGGGGACGGGCGGAGTCCGGGAGGGGGCCACTCGGCTCGGCGGACGCCGGGACACGGACACTCCGCTCGCCGGGCGCCGGGAGGCGAACACTCCGCTCGGGGGCTGTCGGCCGGCCGCCGGGCGACGAGTCGTCGGAGTCGGCCGGGCGGCCCGTCCCGCCGGCCCCGGCCGTCCCGCCGGCCCCGGCCGTCCCGGCCGGCCCGTCCGGGACGTTCGAGTCCTCGTCGTACGCGTCCATTCCGCCCCGTTTCCCGATCCCCGTCTTCCGGCCACCCACCCGCCCAGCCGCGCCCGGCCGCAGGGCCGCAGGGCACCGCACTGCCACGCGCGCCGCTCCTCGGCGCCGCACCGGAACGGTACTCAGGCCCGGCCGCCGGGCACACCCCCAGGCCGACCCGGCCGCCCCCTGCCGAGACTGCTTCGCGTGCCGCTCTGCCGGCCGTCGCTCGTACGGCGCTCAAAGCGGCCCACCGCCGAATGGCGCCGGCGTACGGCCCGGCAGGACGTGCCGCAGCTCACCCCACGGCAGACGCCGCACGAGTCGGCTCAGCAGACGTACCGCGCTTTGTCCAAAGGAGGCACAGCGGGTTGTCCACAGCGGTTGACACCTTACGGCGCCGCGGCTCACCATTGAATCGCACGAACCGAACGATCGGTCGGTAGACATGGAAGAAGTCGAGGTCGAGGGGGACCGCATGGCGACAGCAGCCGCCCAGCAGACGGCCCGCACACAGGCGTACGGCGCCTCGGACGGCGCCCCGGACACCGACGCCTACCAGCGCGCCTTCGACGCCGCCGTGGCCGCGGACGAGCGGATCGAGCCACGGGACTGGATGCCCGACGCCTACCGCGCGACGCTGATCCGGCAGATCGCCCAGCACGCCCACTCCGAGATCATCGGCATGCAGCCGGAGGCCAACTGGATCACGCGCGCGCCCTCCCTGCGTCGCAAGGCCATCCTCATGGCCAAGGTCCAGGACGAGGCGGGCCACGGCCTGTACCTGTACAGCGCGGCCGAGACCCTCGGCACCAGCCGCGACGAGCTGCTCGACAAGCTGCACAGCGGCCGCCAGAAGTACTCCTCGATCTTCAACTACCCGACGCTGACCTGGGCGGACGTCGGCGCGATCGGCTGGCTGGTGGACGGCGCCGCGATCACCAACCAGGTCCCGCTGTGCCGCTGCTCCTACGGGCCGTACGCGCGCGCGATGGTCCGCATCTGCAAGGAGGAGTCCTTCCACCAGCGCCAGGGGTACGAGCTGCTGCTGGCCCTCAGCCGCGGCACCCCCGAGCAGCACGCGATGGCGCAGGATGCGGTGGACCGCTGGTGGTGGCCGTCGCTGATGATGTTCGGCCCACCCGACGACGCCTCCCAGCACTCCGCGCAGTCGATGGCCTGGAAGATCAAGCGCCACTCGAACGACGAGCTGCGCCAGCGCTTCGTCGACATCTGCGTCCCGCAGGCCGAGTCCCTCGGCCTCACCCTCCCGGACCCGGACCTGAAGTGGAACGAGGAGCGGGGCCACTACGACTTCGGTCCCATCGACTGGACCGAATTCTGGGAGGTCCTCAAGGGCAACGGCCCGTGCAACGAACAGCGGATCACCCAGCGCCGACGGGCCCACGACGAGGGCGCGTGGGTACGGGAGGCGGCCACGGCGTACGCGGCCAAGCACACCGGTGAGACAGGAGCGAGGCGAGCATGACGAACACCGACTGGCCCCTGTGGGAGGTCTTCGTGCGCACCCGGCGCGGCCTGTCCCACACCCACGCCGGCAGCCTGCACGCCCCGGACGCGGAGCTGGCCCTGCGCAACGCCCGCGACCTCTACACCCGGCGCGGCGAGGGCGTCTCGATCTGGGTCGTCCCGTCCTCGGCGATCACGGCGTCCTCACCGGACGAGAAGGACCCCTTCTTCGAGCCGGCCGCCGACAAGCCCTACCGGCACCCGACCTTCTACCAGATCCCGGAGGGGGTGAAGCACCTGTGACGACCACGGTTCCCACGACGGCCGCCCTCGCCCTGGGCGACGACGCCCTGGTGCTCTCCCACCGCCTGGGGGAGTGGGCGGGTCATGCGCCCGTCCTGGAGGAGGAGGTCGCCCTCGCCAACATCGCCCTGGACCTGCTGGGCCAGGCCCGGGTACTGCTGTCGATGGTCGGGGACGAGGACGAGCTGGCGTATCTGCGCGAGGAGCGCGCCTTCCGCAACCTCCAGCTCGTGGAGCAGCCCAACGGCGACTTCGCCCACACCATCGCCCGCCAGCTGTACTTCTCCACCTACCAGCACCTGCTGTACACGCAACTGGCCGCCGAGGACGGCGACTTCGCCCCGCTCGCCGGGAAGGCCGTCAAGGAGGTCGCCTACCACCGCGACCACGCCGAACAATGGACGCTGCGGCTCGGCGACGGCACGGACGTCAGCCACGAGCGGATGCAACGGGCCTGCCAGACGCTGTGGCGGTTCACCGGGGAGATGTTCCAGCCGGTGGAGGGCCTGGACATCGACTGGGCGGGGATGCAGGCGGCCTGGCTGGAGTCCGTGGGCGACGTACTGCGCCGGGCCACCCTGACGCTCCCCGAGGGCCCGCAGTCCGGGGCGTGGTCGGCGGGCGCGGGCCGGCAGGGCCTGCACACCGAGCCGTTCGGGCGCATGCTCGCCGAGATGCAGCACCTGCACCGCAGCCACCCGGGGGCGTCATGGTGACCGCCACGACACCCCTGGAGGCGGAGCTGCTGCGGCTTGCGGGCTCGGTGCCCGACCCCGAGCTGCCCGTGCTCAGCCTGGAGGAGCTGGGTGTGGTCCGCGCGGTGCACGTACGCGGCGCCGACGCGGTCGAGGTCGAGCTGACCCCGACGTACACCGGCTGCCCGGCGATCGAGGCGATGTCCCAGGACATAGAGCGGGTGCTGCGGGAGCACGGCATGCGCGAGGTCACCGTCCGCAGGGTGCTCATGCCCGCGTGGTCGACGGACGACATCACGGAGGAGGGGCGGCGCAAGCTGCGGGAGTTCGGCATAGCGCCGCCGCGCGCGCGAAGCGCCTCGGGACCGGTCCCGCTGGAGCTCGGCCCGACACGCGCGCTCGAGCCGGATCCCGCGGCCGAGCCGGACCCCATCCGCTGCCCGCACTGCGGATCGGCCGACACCGAGCTGCTCAGCTGGTTCTCCTCCACCGCCTGCAAGGCGCTGCGCCGCTGCCTCGTCTGCCGGGAACCGTTCGACCACTTCAAGGAGGTGTGATGGCCCACTTCCACCCGCTGCCCGTGACCGCGGTCGACCGGCTCACCGACGACTCCGTGGCCCTCACCTTGGTGGTACCCCCCGAGCTGCGCGAGGAGTACCGGCACGCACCGGGTCAGCACCTCGCGCTGCGGCGCGTGGTCGACGGGGCCGAGATACGGCGGACGTACTCGATCTGCTCCCCGGCACCGGAGCCCGACGCCGACGGACCGCGGACGCTGCGGGTCGGGGTGCGGCTGGTGGAGGGCGGCGCCTTCTCCAGTTACGCGCTGAAGGAGATCAACGTCGGCGACGAGCTCGAGGTGATGACCCCGGCGGGCCGCTTCACGCTTCAGCCCGCGCCCGGCCTGTACGCGGCGATCGTCGGCGGCAGCGGCATCACACCGGTGCTGTCCATCGCCGCGACCCTGCTGGCGCGCGAGCCCGACGCCCGCTTCTGTCTGATACGCAGCGACCGGACGACGGCCTCGACGATGTTCCTGGAGGAGGTCGCCGACCTGAAGGACCGCCACCCCGAGCGGCTGCAGCTGGTGACGGTGCTCTCCCGCGAGGAGCAGCAGGCGGGGCTGCCGTCCGGGCGGCTCGACCAGGAGCGGCTCACCGGGCTGCTTCCGGCGCTGCTGCCGGTGCGGGAGGTGGCGGGATGGTTCCTGTGCGGGCCGTTCGGGCTGGTGCAGGAGGCCGAGCGGGCCCTGCTCGGACTCGGGGTGCCCCGGGCCCGGATCCACGAGGAGATCTTCCACGTGGACGCTAGTACGGCACCGGGCCCGGCGGCCGCGGCCCCCACGCACAGCACGGTGACCGTCCGGCTCGACGGCCGCGGCGGGACCTGGCCGGTCCATGACGGTGAGACGCTCCTCGAAACCGTCCTGCGCAACCGGCCCGACGCTCCCTACGCCTGCAAGGGCGGCGTGTGCGGGACTTGCCGGGCCTTCCTGGTCGCGGGCGAGGTGCGCATGGACCGCAACTTCGCGCTCGAGCCGGAGGAGACAAAGGCGGGGTACGTGCTGGCGTGCCAGTCGCATCCGGCGACGGAGACGGTGGAGCTGGACTTCGACCGTTGAGGGACGGGTGATTGCTGTCGGGGCTAACCCGGGGCGAGGTGAGCAGTTACGGCCCGCGGGCGGGGGCGACGTGAGCGGCTCGCGACCCGCGGTCGGGGGCGACGGTGAGCAGTTACGGCCCGCGGGCGGGGGCGACGTGAGCGGCTCGCGACCCGCGGTCGGGGGCGACGGTGAGCAGTTACGGCCCGCAGTAGGGGGCGACGTGAGCGGCTCGCGCCCCGGAGCGAGGTGAGCAGCTCGCGCCCCGGAGCGAGGTGAGCAGCTCGCGACCCGGAGCGAGGTGAGCGCGGCTCGCGGCCTGGAGGAAGGCGAGCAGCCCACGGCCCGGGGAGCCGGAGCGCCCGCTGAGGCGTCGGCGGACGAAGGGCTGCCGGACCGTTCCCTTCTTCTAGAACCTGTTCTATCTTGACGCACCGTCAGAACCGGTCGTCGGAGGGCAGGGACCGTGGACTTCACCTTTACCGAGGAGCAGCAGGCGGCGGCCGAGGCGGCGAAAGGCGTCTTTGCCGGGGTCGCGCCGGATGCCGTGCCCAGCCCGGCGCTCACCGCGGGCGCCGTCGAAAAAAAACGACGACTTCGACCGCGTGCTGTGGGCCCGGCTCGCCGAGGCGGACCTGCTGAGCCTGCTGCTCGACGAGGACTCCGGCGGGGCGGGCCTGGACGCCATAGCGCTGTGCCTGGTGCTGCGCGAGTCCGCGAAGGTGCTGGCCCGCCTGCCGCTCCTGGAACACAGCGCGGCCGCGGCGGCCGTCCAGGCTCACGGCGGCAAGGAGTTGGCGTCCCGTCTGCTCCCCCGGGCGGGCCGGGGCGAGATGGTGCTGACCGTCGCCGCGCACGGCCGCACCGGCCACGACCCCGCCGAACTCGCCGTCACCGCACGGCAGGACGGTGACGTGTGGGTGCTGGACGGAATGCAGACGGCGGTGCCGTGGGCGTACAACGCCGACTTCGTCCTCGTTCCCGCGCACACGGGTGCCGGCCGGAGCGTGCTCGCCCTGGTCCCCCGGAGCCACGAGGGCGTCGTGCTCGCCGAGCAGGTCTCCACCACCGGCGAACGGCTCGGCGAGCTGCGACTGGAATCCGCGCGGATCCCGGCCCACGACGTGATCGACGCCGACGGCGCCTGGGAGTGGCTGCGCCAGCTGCTGGCCACCAGGACGTGTGCGCTGGCGCTCGGGCTGGGCGAGCGCGTGCTGCGCATGACCAGCGAGTACACCAGCAGGCGGGAGCAGTTCGGGTTCCCGATCGCGACCTTCCAGGCGGTCGCCGTGCAGGCCGCCGACCGCTACATCGACCTGCGCGCCATGGAGGCCACGCTCTGGCAGGCCGCGTGGCGGATCTCCTCGGGGACGCAGGGCGCGCTGCCCGCCGCCGGGGACGTCGCCGTGGCGAAGATCTGGGCCTCGGAGGGGGTACGGCGGGTCGTGCAGACCGCGCAGCACCTGCACGGCGGGTTCGGCGCCGACACCGGCTGTCCCCTGCACCGGTACCACGCCTGGGCCAAGCACCTGGAGCTGTCGCTCGGCCCGGCGGCGGCGCACGAGGAGGCACTGGGTGACCTGCTGGCGGCGCATCCGCTCAGCTGACACCTAGAACACCGAGAACACCTAGAACACCTAGAACACCGAGAACACCGAGACCGCCCAGAACGCAGAGAACACCGAGACCGCCGAGACCGCCGCGTCAGGAATGCGGTCGCCCCCTCGTGGTCAGAGGACGTAACCCGGCCGGCCCTCGTCGGTCACGACGGGGCGGCCCGAGGCCGCCCACACCTGCATGCCACCGTCGACGTTCACCGCGTCGATGCCCTGCTGGACCAGGTACATCGCGACCTGGGCCGAGCGCCCGCCGGAGCGGCAGATCACGTGGACCCGCCCGTCCTGGGGCGCCGCCTCGGTCAGCTCGCCGTACCGGGCCACGAACTCACTGATGGGGATGTGCAGCGCTCCCTGGGCGTGACCCGCCTGCCACTCGTCGTCCTCACGGACGTCCAGCAGGAAGTCGTCGTCCTTGAGGTCCGCGACCTCGACCGTGGGCACACCAGCTCCGAAATGCATGGGTCCGACGCTACCTGAAGGAATCGCCGCACAGGCGGGCGCGGGTGACGCCAGTCACCCCTGCCCCAGCAGCACCGCCAGTTCCGCCTCCCGTTCGGCCACCTCGTTGCGGAGTTGTTCGGCGATCTCGTCGAGGAGGCGGTCGGGGTCGTCGGGGGCCAGGCGGAGCATCGAGGCGATCGCGCTCTCCTCCAGCTCCTTGGCGACGAGCGTCAGCAGCTCCTTGCGCTGGGCGAGCCACTCGAGGCGGGCGTAGAGCTCCTCGCTGCGGCTCGGGCCCTGCTTTTTGGGCTTGGGGCCCGCGGCCCACTCCGCGGCCAGCTCCCGCAGCTCGTCCTCGTCGCCACGGGCGTAGGCGGCGTTGACCCGGGTGATGAACTCCTCACGCCGCTTGCGCTCGTGGTCCTCCTGCGCCAGGTCGGGGTGGGCCTTGCGGGCCAGCTCGCGGTAGAGCTTGCGGGCCTCCTCGCTCGGGCGTACCCGCTGCGGGGGGCGCACCGGCTGGTCCGTGAGCATCGCGGCTGCCTCCGGGAACAGTCCGTCCCCGTCCATCCAGCCGTGGAGCAGCTCCTCGACGCCGGGGATCGGCAGCAGCCGGGCCCGTGCCTCGGCCGCCCTGCGCAGGTCCTCGGGGTCGCCGGTGCGCGCGGCCCTGGCCTCGGCTATCTGCGCCTCCAGCTCGTCGAGCCGGGCGTAGAGCGGGCCGAGCTTCTGGTGGTGCAGGCGGGAGAAGTTCTCCACCTCCACGCGGAAGGTCTCCACCGCGATCTCGTACTCGATGAGCGCCTGCTCTGCGGCCCGCACGGCCCGCTCCAACCGCTCCTCCGGCCGCGCCGCACCGTCCTCGGACGTCGCCCGGGCCGCACCGGCGACGCCACCCTGCTCAGCTTCCGGGGTCGTCACCCGACCAGCGTAGGCCACGACGGAGGTGCCCTCACTCACATCGGACTTCCAAGGCTTCGGCTCCGCTTCCGGCAGAGCCCGGTCTGCCGCGGTTGCCGTCGGCGGGTCGCGCGGCACCGACGGAGGGCCGGTCGCGCCCACCCGCGCGCCCCTCGGCACGACTGCCGCGGTCGCGCCCGCCCGTGCGCCCCTACGCCACGACTGCCGCGGCTGGACGGCACACACCGCCAGCCACAACGCCGCCTTGGCTCCCCGGCTCCCTCACACCCCCATCTCCCCAGCAACCCGTCCCGACCGCACCGCAGCCACCAGATCCGCGTGGTCCGCCTCCGTGCGGTCGGCGTAGGTGACGGCGAACGTGGCGATGGCCTCGTCCAGTTCCTCGTTTTTGCCGCAGTAGCCGGCGATCAGACGCGGGTCGGCGCTGTGGGCGTGGGCGCGGGCCAGGAGGGCGCCGGTCATGCGGCCGTAGTCGTCCATCTGGTCGGCGGCGAGCGCGGCGGGGTCGACGCTGCCCTTGCGGTTGCGGAACTGCCGTACCTGGAAGGGCCGTCCGTCGACCGTCGTCCAGCCCAGCAGGATGTCGCTCACCACCTGCATGCGCTTCTGGCCGAGGACCACGCGCCGCCCCTCGTGGTCCACCTCCGGCACCTCGAAACCGGCCGTCGCCAGGTGCGGCACCAGCGCCGACGGCCTCGCCTCCTTCACCTGCAGGACCAGCGGTTCGCCGCGGTGGTCCAGCAGCAACACCACATACGACCGCGTCCCCACGCTGCCCGTGCCGACCACCCGGAAGGCCACGTCGTGCACCGCGTGGCGGGCCAGCAGGGGGAGGCGGTCCTCGGAGAGCGTGGTCAGGTACTGCTCCAGCGATGCCGCCACGGCCGCGGCCTCCGCGTCCGGCACCCGCCGCAGCACCGGCGGGGCGTCCACGAAGCGGCGCCCGCCGTCCTCGGTCGGCTCCGTCGACTTGGCCGCAAAGCGCCCGCTGGTGTTGGCCCGCGCCTTCTCCGAGACCCGCTCCAGCGTGCCCAGCAGGTCGTGGGCGTCGGTGTGGGAGACGAGTTCCTCGTCCGCGATGGCGTTCCACGCATCCAGCACCGGAAGCTTGGCCAGCAGCCGCATGGTGCGCCGGTAGGCGCCCACCGCGTCGTGGGCGGCCTCGCGGCAGCTGTCCTCGTCGCAGCCCGCCTCCCGGCCGGCGAGCACGAGCGAGGCGGCGAGCCGCTTGAGGTCCCACTCCCAGGGGCCGGGGACCGTCTCGTCGAAGTCGTTCAGGTCGATGACCAGGCCGCCGCGGGCGTCGCCGTACAGGCCGAAGTTGGCTGCGTGGGCGTCTCCGCATATCTGCGCGCGGATCCGGGTCATGGGCGTGCGGGCCAGGTCGTAGGCCATGAGGCCCGCCGAACCGCGCAGGAAGGCGAACGGCGTCGCCGCCATCCGGCCCACCCGGATCGGGGTGAGCTCCGGGATCCGGCCGAGGTTGGACTCCTCCACCGCCGTGACCGCATCAGGGCGCGAGGCGTCCAGGTCGAGGACGGCGTGCGCCCGGCGCGGCACCCGGCGCCGCAGGGCCTTCCCCTCTTCTTTGGGCGACCCTTCCACCGGCCACTGGGCGAAACCCCGCACCCGGGGCAGCCGACGCGCCCTGACGGTGCCCGCCGCCCTCTGCTGAGCCGGCACCGTCTCCGCCACCCCTGCACCGACCTCGGTCACCCGCGACCGCCTCCCCCGCACACGCACGAACATCAACTCGAGCCGACCGTACAGCCGACGGCGGAGACGCGTCAGACCCTGTGGACAACTGCACGGCTGTGGACAGCTGCACGGCTGTGGACAACCCCGCCCCGCCGACCCCGGCCAGGTCGTGCGAACCCGTGTGATTGTCCTCACCCGAGACCACCGAGAACCACGGGCCGCACGGCGTGAGACATGCACCACACACGCAAAAGCCCCGCAGGTCCGAGACCTGCGGGGCTTCCAGCTGTGCGCGAGGGGGGAGTTGAACCCCCACGCCCTTGCGGGCACTGGAACCTGAATCCAGCGCGTCTGCCTATTCCGCCACCCGCGCATTGGGTGTGTCCTCGGGCTCCGGCCCTTTGGGGGCTGGCGCCTTCCGACATCCAGAAGATTAGCACGCCGGAGAGGGTGGGTTCACATCCCTTTCCCGGGGGCCCGCCCGTGCGGCGCCCGGCCCCCGGCCCGCCCGGAACCCCGCCGTTCCGTATCAACGTGTGCCGGTTCACGTATCAACCTCGTACCGGTCCCGCCCGTCTCCCCAGGAGCCGGTCGGGGTCCACAGTCAGGTGCGGGACACTGGTCTGCGGCCACCTCTACGATCCTGGGCAGAAGGATCCTGGGCAGTAGTGCGCGCAGGAGGACTTCGCAAGGTGTTCGAAGAGGAGTTCCGCAGGGGACCTCGGAGGCAGCTCCGCAGGTAACCCGGGAGGCGTCGACACCCGTCGACGGGGCCGACAGGGGGAACCAGCCGATTTCCCGGCGCGTGGATACGATCAGTAAGCAGTACCAGGTAAGCAGTACGCAGCACGACGGCAACGACGGAGGAGGTGCCCCATGGGAGTCCTGAAGAAGTTCGAGCAGCGTCTCGAAGGTCTGGTCAACGGCACCTTCGCCAAGGTCTTCAAGTCCGAGGTCCAGCCCGTGGAGATCGCGGGTGCGCTCCAGCGCGAGTGCGACAACAACGCGACCATCTGGAACCGCGACCGCACCGTCGTCCCCAACGACTTCATCGTGGAGCTGAGCGCGCCGGACTACGAGCGCCTGAGCCCCTACTCCGGCCAGCTCGGCGACGAACTGGCCGGCATGGTGCGCGACTACGCCAAGCAGCAGCGCTACACCTTCATGGGACCGATCAAGGTCCACCTGGAGAAGGCGGACGACCTGGACACCGGTCTGTACCGGGTGCGCAGCCGTACGCTCGCCTCCTCCAGCAGCCAGCAGGCCCCCTCGTCCGCCCCTGCCGGGCGGCCGGGCGCCGGCGCCCCGGGCGGGTACGGCTACCCGCCGGCCGCAGGGCCCTCTGGAGCACCTCCGATGCCGTCCGCGCCGCCGCCGGGCGGCCGCCCCGGCGGCTACGGTTACCCGCAGCCCGCCGCGCAGCGGCCCGCGGCCGCCCCGGTGAGCGGCGGACGCACCCGCTACTGGATCGAGATCAACGGCACCCGCCATCAGATCTCCCGTCCGACGCTGGTGCTGGGCCGCAGCACCGACGCCGACGTGCGGATCGACGACCCCGGCGTCTCCCGCCGGCACTGTGAGATCCGGACCGGAACGCCCTCGACGATCCAGGATCTCGGGTCCACCAACGGCATCGTGGTGGACGGGCAGCACACCACCCGCGCTACGCTCCGCGACGGCTCGCGGATCGTCGTGGGCAGCACCACCGTTATCTATAGGCAAGCCGAAGGGTGAACCGGGGGCAATGTCAGAGCTGACCCTCACGGTCATGCGGCTGGGTTTCCTGGCCGTACTGTGGCTGTTCGTGATCGTGGCCGTGCAGGTCATCCGCAGCGACCTGTTCGGTACGCGCGTCACCCAGCGGGCGGCCCGCCGGGACGCCGCGCGGCCGCAGCAGGCCGCGCGCCAGGCGGCACCTCCACCGCAGCGCGGTCAGCAGGGCGGGGGCCGCCAGCGCCGCAACGCCCCCACCAAGCTCGTGGTGACCGAGGGCACCCTCACCGGTACCACGGTCGCGCTGCAGGCCCAGACGATCACCCTGGGCCGCGCGCACGACTCCACGATCGTGCTGGACGACGACTACGCCTCCAGCCGCCATGCCAGGATCTATCCGGACCGCGACGGCCAGTGGATCGTCGAGGACCTCGGATCCACCAACGGCACGTACCTGGACCGGACCCGGCTGACGACCCCCACACCGATTCCGCTGGGTGCGCCGATCCGCATCGGCAAGACCGTCATCGAGCTGCGGAAGTAGTACGACAATGAGCGAGCGGAGCGAGCACGCAGTGGCGGCCGGCACCCCGAGCCGCGGCGCGCTCCCGACCGGAGGGTGGGCACCGTGCGGATGTACCCGGAGCCGACGGGCGAGGTGCGCATGAGTCTGTCACTGCGCTTCGCCGCCGGATCGCACAAAGGCATGATCCGCGAGGGCAACGAGGACTCCGGTTACGCCGGTCCGCGCCTGCTCGCGATTGCCGACGGGATGGGCGGCCAGGCCGCCGGCGAGGTCGCCTCCTCCGAGGTGATCTCCACCATCGTCGCGCTCGACGACGACATCCCGGGCTCCGACATCCTCACCTCGCTCGGCGCGGCCGTGCAGCGCGCCAACGACCAGCTGCGCGCGATGGTCGAGGAGGACCCCCAACTCGAGGGCATGGGCACCACGCTCACCGCCCTGCTGTGGACCGGGCAGCGGCTAGGCCTGGTGCACGTCGGCGACTCGCGCGCGTACCTGCTGCGCGACGGCGTCCTGACGCAGATCACGCAGGACCACACCTGGGTGCAGCGCCTCGTCGACGAGGGACGCATTACGGAGGAAGAGGCCAGCACCCACCCGCAGCGCGCCCTCCTCATGCGCGCCCTCGGCAGCGGCGAGCACGTCGAGCCCGACCTGTCCATCCGCGAGGTCCGTGCCGGCGACCGCTACCTGATCTGCTCCGACGGCCTGAGCGGTGTCGTCTCTCACCAGACGATGGAGGAGACCCTCGCCAGCTACCAGGGCCCGCAGGAGACCGTGCAGGAGCTGATCCAGCTCGCGCTGCGCGGCGGCGGCCCGGACAACATCACCGTCATCGTCGCCGACGTCCTCGACCTCGACACCGGGGACACCCTCGCCGGGCAGCTCTCCGACACCCCGGTCGTGGTCGGCGCGGTCGCCGAGAACCAGAACCACCTGCACGACAACGGCATCATGCAGACCCCGGCCGGCCGCGCCGCCGGCCTCGGCCGCCAGGTGCCCGGGCAGGGCGGCGGGGGCGGCGAGTTCGGCCCGCCCGGCTCCGGTGACACGACCGGCTACATCCCGGCGGCCGGCTTCGGCGACTACGGCGACGAGGACTTCGTCAAGCCCAGGAAGAGCCGCAAGTGGCTGAAGAGATCCCTCTACAGCCTGCTCGCCCTCGCCGTCATCGGCGGCGGCCTGTATGGCGGCTACCGCTGGACGCAGACGCAGTACTACGTCGGCACCAAGGACGAGCACGTCGCGCTGTACCGGGGCATCAGCCAGGACCTGGCCTGGGTGAAGCTGTCGAAGGTGGAGAAGGACCACCCCGAGATCGAACTCAAGTACCTGCCGCCGTACCAGCAGAAGCAGGTCAAGGCGACGATCGCCCAGGGCGGTCTGAACGACGCCGAGAAGAAGATCGACGAGCTGTCCGTGCAGGCCTCCGCGTGCAAGAAGGAGGCGCAGCGCCGCGCCGTCGAGAGTCAGAACAACGCCAAGACGGGCCAGGGCCAGGCCGGTGGTACCACGGGAACCACCAGCACCTCCTTTACGTCCAAGGCGACACCGACACCGACACCGACACCGACGCCGAATCCGTCGACGTCGAAGCCGAAGTCCCCGTCCACGTCCGCGACCGCGCCCACTCCCAGCCCCGGCCCCAGCCTCTCGGAGGAAGAGCAGAAGGTCGTCTCGCTGTGCGGTAAGCAGTAGGCAAGCCGTGAGAGGCCCTGTCACACGATGAGCAGTACTACCAACACGTCGACGCACCACACGTCCACGATCGGCGCGATCGGTACGCCGAGCAGGCGCAACACCGAGCTCGCGCTGCTGGTGTTCGCCGTCGCGATCCCGGTGTTCGCCTACGCCAACGTGGGCCTGGCCATCAACAACCAGGTGCCGTCCGGCCTGCTGAGCTACGGCCTGGGCCTCGGCCTGCTGGCCGGCGTCGCCCATCTCGTCGTACGGAAGTTCGCCCCGTACGCGGACCCGCTGCTGCTGCCGCTGGCCACGCTGCTGAACGGGCTCGGACTCGTCGTCATCTGGCGGCTGGACCAGTCCAAGCTGCTGCAGTCGATCAAGCAGGCGGGCACCGCCGCGCCACGGCAGCTGCTGTACACGGCGCTGGGCATCGCGCTCTTCATCGTCGTCCTGATCTTCCTCAAGGACCACCGCGTCCTGCAGCGCTACACATACATCTCCATGGTCGGCGCGCTCTTCCTGCTGCTGCTCCCGCTGGTCCCCGGCCTCGGCCAGAACATCTACGGCGCCAAGATCTGGATCTCGGTCGCCGGGTTCTCCATCCAGCCCGGTGAGTTCGCGAAGATCGTGCTGGCGGTCTTCTTCGCCGGCTACCTGATGGTCAAGCGCGACGCGCTGGCCCTCGCCAGCCGCCGCTTCATGGGCCTGTACCTGCCCCGCGGCCGCGACCTCGGCCCGATCCTGGTCGTCTGGTTCATCTCGATCCTCATCCTGGTCTTCGAGACCGACCTCGGTACGTCGCTGCTGTTCTTCGGAATGTTCGTCATCATGCTGTACGTCGCCACCGAGCGGACCAGCTGGATCGTCTTCGGTCTGCTGATGTCCGCGGCCGGTGCCGTCGGCGTGGCGTCCTTCGAACCGCACGTCCAGCAGCGTGTCCAGGCGTGGCTCGACCCGATGAAGGAGTACACGCTCAGCCGGCAGGGCGTCGTGGGCCACTCCGAGCAGGCCATGCAGGCGCTGTGGGCCTTCGGCTCCGGCGGCACCCTCGGCAGCGGCCTCGGCCAGGGCCACTCCGACCTCATCCGGTTCGCCGCCAACTCCGACTTCATCCTCGCCACCTTCGGCGAGGAGCTGGGCCTGGCCGGCATCATGGCGCTGCTGCTGATCTACGGCCTGATCGTGGAGCGCGGCGTGCGCACCGCCCTCGCCGCCCGCGACCCGTTCGGCAAGCTGCTCGCCGTGGGCCTCTCCGGCGCCTTCGCCCTGCAGGTGTTCGTGGTGGCCGGCGGTGTGATGGGCCTGATCCCGCTGACCGGTATGACGATGCCGTTCCTGGCGTACGGCGGTTCCTCCGTCATCGCCAACTGGGCGCTCATCGGGATCCTGATCCGCATCAGCGACACCGCGCGCCGCCCGGCACCCGCCCCCGCCTCCAACCCCGACGCCGAGATGACCCAGGTGGTCCGCCCGTGAACAAGCCCCTGCGCCGGATCGCGATCTTCTGTGGCCTCCTGGTCCTCACCCTGCTCATCCGTGACAACTGGCTCCAGTACGTCAAGGCCGACAGCCTGAAGAACGACGACAACAACCGCCGTGTCACCATCGCGCGCTACTCCACTCCGCGCGGCGACATCATCGTCGGCGGCAACCCGATCACCGGGTCCACCGAGACGAAGAACAACGGGCTCAACGACCTCAAGTACAAGCGCACGTACAAGAACGGCCCGATGTGGGCGCCCGTCACCGGGTACGCCTCGCAGGCCTTCGGCGCCAACCAGCTGGAGTCCCTCGAGGACGGCATCCTCACCGGCAACGACGACCGGCTCTTCTTCCGCAACACCCTGGACATGATCACGGGCAAGCCCAGGCAGGGCGGCAACGTGGTCACCACGCTCAACGCGGACGCGCAGAAGGCCGCCTACAACGGCCTGAAGAGGGTCGGCGGCAAGGGTGCCGCGGTGGCGCTGGACCCGGCGACCGGCAAGATCCTCGCCCTGGCGTCCTACCCGTCGTACGACCCGTCGTCGTTCGCCGGCACCTCCGACTCGGACGCCGAGGCCTGGAAGAAGCTGCAGAAGAAGTACAACCCCAACGACCCGATGCTGAACCGGGCGCTGCGTGAAACCTATCCGCCGGGCTCCACCTTCAAGGTGGTCACCGCGGCCGCCGCGCTGGAGAACGGGCTGTACACATCGGCGGACCAGGCGACGAACTCGCCGCTGCCGTACACCCTGCCGAACACCACGACCGAGCTGAAGAACGAGGGGAACATCCCCTGCAAGAACGCCACCATGCGCGAGGCGCTGCGGGTGTCCTGCAACACCGTCTTCGGCAAGATCGGCGCCGACCTCGGCAAGGACAAGATGCTGGCCGAGGCCAAGAAGTTCGGCTTCGACTCGGAGCAGTTCACGCCGGTGCGCGCCAGCGCCTCCAACTTCCCCGAGAAGATGGACAAGCCGCAGACCGCGCTCAGCTCCATCGGCCAGTTCGAGACCGCCGCGACCCCGCTGCAGATGGCCATGGTGGCCTCGGCCGTCGCCAACGACGGCAAGCTGATGAAGCCGTACATGGTCGACAAGCTCCAGTCGCCGAACCTCGACACCCTCGAGCAGACCGAGCCGCAGGAGCTGAGCCAGCCGCTGTCGTCGAGGAACGCGCAGATCCTGCAGTCGATGATGGAGACGGTCGTCAAGCAGGGCACGGGTACCAGGGCGCAGATCAACGGCGTCACCGTGGGCGGCAAGACCGGTACCGCCCAGCACGGCGTCGCCAACAGCGCGAACCCCTACGCCTGGTTCATCTCGTACGCCAAGCTGCCCGACGGCAGCTCGCCGGTCGCGGTGGCCGTCGTGGTCGAGGACGAGAACGCCAACCGTGACGACATCTCCGGCGGCGGCCTCGCGGCGCCGATCGCGAAGAACGTGATGGAGGCGGTCATCAACTCCAAGAAGTGACCCCTGTCACGTCCCCTTCACATCGGTGCACGTTGCGATACCGGTCCTGTATCGGGTGACGGGCTTGGCCAGGTCACAGAAAGCGAGCCGGGTACGGTAGGCCCGGACGGCAGCCTCCGGCGGCACAAGTCGTGCCGGTCGGGACCGACGGAGAGGGCTGGTAGGTAGCTATGGAAGAGCCGCGTCGCCTCGGCGGCCGGTACGAACTGGGCCAGGTGCTCGGCCGTGGTGGCATGGCGGAGGTGTACCTCGCGCATGACACCCGTCTGGGACGCACCGTGGCAGTGAAGACGCTGCGCGCCGACCTGGCGCGCGACCCTTCCTTCCAGGCCCGGTTCCGCCGGGAGGCCCAGTCGGCCGCCTCGCTCAACCATCCCGCGATCGTCGCGGTCTACGACACGGGCGAGGACTACATCGACGGGGTCTCGATCCCGTACATCGTGATGGAGTACGTTGACGGCTCCACACTCCGTGAGCTTCTTCACAGCGGCCGCAAGCTGCTGCCCGAGCGAGCCATGGAGATGACCATCGGCATCCTCCAGGGCCTGGAGTACGCCCACCGCAACGGCATCGTCCACCGCGACATCAAGCCGGCCAACGTCATGCTGACGCGCAACGGCCAGGTCAAGGTGATGGACTTCGGCATCGCCCGCGCCATGGGCGACGCCGGCATGACGATGACGCAGACGGCGGCGGTCATCGGCACCGCCCAATACCTCTCCCCGGAGCAGGCCAAGGGCGAGCAGGTCGACGCACGCTCCGACCTGTACTCGACGGGCTGCCTGCTGTACGAGCTGCTGACGGTCCGGCCCCCGTTCGTCGGGGACTCCCCGGTCGCGGTCGCCTACCAGCACGTACGGGAAGAGCCGCAGCCGCCGAGCGTCTTCGACCCCGAGATCACGCCCGAGATGGACGCGATCGTGCTGAAGGCGCTGGTCAAGGACCCGGACTACCGCTACCAGTCCGCCGACGAGATGCGCGCCGACATCGAGGCCTGCCTCGACGGCCAGCCGGTCGCGGCCACGGCCGCGATGGGCTCGGTGGGCTACGGCGGCTACCCCGACGACCAGCCGACGACGGCCCTGCGCTCCGATGCGGGGGGCGGCGCCACGACGATGCTGCCGCCCATGAATCCGGACGAGGGCGGCTTCGGCTACGACGACCGCCCCGACCGGCGCCGCCAGAAGAAGTCCAACACCTCGACGATCCTGCTGGTCGTCGCTGGCATCCTGGTCCTCGTCGGCGCGATCCTGATCGGCAGGTGGGCCTTCAGCGGCAACGGCGCGGGCAACGACACGGTGGCCGTGCCCAACTTCGTCGACCAGACGAGGCAGGACGCCCGGAGCATGGCGGACAACGTCGGCCTGAAGGTGTCGTTCACCTCGAAGGCCTGTGACAACGAGCCCAAGGGCAAGATCTGTTCACAGGACCCCAAGCCCGACAACAAGGTCAAGAAGGGCTCCACCGTCAACCTGGTGGTGTCCACCGGGGCGCCGAAGGTGGCGGTGCCCAGTGTGATCGGCCTCAGCCTCGACGACGCCAAGGCGAAGCTTGAGGGCGACGACTACCAGTTCCACGTCGAGACGAAGACGAGGGAGTCCACGGAGAACCCGAACACCGTTCTGGACCAGGACCCGGTCTCGGGCAAGGAGGTGCAGAAGGGGGCGACGATCACCCTCGTCATCGCCAAGGCCGCCGAGAAGTCCACCGTCCCCGACGTCACGGGTCAGTCCTGCGACGCCGCCAAGCAGCAGATGCAGGCGAACAACCTCGTCGGCACCTGCACCGAGGTGGACACCAACGACCCCAACCAGGTCGGCAAAGTCATCCAGACCTCCCCGCAGGCCGGCTCCCAGGTCGACAAGAACTCGACGGTGACCATCCAGATCGGCAAGCAGGCCCAGCAGAGCCAGGTCACGGTCCCCAACATCCAGGGTCAGAAGCTCAAGGACGTCAAGCAGATGCTCCTGCAGGCGGGCCTGCAGGTCGGCAACATCGCCGGCTCCCAGGACGACAACGCGATCGTCCTCGCCTCGAACCCGACCCAGGGCACGCAGGTCGACCAGGGCACGGCGGTCAACCTGATCGCCGCGGACCAGGGCGGCAACAACAGAGGCAACGGCAACGGAGGCCTCTTCGGAGGAGGCGGCGGCTGACGCGCCTCTCACCGACGGAGCCCCGGCTCCCTCCTGGAGAGGGGGCCGGGGCTCCGTCGTACGGGCGTCTGCGGCGTCAGCGCAGTTCCTTCGGCGGGGTCCGCTCGCTGTCCACCTTCTCCACGCGGACCAGTTCGCCCCACACCACGTAGCGGTAGCGGCTCGTGTAGACCGGTGTGCAGGTCGTCAGCGTGATGTAGTGGCCGGGCTTCTTCACGCCCGACTCCTTCGGGACCGACAACAGGACCTTGACGTTGTACTTCGAGGTCTCGGGGAGGATGTCGTAGACCTTGTAGACGTACCACTTGTCCTTCGTCTCGAAGACGATCGGGTCGCCCTTCCTGACCTTGTCGATGTTGTGGAACTTCGCTCCGTGGCCGTCGCGGTGGGCGGCGAGGGCGAAGTTGCCAGTCTTGCCGGTCATCGGGAGGGTCGCCTTGACGGGGTCCGTGTAGTAGCCGGCCACGCCGTCGTTCAGCACGCTCGCCGACGTGCCCTTCTCGACCAGGACCTCGCCGTTCTTCATGGCGGGCACGTGCAGGAAGCCGATGCCGTCCTTGGTGTCGAGGGCGCCGGGGCCGGTCGGCTCGTGGGCCCAGGTGTCGCGGACCTTGTCGGCCTGTTTGTCGGCCGCGCGGTCGGCGATGACGTTCGTCCACCACAGGGAGTAGACGACGAACAGGCCGAGGACCAGGCCCGCCGTGATGAGGAGTTCACCGAAGACGCTGACCGCCAGGGCCAGCCGGCCGGTGCCGCGGCGGCGCCGTGCGGGGTCGGCGGCGGGCGCGTCACCGTGCCCTTCGCCGCCGTCGGTGTGCTCTGCCGTGTCGTCCGTGGTCGCTGCCACTGTTCATCTGCCCTTTAACTGACGAGCGCATCCGGCTTGCCCTTGCTGCGCGGCCGTTCCTCGACCATCTTGCCCCAGACGATCAACCGGTACTTGCTGGTGAACTCCGGCGTGCAGGTGGTGAGCGTGATGTAGCGGCCGGGTCTGGTGAAGCCGGACCCCTTGGGGATGGGGTCGAGGACGCTCGTGTTGCCCGGCGACGTCACCGGCAGCATCGACGTCATCTTGTAGACGAAGTAGGTGTCCTGCGTCTCCACGACGATCGCGTCGCCCGGCTGGAGCTTGTTGATGTACCGGAACGGCTCGCCGTGCGTGTTGCGGTGGCCCGCGAGCCCGAAGTTGCCCGTCTTCGCGTCGGGCATCGCGGTGTTGAGGTCGCCCTGGCCGTAGTGCCCGACCATGCCCTTGTCCAGCACCTTCGCCTTGCTGGTGCCCTCGGCGATGGGCACCACCACGTCCAGCTTGGGGATGTGCAGGATGGCGAAGCCCTGCCCCGGCTCGAACGTCCCCGGGCTCCGCCTGCCGCTCGCCCAGTCGTTCTGCAGCTGGTGCGCCTCGCTGCCCGCCTGTTCGTGGGCCCGGACGTTCGTCCACCACAGCTGGTAGGTGACGAAGAGCAGCATCACGACACCGGTGGTGATGAAGACCTCGCCGATGATCCGGCTGGCGAGGACGGCCGGGCTGGGCTTGCGCGCCCGCGCCTGGCGCCGCGCCTCCACGCGGGACAGGGGCGCGGACGGCTTGCCCCTGCCCGGCGCCGTCTCCGGTGGCGTCTCCGGTGGCGTCTCCGCCGCACCGCCGTGCCGCCCGTGACGGCGCCTGGCGGCCTTTCTGCGGGCCGCACGGCCGCCCGGCGTGGTTCCGGTGGTCCCTGTGGCAGAAGAGGCTCTAGGGGCGGACGTGGGCTCGGTGTCGTTCGTGCCCGGCGGTGGACCGGGGATGCGCAGCGCCACCGTCTCGTCGTCGACGGCAGGCCGGTACGCCGGGTCGACGGCGGGTTCGTACGGCACCGCGGCCGGGGGCTCGTACGTCGCCGCGGCGGGCTCGTACGGCGTCGGGCCGGGGGGCTGGTACGGCGCCGGGCCCGGGGACTCGTAGGGCACCGCGCCCGAGGACTCGTAGGGCGCCGCGTACGGCTCCTGAGGCGCGCCATGCGCCTCGGGGCCGTACCACTCCACGAACGCGCCCGACCCCCCGTACGACTGCTGCCCGTACGAGGTGTCGGTCTCGCGCTCGGGGCGCAGCGCGGTCACGCCGTGGCCCTGCCCACCACCGGGGCGAGCCCCGCCGACCTCGCCACGGCATCCTGGTCGCCGCACTCCACCAGCCAGTTGGCCAGCATCCGGTGCCCGTGCTCGGTCAGCACCGACTCGGGGTGGAACTGCACGCCCTCGACGGGGAGTTCCCGGTGGCGCAGGCCCATGATGATGCCGTCGTGCGTGCGCGCGGTGACCTCCAGCTCGGCCGACACGGTCGCCGGCTCGGCGGCCAGGGAGTGGTAGCGGGTCGCCGTGAACGGCGAGGGCAGGCCCGCGAAGACGCCCTTGCCCTCGTGCTCGACCAGCGAGGTCTTGCCGTGCAGCAGCTCGGGCGCCCGGTCCACGACACCGCCGTACGCCACCTGCATCGACTGCATGCCGAGGCAGACACCGAAGACGGGCACCCCGGTCGCCGCGCAGTGCCGCACCATCTCGACGCAGACACCGGCCTCCTCGGGGGTGCCGGGGCCCGGCGACAGCAGCACGCCGTCGAAACCGTCCTGGGCGTGCGCCGTCGACACCTCGTCGTTGCGCAGCACCTCGCACTCGGCGCCCAGCTGGTACAGGTACTGGACGAGGTTGAAGACGAAGCTGTCGTAGTTGTCGACGACGAGAATCCGCGCACTCACTGGTTGTCCACCGTCACATCGTTGAAGGGAAGCAGCGGTTCGGCCCACGGGAAGACGTACTGGAACAGGATGTAGACCGCGGCCAGGACCAGCACCAGTGAGATCAGCGCCTTCACCCACGCGTTCCCCGGCAGATGCCGCCAGATCCAGCCGTACATGCCGTCCCTTCCGTCGCACCACGGCACCAGACTCACGCCGTACGCCACCAGACTAACGGCGCAGCGCCTCCGGTTTCCCGGCCTCCACAGGCTGTGTGGAGTCCAGGTGCGCCCAGACGATCAGCCGGTGACTGTGCCCCCATTCCGGATCGCACGTGGTCAGCGTCAGATAGCGGCCCGGACGCGTGTACCCGGACATACGTGGCACAGGGTCGATCACCTCAACGTCCGTCGGCACGGTTTTGTAGAGCCCTTTGTCGACCCGATACGTGAACCAGGTGGTCCAGTCCGTGAGTACCACCGCGTCGCCGGGGCGCAACTCGGGGAAGTCCTTGAAGGGGTCGCCGTAGGTGCGCCGGTGGCCTGCGACCGCGAAGTTGCCCGTCTGTCCCAGCACCGCGGTGCCCGCGTAGTGGCCGAGGCCCTTCTTCAGCGTGCCGGTGGCCGTGCCCTCGAGCACGGGCTTGTTCCACGTGAAACCGAGCCGCGGGACGTACATGATCGCGAACGGCTTGCCGCTCCGGTAGGGCGCGGGCTTCGGGGGGCTCGCGGAGGCGCCGGGGGCCGAGGCGCCAGGGGCCGCCGTCTGCTGCACCGCTGCCTTCGACCACTGCCGCTGCAGCTGGTCGATCTGGTCGTGCATCACGCTGTCGGCCTTCACGCCGGTCCAGAACAGCACGTAGACGACGAACAGCACGATCAGGGTGCCGACGGTGATGCAGAGCTCGCTGACGGTCCTGACGATCACGCGCACCGGCGGCTCCTGTAACGGGCACCTACTTCACGGGCTTCGCGTAGTGCAGGTCCACTGTGCCCGAGTAGCCGGGCAGAGTCACCGTCCCGTTCTCGGTGACTTTCCAGCCGAGGCCGTAGACGTTTACGTACACCATGTAGTTCTGGATGGCCGGGGAGTCCGCGAGCGCCTTCTGCAGCTTGTCCGGGTCGCCGATCGCCGTGATCTTGTACGGAGGTGAGTAGACGCGGCCCTGGAGGATCAGGGTGTTGCCCACGCAGCGCACCGCGCTGGTGGAGATCAGCCGCTGGTCCATGACCTTGATGCCCTTGGCACCGCCCTGCCACAGGGCGTTGACCACGGCCTGCAGGTCCTGCTGGTGGATGACGAGGTAGTCGGGCTGCGGCTCGGGGTAGCCGGGGAGCTTGGCGGTGGCGTTCGGCGGGGCGTCGTTGAGCGTGACCGTGATCGCCCTGCCCTTGAGCGGCTGCGTGCCCGCGCTCTTCTCCAGTTGGGCCAGCTTCTCGTCCTGGGCCTTCGTGCTGCCGTCGTCACGCTCGGCGAGCGACTCGACGTCGTCGCGCAGGGCCGCGTTGGACTCGTCGAGCTCCTTGTTCTTGCGGCTGCGCTCCTGGATGAGGTCGGACAGCTTCAGAAGGGACGTGTCCGTGCGGATATTGGTGCCCTTGGCCGTATTGAAGCTGGTGAAGAAAATGAGCCCCGCGAGGGCGAAGACGGCCACCGTGAGGATCCGCACCGGCCGGAAACGGCGGGTGCGGGCGGGGCTGGAACCCGTCCCCGGGGAGTCGGCAGAATTGCTCAACGTACCCTTATCTCCTTCGGCGCCGCGGAAGCACTACGCTAACGGACGCCCGGGGGAGCGCTCAGTGTCCCCTTGTACGCTGCCCCGAGCCAGCCCAGTTCCCTGCGCGGCCACGCAGCGCATCGACAGGAGAGACCCTCGTGCCGAAGTCACGTATCCGCAAGAAGGCCGACTACACGCCGCCGCCGGCGAAGCAGGCTGCAAGCATCAAGCTGGAGAGCCGCGGCTGGGTCGCGCCCGTCATGCTCGCCATGTTCCTCATCGGCCTGGCCTGGATCGTCGTCTTCTATGTGACCGACGGCTCGCTGCCCATCGACGCGCTGGACAACTGGAACATCGTGGTGGGCTTCGGCTTCATCGCCGCCGGATTCGGAGTCTCGACGCAGTGGAAGTAGGGCCTTTCCGGCCGGGAAGGGGCCTTCCTGGCCGGGAACGCAAGGCCGGCTTCCCGGTGAACACAGCTCTGCCCACGGCTATCCGCTGAGTTATCCACAGCCCTGGCGGAATTTCCACACTGACCTGGGGAAAAGCCGACGATCTGTGGATAACTAGTCGGGCATTGACGCCGGTACTACTGTCGCACCACCCTGCGGAAGCCCGATCGCCCCCCGCCTGACCTGCGGAAACCCGGGTCAGCGACAGCAGGCACACCTGTTCCCACACAGTATGCACAAGATCCGCCACACGCTGTGGACAACGGTTCGGTATCAGGCGAGCTGGGCCGTCCTCAGCAGGGTCATCACCACGACGACCGCGAGGACCAGCGCACAGGTGCCGTACTGCACCAGAGTCCGCCGCTCACGCGGGGCGTGCACCATCGCGTAGCCGACCACGACACCGGCGACCAGGCCACCGATGTGGGCCTGCCAGGCAATGTTGCTCCAGCCGAAGGTGAAGATCAGGTTGATCACCAGCAGGGCGATGATCGGCCGCATGTCGTAGTTGAGCCGGCGCATCAGGACGGCGGTCGCGCCGAAGAGGCCGAAGATGGCGCCGGAGGCGCCCAGCGAGGCCTGGCTCGGGGAGGCCAGCAGATACGTCAGCGCGCCGCCCGCCAGGCCCGAGACGAAGTAGAGCGCGAGGTAGCGCAGGCGGCCGAGGGCCGCTTCCAGGGGGCCGCCGAGCCACCACAGACTCAGCATGTTGAAGGCGATGTGCCACACCGCCTCGTGCGTGAACATCGAGGTCACCAGGCGGTACCACTCGCCGTCCGCGACGCCCATGCTCGGGGTGAACGGCTTCGGGGGCCACGCACCGATGAGGACCAGGTGGTCCAGGAGCGAGGAGTCGGCGTGGACCGCGATGAACACCGCGACGTTGATCCCAATGAGGATCTTGGTGAGGAGCCGGGGGTCGGCGGTCATGGTGCCACCGGCGAGGGTGCGGGGACGGGCGGCAGCAGGCGCGGGGCCCGTGCCGGAGCCGACGCAGTCCGGGCAATGGAAGCCCACGGAGGCGTTGACCATGCACTCGGGGCAGATCGGCTTCTCGCAGCGGGTGCAGCGGATGCCCGTCTCGCGGTCCGGGTGGCGGTAGCAGGTGGGCACGCTCTGGGCGTCCTGCGGGCCCTGCTCGCTCGGGCCCTGCGGGCTGCCTGGTGCCTGATCCATGGGTCCCCTCAATTCGTCGTGGGCAATGCACCGCCCCGCTCATCCTTACGGACGAGCGGGGCGTTTGGTTCCCTCGGAAGGCTCCGGGCTCAGGCCTCGCGGGTCTCGACCACGACCGTCTCGATGACGACGTCCTTGAGCGGGCGGTCGGTGCGCGGGTTGGTCTGCGTGGTCGCGATGGAGTCGACGACCTTCTGGCTGGCCGCGTCGGTGACCTCGCCGAAGATGGTGTGCTTGCGGTTCAGCCAGGCCGTCGGGGAGACGGTGATGAAGAACTGCGAGCCGTTGGTGCCCGGGCCGGCGTTGGCCATCGCCAGCAGGTAGGGCTTGTCAAAGGCGAGGTCGGGGTGGAACTCGTCCTCGAACTGGTAGCCGGGGCCGCCGGTCCCGTTGCCCAGCGGGTCACCGCCCTGGATCATGAAACCGCTGATCACCCGGTGGAAGACCGTGCCGTCGTAGAGCTTCGCCGTGGACTTCTCGCCGGTGGCGGGGTGGGTCCACTCACGCTCGCCCTTGGCGAGCTCGACGAAGTTCCGGACCGTCTTGGGGGCGTGGTTCGGCAGGAGCCGGACTTCAATGTCGCCATGGTTGGTCTTCAGGGTGGCGTAGAGCTGCTCAGCCACGATCTGCCTTCCGTTGTCTTTCTGTGACCCCCTGATCCTCGCACGGCCCGCGCCGTGCGTGGCCCGGCGACCGCTTCTGAGCGGACATCCGCCGGATTCGGTTGAGGAAAAACGGCCGAGTCGCCCCGGGGCGGGAGCGCGGAGCGGCGATCCGTGGCATTGTCGACGACAAGCTCCTGTTACTCCGTATTCATCCGCTATTGCACGTGATCGTCTCTCGGGCGGGTGCTTGACCGGAAGAGTCACACAGAGACCGCAGTCATAGCCCGTGACCCGGATGCCTGTTCTCACGTGCCTCCGGGCTCATTGGCAGGCATGATCCGTAAAAGGGTGGAAAGTCGAATTACCGTACGCCACCGAGGAGGAGGAACCCGTGACCCGCATCGACAGCGTGCGCGCCGCGACCGGCTCGGCGAAGGACAGCGTGCTGCACGCCGCGGAAGTGGTGGCGCCCTACGCCGACACGGCCAAAGACAGGGCCGCGCACTACGCACACGAGGCACGCGTACGGCTCGCGCCCAAGGTGTCGCTGGCCGCCGACCAGGCCCGCGTCCAGTACAGCGCCCATGTCGCACCCCGGCTGGAGCAGGCCCGTGCGCAGGCTCTGGCCCATGTGCCGCCGAAGGTCGACCAGGCCGCCCACGAAGCCGCCGAACGTACGCGCAAGGCTGCCCGACAGGCCGCCGAGTACTCCCGGCCGAAGATCGAGCAGGCGGTGGCCGCGGCCGTGCCCGTCGCCGACGAGGCCGCCGCGCGCAGTGCCGCCGCACTGCTCGCACTGCGCGGTCAGGTACCGGCGCAGAAGATCCAGAAGCTGGCCCGCAGGCATGAGCGGCGGGCGAGGGCCGGACGCATCGCGAAGGTGCTCGCGGTGGTGGGCGCGCTCGCCGGCGGTGCCTTCGCCGCCTGGAAGTGGTGGGACAAGCAGGCCAACCCCGACTGGCTGGTGGAACCGCCCGCGGCGACCGAGGTCCCCGAGTCGGGTCGGCTGACCTCGGTGGACGGCAGCGGCCAGTCGGTGCTGGACCCCGAGGTCCAGGCGAAGGAGGCCGAGGAGGAGGCGGACCGCGACGAGCGCGGCTGACCACCGCCGGGTGGCACAACGCAATTCCCCCTGATCCGCGTTTCCGTGGAGCAGGGGGAGCTTCTTTCGTGCCCTCGAGACCTCTGACCAGGGTCTCGTCGGGCGCTTCTCGGGGGGGTTGTCCGCTCCCGGCTCGGCGGGTCGTCGACGGCGAGGGAGAGGCGGCGGACGCCGCCCGGGGGAACGGCCTGTCCATCAACGGCAGTTCGCGGGCGAAGACGTCCGTGAGGACATGGTCGCTGAACACCGCCGGCCCGGATGATCGGCCCCAACACCACCTGGACCCATGCCGCCCAGCTTCCTGAGGCGCTCGCCCAGGGCCGCACGGACCGGGCCGAGCCCGCCGGCGCTGGTGCCGGAGATGCCGGGCAAGGACCAGGCGCGGCAGGTGACCGCGCTGAGGACATCACGGGTCGGTTCACCGGTACGCTCACCGTCTGCTCAGCGGTCGGCTCACCGGCGATCACGAAGGCACTCAAAAAGCCCCTCTGCCCCGCGTTTCCGCAGGTCAGAGGGGTTCTGAGGAAGTGGAGCCTAGGGGAGTCGAACCCCTGACATCTGCCATGCAAAGACAGCGCTCTACCAACTGAGCTAAGGCCCCGGAAGAGGAGCGTCCGGCCGGAGGAGCCGCGTACCGGTCGGGCGCTGCAGACCAGAGTACCGGGTCACCCCCCGGATCTCGCAAAAGGATTGGGGGTCCCCGTGGCCGACCACTCTCCGTAAGATGCTCCGCGTGGTTCGCTACAGCGAACCGCGGTACTCGGGGAAGCGATGGGGAGACGCAATGGACGCCGCACAGCAGGAAGCCACCGCAAGAGCGCGGGAACTGCAGCGGAACTGGTACGGGGAGCCGTTGGGGGCACTCTTCCGTAAGCTCATAGACGACCTCGGTCTCAACCAGGCTCGTCTGGCGGGGGTACTGGGACTGTCCGCACCGATGCTGTCGCAGCTGATGAGCGGCCAGCGCGCGAAGATCGGCAACCCGGCGGTGGTCCAGCGGGTGCAGCTGCTGCAGGAGCTGGCGGGACAGGTGGCGGACGGCAGCGTCAGCGCCGCCGAGGCCACCGAGCGCATGGAGGAGATCAAGAGGTCGCAGGGGGGCTCGGTGCTCAGCAACACCACGCAGACGACGAACAGTTCGGGAGCGCCCACGGTCAAGCGGGTGGTCCGCGAGATCCAGTCGCTGCTGCGTTCCGTGGCTGCCGCCGGCGACATCATCGAGGCGGCGGACACCCTCGCCCCGACCCACCCCGAACTGGCAGAGTTCCTGCGGGTCTACGGCGCCGGCCGCACCTCCGACGCGGTCGCGCACTACCAGTCCCACCAGAGCTGAAGCCCACGGCCCGGTCGCCGCAAGGGGGTTCGGCAGCCGGGGCGAACGGCCGAGGGGGTTTCCGGACGACGAGTGGCGCATCGCTCGTCCGACACGGGAGTCGTATCGCTCGCCGAGGGGGAAGCAAGGGGGGTAACCGCAGGGGGAGGAGCGACGCACAGCCATGGGTGAGGTCTTCGCCGGCCGGTACGAGCTGGTCGACCCGATCGGACGCGGTGGGGTTGGCGCGGTCTGGCGCGCCTGGGACCACCGCCGCCGCCGGTATGTGGCCGCCAAGGTTCTGCAGCAGCGCGACGCGCACTCCCTGCTGCGCTTCGTCCGGGAACAGGCGCTGCGGATCGACCACCCCCATGTGCTCGCACCGGCCAGCTGGGCCGCCGACGACGACAAGGTCCTGTTCACCATGGACCTGGTGGCCGGCGGCTCGCTGGTCCACCTGGTCGGGGACTACGGCCCGTTGCCGCCGGCCTTCGTCTGCACGCTGCTCGACCAGCTGCTGTCGGGGCTCGCCGCGGTGCACGCGGAAGGCGTCGTGCACCGCGACATCAAGCCCGCCAACGTGCTGTTGGAGGCCACCGGCACCGGCCGGCCCAAGCTCCGCCTGTCCGACTTCGGCATCGCGATGCGGCTGGGCGAACCGCGGCTGACGGAGACCAACCTCGTGGTGGGGACGCCGGGTTACCTCGCGCCGGAGCAGATGATGGGCGCGGAACCGGACTTCCCCGCCGACCTGTTCGGCGTCGGCCTGGTCGCCCTCTATCTGCTTCAGGGCGCCAAGCCGGACGCCAAGGCGCTCGTGGAGTACTTCGCGGCGCACGGGACGCCGAGTGCGCCCAAGGGCATTCCCGAAGCGTTGTGGCAGGTCGTGGCCGCCATGCTGCAGCCGGACCCGCAGGCCCGGTTCCGTACGGCCACGGGTGCGCGCAAGGCTCTCGCCGCGGCCGCCGAGCTGCTCCCGGAACCCGGCCCCGACGACGAGCTGATCGAGATCTTCGACCAACTCGGACCGCTCCCATCGGGGTTCGGGCCCGACGGACCCCTGCCGGCCAACCCGTCGGCTGCTCCGTCGGGCGGTGCGCCCGGCGCCGTCGGGGGTGCGGCGCAGTCCGTCCCCCCGCCGTCGCTGTGGGAGACCGGCAGCTTCCAGCTCGCCCCGCCTGCGCGGTACCCCGAGCAGCCGAGCACCCCACCGACGCCCACGTCCACTCCCCTGCCGGCTCAGGCCGCGCCTCCGCCGGCCCAGGCGCCCGTTCCCCCTCATCCGTCCCCTACGTCGGCCCCCCAGTCCGCGCCCGCACCGGGCGTCTCCGAAGCCCCGACCTCAGTGGTGCACCACGATTACGCTCCCACTCGTCCATACACCGCTCACGTCCCGCAGGTTCCGTCCCCGTCCGCCACGAGACCCCCGGCCGCGCAGACCCCGCAACGCCGACCGGGACCGCCCCCGAAGGTGGCGATCCCGATTCTGGTCGTGGCGCTGCTGTGCTTCGCGGTCGGCATCTGGGCGCTGACCGGGAGCTGATTCATCAGGCGGGCTTGTCTGAATGCGGCAGTGAGGCCGAACCCTCAGAGGTGATCCCTGTAAAGCAGCCAGGTCCCCTCCGTTCGTGATGGACAGAGGGAACCTGCGTGCCTTTATGAAGTCACCTTGAGGCAGGCCCTGGCGATCCATCGCCCGATGTCGGCCTGGATCCACCAGGCGGACGTATGGCCACATGCGGTGATGTCGTCCTGACCGGCCCAGTTCTGGAGCGACGAACAGAACACGGATCCGTTGGCGAACGTCCCCACTACCCGACTCGATCGGTTGACGCCGTGAGCCGTGACCCGGATCCGACCCACCGGCCCCGGCCACCGAGGCCTCGCCCCCGCCCGCGCCGCCTACCAGACCCGCGCCCGCCGCCGGGCCACCACCGTCCACACCCCGAGCACCGCCAACAGCACGGTCCCCGCACCGATCCCGGCCACGGCGATCACCGTCCTCGCAGAGTCACCGCCGAGGCCCCCGCCCGAACCCCCCGCCGCCGCTTCCCGGTCCCGGGCGGTGACCCCGAACACGCCCTGCGGCTCGGCCGACCCGGCGTACCCGGGCCCCGCCTGGGCCGCCCCCCGGACCCGGACACGCAGCGTCACGCCGTACGGGCCATCGCCGAACTGGTCGGCCGTCTGGGCGGCGAGGTGCACGACGAGGTAGTACGAGCCGGCGAACCGCATCCCCTTCACCTGGTCGGCGACGTCGTAGCGGTTGGCGTAGGCGACGGGCGGCAGGGGCGCGAGCGCGGCGGACGTCTGCCTGCCCTGGTAACCGGCGCCCGCCTCCTCGACGTAGCCCCGCACCGGGTTGTAGAGCGTCAGCGTCAGCGCGCCGTCCACATAGCCGCTGCCGCCGCTCGAACTGCCCAGCTCGGCAGTGGCGCTCAGCTGCTGCCCCCAGTCGACCGGCACCTTGTAGAAGAGCGTCTGCCCGGGCCGGAGGCGGTCCCGCCAGACCCCTTGCCCGACCGCGCTCGCCCGGGCGAACCCCGTGCCGCCCACTCGTTCCACCGTCTCTCCGGTGACGGGTGCGGGCGAGGCCGAGTCCCAGGACTCGGGTGCCTTCGTCGCAGTGGTCCGCTTCAGCGGCGGCTCTGACACCACCGCCAGTTCCAGGGGCCAGGTGTCCGGTGAGGAACCTGTGGCGTCGACGCGTTCGACGACCACGTAATACGTACCGGCTCCCTGGCACAGCACATGACCGGGGGAGGCCTCGCGCGCCACCGACGCGGCGATCGGGTGCGGGCTGCGGCTCGCTCCGAAGCTCGCGCTCTGGAAGGAACAGGAGTTGTGGTCGGCGTCCTGGACCGAAACCCGCAGGCCGTCGGTGGCTGCCACCGTGGTGCCCGCGGGGGGGACGGCGGTGGCGGAGACGTACGCGGTCGACGTGGTGTCGAGGTCGAGACGGTAGTAGACCTTGCCGTTCCTCGACAGGGAGCTCCGGTATGTACGGCCGGGCTCCAGGCGTACGGCGTCCGTGGCGCTCGTCGCTCCGGTGACGGACCGCGCGCCGTCGGCGAAAACGTACGGGACCGGCGTCCCGGCCGCCACCGCGGTCTGCCCCGGCCCGGCGGCCGCCAGACACAGCACCGCGGCGGCGACGGTCGCGCGCACGACGGCGTACGACGGACGACGACCGCGCCGGCCGTGCCCCGTCCTCGCCTGCCACCCCGCCGTACGCCGCACCATCCCGCGCCCCCTCGTCGTTGCTTCGGACGTCGCCCATCCTGCCCCGCGCGTCCGTACGCCATCCGCGCAATCCGTACGAGCGTCCGAAACGCCCGGCTCGTGAGACGGCTGACTACCCCACGCGCGCCGCCTGCGCAACACGTGACCCCGACCAACACAAAACCCCGACCGCTACGGCGGTCGGGGTCTGCTCAGTATCGGATGTCAGTACTCACGAACCCGTGGGCACGGAGTCAGTCGCCTCCGTCCACAGATCCTGCTCGGCGCGATCCGCCTGGATCTGGCGGTACACGAGGAGCCCGCCGATGGCGGCCAGTGCGACCAGGAGAAGCTTCTTCACCGCGCGACCTCGTCTTTCCTTGACGTAGGGGACCTCTGGCGCCCGACTATACACACCGACCGATATCGATCGGTGACCTGCGTCGGCTGCCAACTCCCGTCCGGCTCGGCGCAGTAGAAGCGGACCACACCGCTCCGATCGGAGGGTGATCACACCCATACAGGCGGTGACTTTTGTCACTCTCCTCCCGTCTTGGTGGTTTTCGCCCCTCTTGCACCCATCCGAGTGGTGTTCATCCGAAGATCGACGCGCCATGGGCGTCGGTCCACCACTTCGCGCCCCTCATACACATCATGAGGAAAGTACGCAAATCGCCCAACCCGAACGTGAGGGGCCATGGACCAGCAGAACAAGGCAATGAAGCTGTGGACCGCCATCGTGACCGTCTTCCTCGCACTGTGCACGGCACTCGGACTCATCACGACGACCGCCGCCGCGGCCCCGGCCGCACCGCAGCCCGAGACGGCACCCAAGAACAGCGCGCCCGTGCCGACGCAGACGACGTCCCACTGGTCCCGAGCCTCCACCAGGTCCCTTCCCCCCACGATGAAACAACGCATCCGCGCCGAGGCCCACGGCAAGACCCCCACCTGCCGCCACCACCCGCTCGCCGACTCCCCGTCCCTCGCGACCGACCCCCTCTGCGCCCCCGCCGACCCGCCGGCCAGGCCCACCATCCCCCTCCAGCGCTGACAGCGACGGCACGGCACCGTCAGGGCCGTCTCCCACACCGTAACGGCGAATTGCGTACTGCGTACTGCGTACCGCACCACCTGAAAACCACGAAGATCCCCGGTCGACGCCGACCGGGAATCTTCGTGTCTACCCGCATGTCCGCTCACTCTGATGAGTCACTGGACGCGCCACCGGCCCGGGCTCACCCCGAGGCGGAGCCACAGCTACTGCAAGATCGACTCGCTGCGGCTTCCGCCTCGCCTTGGCTCCGCCCGACCAGCGATCCAGGGGCGAGAAGCTGCGCATGGCGG
This sequence comes from Streptomyces sp. NPDC005202, assembly GCF_040608235.1. Lineage (NCBI taxonomy): Bacteria > Bacillati > Actinomycetota > Actinomycetes > Kitasatosporales > Streptomycetaceae > Streptomyces > Streptomyces sp. NPDC005202. The sequence goes on along the minus strand of NZ_JBEXHW010000020.1, from coordinate 61,909 downwards.
TGTGTGGCTGAGCAAGGTCCTCAAGCATGTCTCGCCGAAGGCGGCCAACTACGCGGGCAGATACGGCAACAAGATCGCTGACGCGATCGAGGCCGTGGAGAACCGGGGCGAGCACGCGCTGACCATTGCCCTGGTGAGGGCAGGAGTGCCGTACGACGTGGCGGGCGACCTCGCCGGAGGGCAACGGTATGGACGACGAGCCATCGGCCCCAGGGAGAAGCGGCCTGCCCGAGTCGTCGTCGCCGGGTTGATCCTGTTCGCCGGGCTCCGGGCTCGTGGGACTGGTGTTCCTGCTGGTTCTCCTCGTCACGGCGGCGGTGTTCCCGGGGACGATCGAGTTCGACGGTCTCGCTCCCGTGTTCTGGGCGTTGCTGCTTCTGGCTCCGTACTCGGCGATCGCCATGTCGATCACGGTGCCGACGCGGCGCCTGGTGTGCGCCTCGCTCCCGCCACTCACCCACCGTTGCCCGGCTGGCGCCGCCTTCGGCTGGCTGTCCGCGTTCCTCGTCGGTCTGATGCTGCTGGAGTGGATGCCGGGAGTTCACGCCCACTCGGTCCTGCCGGCGGTCGTCGTGGCCACGGTCGGACTCCTGCTGGAGCCGCTCGCGCAGCAGCTTGGCGGCAGCAAGACGAAGGGATAGCCGGCGGAGCCTGGGGCAACACCCCCGAGAGCCGAAACGAAGAGCGGGCGTCTCCCACCAGGGAAACGCCCGCTCTCTGCGATCTTCAGCTGTGGGGCTAACAGGATTTGAACCTGTGACCTCATCCTTATCAGGGATGCGCTCTAACCAACTGAGCTATAGCCCCGCCGCGCTCTGCGGTGTGTGTCCCGCGCGCCGACTCCTGAAGATTAGCGCACGACGTGGGCAGTCCCAAAATCGATAGTCGGGAACCGAAGCCCAGGCCTTGTCACTCGTCCTCGGCCAGCGTCAGTTCGATTCCGCCGACGAAGCCCGCGGAGAGGTTGTAGATGAACGCGCCGAGGGTCGCGAGGGCTGTCGCGAGGACGACGTCGATGACCGCGATGATCGTCGTGAACATCAGGACGTGCGGGAGGGAGAGGAAGGACTGCAGGTCGAAGCCGTTCGATTCGTTCGAGCCCGTCGCTTCCGAGATCGTCCCGCCGACCGTCGAGAAGACACCCATCGCGTCCATGACCATCCACAGCACGGCGGACGCCACGACCGTGCAGATGCCCAGCGCGATGGAGAGCAGGAAGCTGACCTTCATCACCGACCACGGGTCGGCCTTGGCCACGCGCAGCCGTGCCTTGCGGGTGCGCGGCGTCGTACGGGCGCCCGTACGCGGCCGGCGTACCGCCCCTGGGGCCGCCACGGCCGCCGGGTAGGCCTGCGGCGGGTGGTACGGCCCCGCGGGCTGCTGCGGCTGCCGCTCCCCCGGCAGCGGCGAGGCCGGGGCCGGCTGCGGCGCACCAGCACCCCCCTGCTGCGGAGCAGCCGCCTGCTGCTGAGCCACCGGGGCGGCCTGGCCGACCCCCGGCTGGGGCTGCTGAGCCGACGGCTGCGCCTGCGCGCCCGGAACGGCGGCCGCGCCCTGAGCTGCGGCCGGGCCCGCTCCAGCCGCGTACTGCTGGGTCTGCGGGCCTCGGGTGTCCGTCACAGTTCCCCCCTGGGATCCATGAGTGTCAGAAGAGTGCGAGTCCGTCGTCTGCGCGGCGGAGCCACGGCCGCCGCCGTCCGTTTCCGTACCAGGCGAGGTACCGGCCGATCCGGCGCCCGTGGCTCCGCTCAAGATGACTCACTCCTCGTGCTACTCGGCCGAGGGCGCCTCACCCTCGTCCGTGCCGGTGGTCGCGGCACCCTCGGCGGCCTCGTCCGCGGCCTCGTCGCCGCTGACTTCCTCCGCCTCGCGTCCCGCCTCGGCGTTTCGAGCGATGCCGACCACGGCATCGCGCTTGCCCAGGTTGATCAGTTGGACGCCCATGGTGTCACGGCCCGTCTCCCTGACCTCGCTGACTCGCGTACGAATCACACCGCCCGAGAGTGTGATGGCGAGGATCTCGTCGTTCTCCTCGACAATCAACGCGCCCACGAGTGAACCGCGGTCCTCGACGATCTTGGCGGCCTTGATGCCGAGGCCGCCGCGACCCTGGACGCGGTACTCGTCGACGCTGGTCCGCTTCGCGTACCCACCGTCTGTGGCAGTGAACACGAACGTACCGGGTCGAACAACATTCATCGAGAGAAGCTCGTCGCCCTCGCGGAAACTCATGCCCTTGACGCCCGAGGTGGCACGGCCCATGGGGCGCAGGGTGTCGTCCGAAGCGGTGAACCTGATCGACTGCGCCTTCTTGCTGACCAGCAGCAGATCGTCCTCGGCCGAGACGAGTTCGGCTCCGATCAGTTCGTCGTCGGACCCGTCCTCCCGTTCCCGCAGGTTGATGGCGATCACGCCGCCCGAGCGCGGGGAGTCGTAGTCCTTCAGCGGCGTCTTCTTCACCAGGCCCGCCTTGGTGGCCAGGACGAGGTACGGCGCCGCCTCGTAGTCGCGGATCGCGAGGATCTCGGCGATCGACTCGTCCGGCTGGAAGGCGAGCAGGTTCGCCACATGCTGGCCGCGCGCGTCACGGCCGGCGTCCGGCAGCTCGTAGGCCTTGGCGCGGTAGACGCGGCCCTTGTTGGTGAAGAACAGCAGCCAGTGGTGGGTGGTCGACACGAAGAAGTGGTCGACGATGTCGTCTTCCTTGAGCTTCGTGCCGCGCACGCCCTTGCCGCCGCGCTTCTGGGCACGGTAGTCGTCGGTCTTGGTGCGCTTGATGTAGCCGCCCCGGGTGACCGTGACGACGATGTCCTCCTCGGCGATCAGGTCCTCGATGGACATGTCGCCGTCGTAGGGGATCAGCTTGGTCTTGCGGTCGTCGCCGTACTTCTCGACGATCGCGGCCAGCTCCTCGCTGACGATGCCGCGCTGGCGGACCGGGGAGGCGAGGATCTCGTTGTACTCGTTGATCTTCGCCTGGAGTTCGTCGTGCTCCTGGACGATCTTCTGGCGCTCCAGGGCGGCCAGGCGCCGCAGCTGCATCTCGAGGATGGCGTTGGCCTGGAGGTCGTCGATCTCCAGCAGGCCCATCAGGCCCTCACGCGCGACCTCGACGGTCGCGCTGCGCCGGATCAGCGCGATGACGTCGTCGATGGCGTCCAGGGCCTTGAGCAGACCACGCAGGATGTGCGCCCGCTCCTCGGCCTTGCGCAGGCGGAAGCGCGTACGACGGACGATGACCTCGATCTGGTGCGCCACCCAGTGGCGGATGAACGCGTCGAGCGAGAGGGTGCGCGGCACGCCGTCCACCAGCGCCAGCATGTTGGCGCCGAAGTTCGTCTGCAGGTCGGTGTGCTTGTAGAGGTTGTTCAGGACGACCTTGGCGACCGCGTCCCTCTTGAGCACGATGACCAGGCGCTGACCCGTGCGGGACGACGTCTCGTCACGGACGTCCGCGATCCCACCGACCTTGCCGTCCTTCACCAGGTCGGCGATCTTCTGCGCGAGGTTGTCGGGGTTGACCTGGTAGGGCAGCTCCGTGACCACCAGGCACTGGCGGTTCTGGATCTCCTCGACCTCGACGACCGCGCGCATGGTGATGGAGCCGCGGCCGGTGCGGTAGGCCTCCTCGATGCCCTTGCGGCCCACCACCAGGGCGCCGGTCGGGAAGTCGGGGCCCTTGATGCGCTCGATGAGCGCCTCGAGCAGCTCCTCGTGCGTCGCCTCCGGGTTCTCCAGGTACCACTGGGCGCCGGCCGCGACCTCGCGCAGGTTGTGCGGCGGGATGTTGGTCGCCATGCCGACCGCGATACCGGCCGAGCCGTTGATCAGCAGGTTGGGGAAGCGGGACGGCAGGACGGTCGGCTCCTGGGAGCGGCCGTCGTAGTTGTCCATGAAGTCGACGGTCTCTTCGTCGATGTCACGGACCATCTCCATCGACAGCGGCGCCATCTTGCACTCGGTGTAGCGCATCGCCGCCGCCGGGTCGTTGCCCGGGGAGCCGAAGTTGCCGTTGGAGTCCACCAGCGGCATCCGCATCGACCACGGCTGCGCGAGGCGGACCAGCGCGTCGTAGATCGAGGAGTCACCGTGCGGGTGGTAGCTGCCCATGACGTCGCCGACGACGCGGGCGCACTTGTAGAAGCCGCGCTCGGGGCGGTAGCCGCCGTCGTACATGGCGTACAGCACGCGACGGTGGACGGGCTTGAGCCCGTCCCGGACGTCGGGCAGCGCACGCGAGACGATGACGGACATCGCGTAGTCGAGGTACGAGCGCTGCATCTCCGTCTCGAGCCCGACGGGCTCGACACGGAGGGCGGCCTCGGCGCCTTCTTCAGGCGTAACGGGGGTGTTCTCGTCGGCCATTGCTGGTGAAGATCCTTCCTGATGCGGTCAGCTGAGACCGACTCAGATGTCGAGGAAGCGGACGTCCTTGGCGTTGCGCTGGATGAACTGGCGCCGGGCCTCGACGTCCTCGCCCATCAGGACCGAGAACAGGTCGTCGGCCTGGGCGGCGTCGTCGAGCGTGACCTGGCCGAGGACGCGGTGCTCCTGGTCCATGGTGGTCACGCGCAGCTCCTCGGCGTTCATCTCGCCGAGACCCTTGAAGCGCTGGATCGAGTCCTCCTTGATGCGCTTCCCCCGCTGGCGGCCCAGCTCGATCAGCGCGTCGCGCTCGCGGTCGGAGTACGCGTACTCGACGTCCTCCCGGCCCCACTTGATCTTGTAGAGCGGGGGACGGGACAGGAATACGTGCCCGGCCTCGACCAGCGGCCGCATGAAGCGGAACAGGAAGGTCAGCAGCAGGGTGTTGATGTGCTGGCCGTCGACGTCGGCGTCCGCCATCAGGATGATCTTGTGATAGCGGAGCTTGGAGATGTCGAAGTCCTCGTGCACACCGGTGCCGAAGGCGGAGATCAGCGCCTGGATCTCCTGGTTCTGCAGGATCTTGTCGATCCTGGACTTCTCCACGTTGAGGATCTTGCCGCGGATCGGGAGGATCGCCTGGTACTGCGGGTTGCGGCCGGACTTGGCCGAGCCGCCGGCGGAGTCACCCTCGACGATGAAGATCTCGCACTTGGTGGGGTCGTTCGACTGGCAGTCGGACAGCTTGCCCGGAAGGGACGCCGACTCCAGAAGGCCCTTGCGGCGCGTGAGGTCGCGGGCCTTGCGGGCCGCCACGCGCGCGGTGGCCGCCTGGATGCCCTTGCGGACGATGTCCGCGGCCTCGTTCGGGTTGCGGTCCAGCCAGTCGTTGAGGTGCTCGTAGACCACCTTCTGGACGAAGGTCTTCGCCTCGGTGTTGCCCAGCTTGGTCTTGGTCTGGCCCTCGAACTGCGGCTCGCCCAGCTTGACCGAGATGATCGCGGTCAGACCCTCGCGGATGTCGTCACCGGTGAGGTTGTCGTCCTTGTCGCGCAGCAGCTTCTTGTCGCGCGCGTACTTGTTGATCAGCGAGGTCAGCGCGGCACGGAAGCCCTCTTCGTGGGTACCGCCCTCGTGGGTGTGAATGGTGTTCGCGAAGGAGTACACGCCCTCGCTGTAACCGCTGTTCCACTGCATCGCGACCTCGACGGACAGGAGCTTGTCCTTGTCCTCGGCCTCGATGTCGATGACGGAGGGGTGCACCACGTCTCCCTTGCGGGAGTTGAGGTACTTCACGAAGTCGACGATGCCGCCGTCGTAGTGGTACGTGACAAACTTGACCTCGGCCTTCTCGTCGGCGCCCGCCTCGTCCGCCCCGGTCGTGGCCTTCGCCGACTCACGCTCGTCGGTGAGCCTGATCGTCAGGCCCTTGTTGAGGAACGCCATCTCCTGGAAGCGCCGGGAGAGCGTCTCGAAGGAGTAGTCGGTCGTCTCGAAGATGTCCGGGTCCGCCCAGAAGGTGACCGAGGTACCGGTCTCGTCCGTGGGCTCGTGCTTGGCCAGCGGGGCCGTCGGGACGCCCATCTTGTAGTCCTGCGTCCAGCGGTAGCCGTCGCGCTTGATCTCGACGGAGACCTTGGTGGACAGGGCGTTCACGACGGAGACGCCGACGCCGTGCAGACCGCCGGAGACGGCGTAGCCGCCGCCGCCGAACTTGCCGCCCGCATGCAGCACGGTCAGCACGACCTCGACGGCCGGCTTGTTCTCGGAGGGGACGATGTCCACCGGGATGCCACGGCCGTTGTCGACGACGCGGACGCCGCCGTCGGCGAGGATCGTGACGTCGATGGTGTCCGCGTACCCGGCCAGCGCCTCGTCGACGGAGTTGTCGACCACCTCGTACACGAGGTGGTGCAGGCCGCGCTCGCCGGTGGAACCGATGTACATACCGGGTCGCTTGCGGACAGCGTCCAGACCCTCGAGGACGGTGATGGCGCTGGCGTCGTACGAGGCCGTGACCTCACCGTTCGAGGAGGCGGCCCCGTTCGCGCCGGCGTCGGTGGACGGGATGTTCTCGTTGGGGTTGCCGGAATCGGCCACGAAGCGCCCTTTCTGGCACAGCACGAGCCGGGCTCGTCGGCGGGTTGCCGGAGCGGCTGCGGCATGTTGCGTTGGTAAGCCTTGATCAGCGTTGCTCAGCTTTTCCCGGACGGTCCCCACGATTGGGGCGGGATTGCCCTCCAGTCTACCGGTAGCGCCGACAGCGATGGGGTTTTGCCGGTACCTGAGTCCGCATGTGGCGCCCTGAACCGGTCTCCGCCGGGTCCCGATATGCGGATGGGGGCTCCAAGAGGCTCACAGCGGCACTCAGCGCTTCGAGGTGTCAACCCTTCGCTACTCAAGGGTCAGGTCGGGATTCGCAAGCGCGGTTGCGCGACGGACCGCCGCGGGCCTGCCACGGCCGGACCGCTGTGACCATGTTGTGTGAGGTCTGTCACCCGTAGGTGTCGCCGGGCCCGATGCTGCCCGGAGCGCGCAGCGGGCCGTAGCGGCGGGCCGGGCCGCCGGGGCCGTTGACCTTGATCAGCCGGACCGTGCCGTGGCCGAGGTCCTCGTTGAGGCGGGCGACGAGCGTCGGCGCGAGCAGGCGCAGATTCGTCGCCCAGGCCGTGGAGTCGCAGCGTACGGTCAGCACGCGCTCGTCCTCGTCGTACTTCTCCGGAACGCAGTGCTTGGCCACGTCCTCGCCGACGATCTGGGGCCAGCGGCCCATCACGCCGCCCACCGCGGCCGGAGCCTCCCAGCCGCGCTCGGCGATGAGCCGGTTGATCGCCGCGCCGAGCGCCATCGGATCGCGGCCGTCGGCGCGCGCGCCGGAGCGCAGACCGCCGCGCCGCGCCTGCTTCTTCTGGCGCGCCGCGTCCCCACGCGCGCGTGCCGCCTCCTTCGCCGCCCGAAGCGCCACGCGCGCGAGGTCGACGCCGGAGGGCTCGGGGGTCTTCTTGGCGGCCGGTTCCTCTGTGCTCATGCGCGTTCCACCGTTCCGTCGGACACGGCGAACCGCGTCCCCGTCAGTACGTGCGGTACGTCGTCGTCGACCGCGGCGGTCACCAGGACCTGCTCGCCGGGCGCGACCAACTCGGCCAGGCGTTCGCGGCGACGGGTGTCCAGCTCGGCGAAGACGTCGTCGAGGATCAGCACCGGCTCGTTGCCCTCCGCGCGGAGGAGGTCGTAGGAGGCCAGGCGCAGCGCCAGCGCGTAGGACCATGACTCGCCGTGGGAGGCGTATCCCTTCGCGGGAAGCTGTCCGAGCTTGAGCACCAGGTCGTCCCGGTGGGGCCCCACCAGGGTGACGCCCCGCTCGATCTCCTGTTTGCGGGCGTCGGCGAGCGCGGTCATCAGCTGCTCGAAGAGGTCTTCGCGCGTGTGCGCCTCGCCGGGCGCGGACGGTTTGTACTCCAGAGCGACGGGACCGCCCCCGGGGGCGAGCTGCTCGTACGCCTTGTCGGCGAGCGGCTGGATCGCGGCGATCAGGTCCAGGCGCTGGGCGAGCAGCTCGGCACCCGCGCGGGCGAGGTGCTGGTCCCAGACGTCGAGCGTGGACAGGTCCATGGAGCGGCCGCCGTGCCGGCGGGCCAGCGCGGCCGACTTCAGGAGGGTGCTGCGCTGCTTGAGGACCCGCTCGTAGTCGGAGCGCACGCCGGCCATGCGCGGCGAGCGAGCGGTGATCAGCTCGTCGAGGAAGCGGCGCCGCTCGCCGGGGTCGCCCTTGACCAGGGCGAGGTCCTCTGGCGCGAACAGCACGGTCCGTACGATGCCGAGCACGTCACGGGGCCTGACCTGCGAGGATCTGTTGATGCGGGCGCGGTTGGCCTTGCCGGGGTTGAGCTCCAGCTCGACCAGCTGCTGCCGGTCGCCCTGCCGCACCTGCGCCCGGATGATCGCGCGCTCGGCACCCATGCGGACCAGAGGGGCGTCGGAGGCGACGCGGTGGCTGCCGAGGGTGGCGAGGTAGCCGACCGCCTCGACGAGGTTCGTCTTGCCCTGGCCGTTGGGGCCGACGAAGGCGGTGACGCCCGGCTCGAGCGGGACTTCGACCCGGGCGTACGAGCGGAAGTCGGCCAGCGACAGATGCGTGACGTGCATGGTCGTTCGCCGACCTCCCCCAACGTGGTGCTTCGGGCGTCCCGGGCAGCCCGGGACGCCGTGGCCTTCAGGTTTCCCCCGGCTCGTCCACGGCCTGTGGACAACCGGGCCGTTCCCGAGGGCGCCAGGGCGTCACCCCCAGGGTGTGGATTACTTCTTCTCGACCGCGTGGCCGCCGAACTGGTTGCGCAGCGCCGCGATCATCTTCATCTGCGGCGAGTCCTCCTGGCGGGAGGAGAACCGCGCGAACAGCGACGCGGTGATCGCCGGCAGCGGCACCGCGTTGTCGATCGCGGCCTCCACCGTCCAGCGTCCCTCGCCGGAGTCCTGTGCATAACCCTTCAGCTGGTCCAGGTGCTCGTCCTCGTCGAGGGCGTTCACCGCGAGGTCGAGCAGCCAGGAGCGGATGACCGTGCCCTCCTGCCAGGAGCGGAACACCTCCCGGACGTTCTCCACGGAGTCGACCTTCTCCAGGAGCTCCCAGCCCTCGGCGTAGGCCTGCATCATCGCGTACTCGATGCCGTTGTGGACCATCTTCGCGAAGTGGCCCGCGCCGACCTTGCCGGCGTGCACCGAGCCGAAGTCGCCCTTCGGCTTGAGGGCGTCGAAGATCGGTTGCACCTTGGCAACGTTCTCCGGGTCGCCGCCGTACATCAGCGCATAGCCGTTCTCCAGGCCCCAGACGCCGCCTGAGACGCCACAGTCGACGAAGCCGATGCCCTTGGCGGCCAGCTCCTCGGCGTGCTTCTCGTCATCGGTCCAACGGGAGTTCCCGCCGTCCACGACCACGTCACCGGGCTCGAGCAGCTCGGCGAGCTGGTCGATCGTGGTCTGGGTGGGCTCGCCGGCCGGGACCATCACCCAGACCACGCGCGGGCCCTGAAGCTTGCCCACAAGCTCTTCGAGGCTGTGGACGTCCGCGAGGTCGGGGTTGCGGTCGTATCCGATGACGGTGTGGCCCGCGCGGCGTATCCGCTCGCGCATGTTGCCGCCCATCTTGCCGAGGCCGACGAGACCGAGCTCCATCAGTTGTGTTCCTTAGGTTTCACGACGTGGCGTTACGGCACTTTCGTACCTGCGTCCGAGCCTAAACCCGGACGCTCGCGCACATCCGTGGGCATACGCGCTCACCCGTACGCCCCGACCTGCGGCGTCGCCCGACGTGCCGTGATCCACAGGGCCCCGGGGCGCTGTGGACGGCCTCTGTCCGCCGAGGTCCCCGACCTCAGCCGCTCAGGCGCACCGGCATACTGCGATCTTGTGGGGGACGCCTACCACGCCCCGGCAGTCGTCCGCCCCGAGCCCGGTCGAACGCTCAGCCGCTCAGGCGCACCGGCATGATCAGGTACTTGTAGGCCTCGTCCGCCTCGGCGTCCACCGCCGGCTTGCCGCTGAGCAGCGCGGGCTTCGTGGACGTCGTGAAGGACAGCTGGGCCACCGGGGAGTCGATGGCGCTGAGGCCGTCCAGCAGGAACGTCGGGTTGAAGGCGATGGAGATGTCGTCGCCGTCCAGCTGGGCGTCGACCCTTTCCACAGCCTGTGCGTCGTCGCTGGAGCCGGCCTCCAGGATCAGCACGCCCTGCTCGAAGCTGAGGCGCACCGGGGTGTTGCGCTCGGCGACCAGGGCCACGCGCTTGACGGCCTCCACGAAGGGGGCGGTCTCGATGGTGGCGACCGAGTTGAACTCCGTCGGGAACAGCGTGCGGTACTTCGGGAGGTCGCCCTCCAGCAGCCGCGTGGTCGTGCGTCGCCCGGAGCCCTCGAAACCGATCAGGCCCTCGCCCGCACCGGAGCCGGACAGCGCCAGGGTCACGCTGTCGCCGGCGCTCAGCGACTTGGCGGTGTCCAGGAGCGTCTTGGCGGGCACCAGGGCGACCGCGGAGGCGTCCGGGTTCTCCGGCTTCCACAGGAACTCTCGGACCGCGAAGCGGTAGCGGTCGGTGGAGGCCAGCGTCACCGTGTCGCCCTCGATCTCGATGCGGACACCGGTGAGGACGGGCAGCGTGTCGTCGCGGCCGGCGGCGATCGCGACCTGCTGCACGGCGGAAGCGAAGACCTCGCCGGGGACCGTGCCCGTGGCGTTCGGCATCTGGGGCAGGGCGGGGTACTCCTCCACAGGCAGGGTATGGAGGGTGAAGCGGGAGGAGCCGCAGAGCACCGTCGCCCGTACACCGTCTGTGGAAATCTCCACCGGGCGGTTGGGCAGGGCGCGGGAGATGTCGGCGAGCAGACGGCCGGAGACGAGGACTGTGCCCTCCTCCTCGACCTCCGCCTCCACGGACACGCGCGCGGAGACCTCGTAGTCGAAGCTGGACAGGCTCAGCTGGCCGTCCTCGGCCTTCAGCAGCAGGCCGGCGAGGACAGGCGCCGGCGGACGGGCCGGGAGGCTGCGTGCCGCCCAGGCCACTGCCTCCGCGAGTACGTCGCGTTCCACCCGGATCTTCACCGTAAGCCGCCTCCTGCTGTTGCTACTGAGTCCTCCGACTCGGTGTCACCGCCCACTGCGACGGGAAGGACACCGGGGACCAGTCTGACGCACGGCACTGACAGTAGGTGCCTGTCGGGGTCAAGTCGCACCGAGGGGCGGTCGGGCCCGAGAGGGCGAGTTGTGCACAGGTCCCGCTTCGAAACGAATTCAGCGCTCTCTCTAGTCGGGAGTAGTAGTAGGGCCTGTGGATACCGTGGATAACCACGTTTGCGCAGCTCAGCGCGGAGATTTTGTCCACGGGCCCTGTGGGCGGCGGCAGTGGACAACTGGGGGTCTCTGTGGAGAACAGAAAGTTCTGCACACCCCACCCACAGCCCGAGGGCACTTCTCCCCAGCTGCGTCCCCAGATTTACCCACGTTTCCCACACCCCAATCCGGCACCTTGGTGTGACGCCTTTCACTCGACGCGGTGATCAGGTGCGTCGCGTTGCCGAACAGTGGACAGGGATGTGGAGAAGAGGCCGATCACTGGGGACAACCTGCCGCAGCCTGTGGGCAGCCCGTGGACAACTCCGTGCACACCCTGTGGATCCCCGCTTCGTCCACAGTCTGTGGAGATCGCTCGTCCACGATTCCACAGGCGGCTGAGCTGGGCTGATGGTCATTCAACAGCACAGCCTGTGGATGCGATCTGGACAACTGAGCAGTCCCCAGGATGTGGACGGGAAAAAGTCCCCGAATCTGTGGAGAGTGGCCGTAACCCGACACGTATTCGAACAGCGGGGGGGAGGGGGGCCGGGGTGCGCCTTCGGAACGGCCGGGGGGCGCCCCGGATCGGCATTCGCGTCGGAGGACGACGAAGGGGCCCGAGAGCGGCAGGGCATCCGCGTCGGAGGACGACGATGGGGCCTCGGGAGGGGGCAGGGCACCCGCGTCGGAGAACGACTGAGGGCGCCCCGGGATCTCCTCCCGTGGCGCCCTCAGGGACGTGTCCGGTGGCCTTCAGCCGTTCTTGATGCGGTTGGTCAGCTCGGTGACCTGGTTGTAGATGGAGCGCCGCTCGGCCATCAGCGCGCGGATCTTGCGGTCGGCGTGCATCACGGTCGTGTGGTCGCGGCCGCCGAACTGCGCGCCGATCTTCGGCAGCGACAGGTCGGTCAGCTCCCGGCACAGGTACATGGCGATCTGGCGGGCCGTCACCAGGGCGCGGCCGCGCGAGGTGCCGCACAGGTCCTCGACCGTGAGGCCGAAGTAGTCGGCCGTCGCGGCCATGATGGCCGTCGCCGTGATCTCCGGGGCCGTGTCCTCGCCGCCGGGGATCAGATCCTTCAGGACGATCTCCGTCAGGCCGAGGTCCACCGGCTGCCGGTTGAGCGACGCGAACGCCGTCACGCGGATCAGCGCGCCCTCCAGCTCACGGATGTTGCGCGAGATCCGGGAGGCGATGAACTCCAGCACCTCCGGCGGGGCGTTGAGCTGCTCCTGCACTGCCTTCTTGCGCAGGATCGCGATGCGCGTCTCCAGCTCAGGTGGCTGGACGTCGGTGATCAGGCCCCACTCGAAACGGTTCCGCAGCCGGTCCTCCAGGGTCACCAGCTGCTTGGGCGGCCGGTCGGAGGACAGCACGATCTGCTTGTTGGCGTTGTGGAGCGTGTTGAAGGTGTGGAAGAACTCCTCCTGCGTCGACTCCTTGTCCGCCAGGAACTGGATGTCGTCGACGAGCAGGATGTCCATCTCGCGGTAGCGCTTGCGGAAGCTGTCGCCCTTGCCGTCGCGGATGGAGTTGATGAACTCGTTGGTGAACTCCTCCGAGCTCACGTACCGCACACGCGTGCCCGGGTAGAGGCTGCGCGCATAGTGCCCGATCGCGTGCAGCAGGTGCGTCTTGCCGAGCCCCGACTCCCCGTAGATGAAGAGGGGGTTGTACGCCTTCGCGGGCGCCTCGGCGACGGCGACCGCGGCCGCGTGCGCGAAGCGGTTGGACGCGCCGATGACGAACGTGTCGAAGAGGTACTTCGGGTTCAGGCGTGCGGTCGGCTCTCCCGGCCCGGTCGCCGGCGCGGGCTGTGCGGCCAGCGGACCGGGGGCGCCGGTGGTGGGCAGGTTCGGGCCCACCGGACCGCCGCGGTGCACGTGTCCGGAGCCGCCCGGCGGCTCGGGCAGGTCACGGCGGACGGCGTCACGCTGATCGTAGTCGGCGTGTGACGGCTCGTAGTCGGAGCGCTGCTGGTTGTACGACCGGCGCTCCATCGGCTGCGGACGGTAGTCCTGCGACGGGGCGTATGAGTCGGGGGCATAGGAATCGGGCGCGTAGGAGTCCGGCGCGCCGTACGAGTCCTGCGACGGTGACGCGTACGGGTCCCGCTCCGGGAAGCCGAGCCGCTGCTGCTGCCAGCCGTAGTCGTCCTGCGACGGACGCGGCCAGGCGCCGGGTTCGGGACGCTGGTACTCCGCGTACTCCGAGGGGTACGCGGGACGCGCGGTCGGAAGCGGATCCGTGCCGTCGCCCGGCTGCGGGCCCGATCGCGGCGGCGGCAATTGCTCACCCGGGGCACCCGGAAGCTGGTCGGCGCGGCCCGACCGGTGGCCGTCGGCCCGGTGACGGCCGTAGCCCTCGTATCCGCCGTGGCCGGAGGGCAGCTCCTGCTCCTCGTAGCGCGGCGGGGCGGGAGGCGCGGGGGCCGGGGGCTCGCCCACGGTGCTGTCGACGGTGATCGCGATGCGGATCGGCCGACCGCACTCACGGCTCAGGGTCTCGCTGACGATCGGGGCGAGACGTCCCTCGAGCACGCCTTTCGCGAACTCGTTCGGTACGGCGAGCAGGGCGGTGTCCGCGACGAGTGCGAGGGGCTGGCAGCGCCGGATCCAGTGTTCGTCCTTCGCCTCGACACCCTGCCCGCGGCCCTCGCCGAGAAGCTGCTCCAGTACTCGTGGCCACACTGCGGCAAGATCGGCAGGTACGTCAGCCACAGGGCACGCTCTCTCACAGGTCCCACGAACGTGTGGTTCGGGACGGGTCGGGATGTAAACGGGGTGGGCAGGGACAAGGGAACGAATCGGAGTCCAGCCACGGTAGTCAGGGCGACGGGTGCGGTTCAAGTTGTTGTCCCCAGCCTGTGGACAGTGTCCCTCTGTGACCCCTGGTTTGACCGGATGGCGTAGCCGCGCGTACCGTAACCAGGTCGAGTTGTCGATGGCTGCTGCCGCCTGCCTCCGAAGGGCACAGATCGCGTCAGGTGATCGGTAAGCGGTGCACTCGGGCGTAACGCGAGCTACTCGTGGGCGCACGGTGACAGCCAGGACGGCACCCCGCAACTACCAATCTCTTTCTGGAGCCCCCGAGTGAGCAAGCGCACCTTCCAGCCGAACAACCGTCGTCGCGCGAAGACCCACGGCTTCCGGCTGCGTATGCGCACCCGTGCCGGCCGCGCGATTCTCGCGTCCCGCCGTAGCAAGGGTCGCGCCCGTCTGTCCGCCTGATCCCGGTCAGGTCATGACGTCGTGCTGCCCACCGAGAACCGGCTGAGGCGGCGCGAGGACTTCGCGACCGCGGTACGACGAGGACGCCGGGCCGGACGCCCACTCCTCGTCGTCCACCTTCGTAGCGGTGCCACGGACCCGCACGCGCCCGGGGAGAGCGCTCCCCCGACGCGTGCGGGTTTCGTCGTGAGCAAGGCTGTGGGTGGCGCGGTCGTGCGCAACAAGGTGAAGCGCAGACTTCGCCATCTGATGCGTGACCGAGTCGCCCTGCTGCCCCCCGGTAGCCTGGTAGTCGTACGAGCGCTGCCCGGAGCGGGCGACGCCGACCACGCACAGCTGGCCCGAGACCTGGATGCCGCCCTTGAGCGGCTGCTGGGAGGGGGCACGCGATGAAGTACCCGCTGCTGGCGCTGATCAAGCTGTACCAGTGGACCATCAGCCCGCTGCTCGGGCCGGTGTGCAAGTACTACCCGTCGTGTTCCCACTACGGCTACACGGCCATCGACCGGCACGGTGCGATCAAGGGAACGGCACTCACCGCCTGGCGCATCCTGCGGTGCAATCCGTGGTCGCTCGGCGGCGTGGACCACGTCCCGCCGCGCAAGCGTCCGCGGTGGCACGAAGTGCTGCGCAGCGCTTGGCGCGCACGCAAGGGCGGGCCCTCCGCCGGCGAACCGGCCACCGACGGGGACATCCCTTCGAGCCCGGCCGCAGAGACCTCGTCCCATGCCCAAGGAGCATGATTAGTGGACACGATTGCCAGCCTCTTCAGCTTCATCACCACACCCGTTTCCTGGGTCATCGTCCAGTTCCACTCGGTGTACGGGAAGATCTTCGGTCCCGACACGGGGTGGGCCTGGGGCCTGTCCATCGTGTCCCTGGTGATCCTGATCCGCATCTGCCTGATCCCGCTCTTCGTGAAGCAGATCAAGGCCACGCGCGCGATGCAGACGCTCCAGCCGGAGATGAAGAAGATCCAGGAGCGCTACAAGAACGACCGGCAGCGTCAGTCCGAAGAGATGATGAAGCTGTACAAGGAGTCGGGCACCAACCCGCTCTCCTCGTGCCTTCCCATCCTGGCGCAGTCCCCGTTCTTCTTCGCCCTGTACCACGTGCTCAACGGCATCGCGACGGGCAAGACGATCGGCGTCATCGACGATCAGCTGCTGGCCAGTGCCCGTAAGGCGCACATCTTCGGCGCACCGCTTGCCGCGAAGTTCACGGACAGCGCGGACAAGGTGGCCCAGCTCGGCGCCACGCTGACCGACGTCCGGGTCGTCACCGCGATCATGATCGTCCTGATGTCGGCGTCGCAGTTCTACACGCAGCGCCAGCTGATGACGAAGAACGTCGACACGACGGTGAAGACGCCGTTCATGCAGCAGCAGAAGATGCTGATGTACGTCTTCCCCGTCATGTTCGCGGTCTTCGGCATCAACTTCCCGGTCGGTGTCCTCGTCTACTGGCTGACCACGAACGTGTGGACCATGGGCCAGCAGATGTACGTCATCCACAACAACCCGACTCCGGGTTCCAAGGCCCAGGCCGCCTACCTGGAGCGCCTGTACAAGCACGTCACGCACCACGGCAAGACGCGCAACCGCCGGGAGCGGGCCATTGTCAAGGCGATCGTCTCCAAGGGCCGCGACCGCAACGAGTTCGAGCGCAAGTTCATCAACGGTCTGAACAAGGCGGGCCTGGCGGCCCAGGCCGACGGCACCGTGGTCAAGAGCGAGAGCGCCGCCGTTGCCCAGTCCGAGGACGGTACGACGACGACCACCACGACGGGCACGGCCCCCAAGCGCCAGCAGCCCAAGCGGCAGACCAAGGCCCAGCGCCAGTCGGGCGCGGCGAAGCCGGCGGGCGACGCCACGTCGTCCACGTCGCTGAGCAAGTCCGACGAGCCGCAGGACGCCCCACCCGCCGCTGCCAAGAAGGCCGCTCCGAAGCCCGGCAACGGCACCCGGAGCAAGGCCCAGTCCGGCCAGCGCAAGGGTCCGCAGCGGCCCAAGTCCCCGTCCAAGAAGTAAGAAGGAGCCCATCCCGTGACGGAAGGCACCACCTCCGCCGCTGCCGAGGGTGCAGACGCCCTGACCCGCCTGGAGCAGGAGGGCGAGATCGCGGCGGACTACCTCGAGGGTCTGCTGGACATCGCCGACCTCGACGGCGATATCGACATGGACGTCGAGGCCGACCGCGCCTCTGTCTCGATCGTCAGCGACACCGGCAGCCGCGACCTGCAGAAGCTGGTCGGGCGCGACGGCGAGGTGCTGGAAGCGCTGCAGGAGCTGACGCGCCTGGCAGTGCACCGGGAGACCGGCGACCGCAGCCGCCTGATGCTGGACATCGCGGGCTACCGTGCCAAGAAGCGGGCCGAGCTGTCCGAGCTGGGCGCCAAGGCCGCGGCCGAGGTCAAGAGCAGCGGCGAGCCCGTGAGGCTGAAGCCGATGACCCCGTTCGAGCGCAAGGTCGTGCACGACGCGGTCAAGGCCGCGGGCCTGAGCAGCGAGTCCGAGGGCGAGGAGCCGCAGCGCTTCGTCGTGGTGCTCCCCGCCTGAGCGGTCCCACGTTCCATCGGCCCCGTCTGTTGCGCAGGCGGGGCCGAACTTTGTCAGGCTGGTGTGGCGCATCCTCGTCAGGTCGGCCCCGACGCATCTCTGTCAGCCTGGTCCTGATGGCTGATGGTCCCTGGTAGTCCTGGTGGTCAGCGCTCAGAGCGCTGTGGCGATACGGAAGGACGGTCCTTCGTGACGGAGGCAGCGGAGCTTCCCCCCGCGCCCGAGCAGGCGCGCGAGGTCTTCGGTGATCGCTTCGCGGATGCGGTGCGCTATGCGGAGCTGCTCGCTGAGCCGGGTGTGCAGCGAGGGCTCATCGGCCCCCGTGAGGTGCCCCGTCTGTGGGAGCGGCATTTGCTGAACTGCGCAGTGCTCTCCGAGGTCGTCCCCGAGGGGGTGACCGTGTGCGACGTCGGCTCGGGCGCCGGTCTTCCGGGCATCCCCCTGGCCCTCGTCCGGGACGACCTGAAGATCACGCTGCTGGAGCCGCTTCTGCGGCGCACCAACTTCCTCACCGAGGTCGTCGAGCTCCTGGGGCTCGACCATGTCACCGTCGTCCGTGGCCGCGCCGAGGAGGTCATGGGAAAGCTGCCGCCGGTCCATGTGGTGACGGCCCGGGCGGTGGCGCCACTGGACCGTCTGGCCGCCTGGGGCATTCCGCTGCTCCGCCCGTACGGAGAGATGCTCGCGCTCAAGGGGGACACGGCGGAGGAGGAGCTGAAGAGCGCGGCCACCGCGCTGAGCAAGCTCGGTGCCGTCGAGACCTCCATCCTGCACGTGGGTGAGGGGGTCGTGGATCCCCTTTCCACGGTGGTGCGGGTCGAGGTCGGGGAGAGCCCGGGCGGTGTGCGCTTCGCGGCGAAGCGCGCGAAGGCGGCCCGGACGGGGCGGACGCGTCGGCGCCGGTAATCCGGCCTGACGACCAGCCGTACTCCACACAAGCTGCCAAACCTACGCATACCGGAGTGTCGCGACACTTCGGCCACTGCTGCTGTGCATCGTGTTTCACGTGAAACGTCGCTCACTGCTGCACGGCATCATCAACCGTGGTCGCGCTGCGGCCCAAGCCCGCGACCGTAAGCCTCTCGGTTCACTCCGAGAGGGAACGGAGTTGTCCACAGAGGTGGATTTCTCCACAGAACGCAAGGCCTCACTGGTTCGCGACCCCGAAGACATGGGAGGCTCTGTTCATTGCGAGCCTGAAGTCGAGGAGAGTGAATCCTTGCGGTCCGACGCCAACATCGCGGGACCGATGACCGATCCGGTCCCCGGTCCCCGTACCGAGTCGATGGGGGAGGATGTTTCACGTGAAACACCGCCCCCGATGGACGACACTCCCATCGGTCGTGCTGCCCAACTGGCGGTCGAGGCTCTAGGCCGCGCCGGCGAGGGTCTACCACGACCCCAACAGACCCGCGTCATCGTGGTCGCCAACCAGAAGGGCGGGGTGGGCAAGACGACGACGACCGTCAACCTTGCCGCTTCGCTGGCTCTGCACGGCGGCCGTGTCCTGGTAATCGACCTCGACCCTCAGGGCAATGCCTCCACCGCGCTGGGAATCGACCACCACGCCGAAGTCCCCTCCATCTATGACGTACTGGTGGAGGGCAAGCCGCTCGCGGAGGTCGTCCAGCCCGTCCTCGATGTCGAGGGTCTCTTCTGCGCCCCCGCCACGATCGATCTCGCCGGTGCGGAGATCGAGCTGGTGTCCCTGGTGGCACGGGAGAGCCGGCTGCAGCGGGCCATCCAGGCCTACGAGCAGCCGCTGGACTACATCCTCATCGACTGCCCGCCCTCGCTCGGCCTGCTGACGGTCAACGCGTTGGTCGCCGGGCAGGAGGTCCTCATCCCGATCCAGTGCGAGTACTACGCCCTGGAAGGCCTGGGCCAGCTGCTGCGCAATGTCGACCTGGTGCGGGGGCACCTCAACCCCGCCCTGCACGTGTCGACCATCCTGCTCACTATGTACGACGGCAGGACGCGGCTTGCGTCCCAGGTCGCGGAAGAGGTGCGCAACCACTTCGGCGACGAGGTGCTGCGGACGAGCATCCCCCGCTCGGTCCGTATCTCCGAGGCGCCGAGCTACGGGCAGACGGTGCTGACTTACGATCCAGGATCGAGCGGTGCCCTCTCTTATCTTGAGGCGGCACGAGAAATTGCGCTGAGGGGTGTCGGCGTCAGCTACGACGCGACGCACGCCCACATCGGCGCCCAGAGCGACCCAAGCATGGTGGAGGGGATTCAGTGAGTGAGCGACGGAGGGGGTTGGGCCGTGGTCTCGGCGCACTGATCCCTGCTGCCCCGACGGAGAAGACACCGACCCCAGCCGCAGTGGGGGGCGCTGCTTCCACGTCCCCCACGGCCGTGCCGGTGCTGACTTCCGACCGCGGGGTGGCCGCGGCGAAGGTGGCCACGCTGCCGCCTGTTTCACGTGAAACGGAGGAGCCGTCGACGAGCGGCGCCGTGGAGACACCCGCTCCTCCGATGGGCGCCCACTTCGCCGAGATCCCCCTCGACTCCATCACGCCGAACCCGCGCCAGCCGCGTGAGGTCTTCGACGAGGACGCGCTGGCCGAGCTCGTCACCTCCATCAAGGAGGTCGGTCTCCTCCAGCCTGTCGTCGTACGGCAGCTCGGTCCCGCGCGCTACGAGCTCATCATGGGCGAGCGGCGCTGGCGGGCCTGCCGTGAGGCGGGACTCGAGGCGATCCCGGCGATTGTGCGGGCCACTGACGACGAGAAGCTCCTCCTGGACGCCCTGCTGGAGAACCTGCACCGGGCCCAGCTGAACCCGCTGGAAGAGGCGGCCGCCTACGACCAGTTGCTGAAGGACTTCAACTGCACGCACGACCAGTTGGCGGACCGCATCGGCCGATCCCGCCCGCAGGTCTCCAACACCCTGCGTCTGCTGAAGCTTTCCCCGGCGATCCAGCGGCGGGTCGCCGCCGGAGTCCTCTCCGCCGGGCATGCGCGGGCGCTGCTCTCCGTCGAGGACTCGGAGGAGCAGGACCGTCTGGCTCACCGGATCGTGGCCGAGGGGCTTTCGGTCCGGGCCGTCGAGGAGATCGTGACCCTGATGGGCTCGCGCCCGAAGGCGGCTCCGCGCTCCAAGGGCCCGCGGGCCGGCGCACGGGTCTCCCCGGCCCTGACCGATCTCGCGACCCGTCTGTCCGACCGCTTCGAGACCCGGGTGAAGGTCGACCTGGGGCAGAAGAAGGGCAAGATCACCGTAGAGTTCGCCTCCATGGAGGACCTTGAGCGGATCCTCAACACGCTCGCCCCGGGCGAGGGGCCGGTCCTGCAGAAGAGCCTTTTGGAGGGCGGGTCGGAGGAGACGGACGACTGAGCCCCATCCGATGGAGGGGTTTCGGCTCGGCCGATTGGCGGAAGCGGGCCGTGTCCGGTGTGTACCGGAACACGGCCCGCTCTTTGCTTTCATGCGGTATCGACGGAATCGCATCATGGATACGATGCGTTCGGGTATGGCGCATCGACCAGGCGGCACCTCTGAGTGGGAGGCGGGGGCCATGCGAACGGTCAGCCGCACCGGACTGGTGGGCGCGGCCCTGGGACTGGGTGCGGTCGGCGGCTTCGTCGGCAGCCTGCTCAGGGAACGAAGCGCTCTGACAGCTGCCCGCGATGCTGCGGGCGAAGGAAGCGAGGAACAGCCTTCATGGGCCGTAGGCTCGTACCGCTCACGCTGGACAACCTTCAGGACCTTCCCAAGCGCTGTCGCGCGTGTGTCTTCTGGGAGTTGGACCCAGTCAGCGGCGAAGGAGCGGTGAAGGCGGGCACGGCCGCACTGGAGAAGGAAGCCTGGATTTCAGCCGTCCTGCTGGACTGGGGGTCCTGCGGTCGGGTCGTCTACGTCGACGACGTACCGGTGGGCTTCGTGCTCTACGCTCCCCCTGCCTATGTGCCCCGCTCCACGGCGTTCCCCACGAGCCCGGTCTCCCCGGACGCGGTGCAGCTGATGACCGGCTTCATCATGCCGGGCTACCAGGGGCAGGGACTGGGCCGTGTGATGGTCCAGACGGTCGCCAAGGACCTGCTGCGGCGGGGCTTCAAGGCCATCGAGGCGTTCGGAGACGCCCGCTGGAAGGAGCCCGCCTGCATGCTGCCGGCCGACCATCTGCTGGCCGTGGGCTTCAAAACGGTCCGGCCTCATCCCACTCACCCGCGGCTGCGTCTGGAGCTGCGGTCGACGCTCTCCTGGAAGGAAGACGTGGAGATGGCGCTCGACCGGCTGCTGGGGGCCGTCCAGAAGGAACCGGCGCTGCGGCCGCTCTAGGGCCGCCGTCGGCAGCTGCCGTCAAAACGAATGGGCCAACCCCTTCGGGTTGGCCCATTCGTGTTTCACGTGAAACATGCGCCGCCGACTCGACGGCGTGCCGGTCATTCGGCGATGAAGTCCTCGAGGTCGCGGACGATCGCGGCCTTCGGCTTCGCACCCACGATGGTCTTGGCGACCTCGCCGTTCTGGTAGACGTTCAGGGTCGGGATGGACATGACGCCGTACTTGGCGGCCGTACCCGGGTTCTCGTCGATGTTGAGCTTGACGACCTCGATCTTGTCGCCGTACTCGGCGGCGATCGCCTCGAGGGACGGAGCGATCTGGCGGCAGGGACCGCACCAGGCGGCCCAGAAGTCCACCAGGACGGGCTTGTCGCTCTTGAGGACGTCCTGCTCGAAGGAGTCGTCGGTCACGTTCTTCAGGGTGCCGGCCACGGCTGGGCTCCTTAACTGGTCGTGCGGTGGGATGGGTGGGGGTCTCAGACGGTGGTCTTCTCGGGCTCGGCCTTCTGCTCGTTGTTCGCGAGGGCGGCGAGGAAGCGCTCGGCGTCGAGGGCGGCGGAACAACCGGTGCCGGCTGCGGTGATCGCCTGGCGGTAGGTGTGGTCGACCACGTCACCGGCAGCGAAGACACCGGTCAGGTTGGTGCGCGTGGACGGCGCGTCGACCTTCAGGTAGCCCTCCTCGTCCAGGTCCAGCTGGCCCTTGAAGAGCTCGGTGCGTGGGTCGTGGCCGATCGCGATGAACAGGCCCGTCACCGGCAGGTCCGAGAGCTCGCCGGTCTTGATGTTGCGCAGCTTCAGGCCGGAGAGCTTCTGGTCGCCCTGGATCTCGGCGACCTCGCTGTCCCAGACGAACTTGATCTTCGGGTCGGCGAAGGCACGCTCCTGCATCGCCTTGGAGGCACGCAGGGTGTCCCGGCGGTGGACGATCGTCACGGACTTGGCGAAGCGCGAGAGGAAGGTGGCCTCCTCCATCGCGGTGTCGCCGCCGCCGATCACGGCGATGTCCTGGTCCTTGAAGAAGAAGCCGTCACAGGTGGCGCACCAGGAGACACCGCGGCCGGAGAGGGCGTCCTCATTCGGCAGGCCGAGCTTGCGGTGCTGCGAGCCGGTGGTGACGATGACGGCCTTGGCCCGGTGCACCGTGCCCGCCGTGTCCGTGACGGTCTTGATGTCACCGGTCAGGTCGACGGAGACGACGTCGTCCGGGACCAGCTCGGCACCGAAGCGCTCGGCCTGGGCGCGCATGTTGTCCATGAGCTCGGGGCCCATGATGCCGTCGCGGAAGCCCGGGAAGTTCTCCACCTCGGTGGTGTTCATCAGCGCACCACCCGCGGTGACCGCGCCCTCGAACACCAGCGGCTTCAGCGACGCGCGTGCGGTGTAAAGCGCCGCCGTGTAGCCGGCGGGCCCGGAGCCGATGATGATCACGTTACGGACGTCGCTCACGGCTTGATTCCTCGTCTCTGGACTGTGTCGTACGGCCGGTGGGAGCCTCTCTCACAGCTCTCACCCCACCCAACGGATCCTACGGGGCGCGCATTCCCGGTGTGCTTGGGCACACGGAGGCGGGACAGCGTACGGGATACCACGCAGGGCGAAGGCCACGCGTTCGCGCTCAGGAACGCGCGTAGGAGTGCAACAGCAGAACCTTGGCGGAGGTCGACGGGTGCTGCACACAGGTCGCGTCGACGACGTAGGCCGTGAGCCGGGTGGTGTCGCCGGAGGCGTCGGGCAGCACGACGAGATAGGCGTCCTTCCCGTCGTAGGTGCCTTCCTGAGCCGCCAGGGGTGTGCCGGTGCGGTCGATGCCCTGCCGGACGCATGTGGGGACCGAGACGGTGGGCTGGTTCTTCAGCACGTTCGGCTTGTCGGTGCCCGGAGCGGAATCCACGCCGAAACTGTGCGGGGGGTGGGTGGTGCCCTGCGACTTCTGAGCCTTGGTGAGGAGATCCGCGACCTGGTTCTTGAGCGTTCCCTCGGAGAAGGTGTCCGCGGAGGCGGACGGCTGGCCATGAGCCGCGGTGTCGGATCCCTTGTCGTCGTGCAGAGACGCCAGCACCACGGAGACCACACCGAGGGCGGCGACCGTGAACACGGAGCCCAGGACCGCGATCCTGCGGCGTCCGCGCCGTTTGTGGTCCTTGCGGCCCGGGCCGGTGGTGGAGGGCCGAGCGTGACCCGATGGACGATCCGCCGCCGATGTTTCACGTGAAACATGCGCGTCGCCGTCGGCCGCTGCGGGCTCCGCAGGGGTGACACTGACGAGGGCCGGTGTGTCGGTGTTCTCGGGTGCCGTGGCGTTCAGCAGCGCCTCTGCGGCGAGAGCCGCGTCGATCCGGCCGACGACGTCGGCGGGCATGCGCGGGGGGCCCGGCAGCGTACCGAGCAGGCCCCGGATCTCCTCCAGGGACGCGTAGACGTCCGCACACAGCTCGCACTCGTCCAGATGCCGGCGTACGTCCGCGGTCCTGGACGGAGCGAGCAGACCTTCGGTGAGGTCGGAGATCTCCGCGACGTCCGGGTGCCCGGCCGTGTCTGTCGTGGATGTCACGCTCGCCCACCTCCGCCCTTCACAGCAGCTGAATCGCTCGGCCCCGTGTCCCGTGGACCTCTGTCATGAGGTTCCGCTGCCGGTGGGACGGATGTCCCCTGCGTCCGGTTCCGTTCCAAGCCCGGTTCCCATTTGTCACCGGTGCTGTCCGGCCGCAGATGCGTGAGCAGGGGCAGGAGTCTGGCTCTGCCCCGGGCGCAGCGGCTCTTCACCGTCCCGGTCGGCACGTCGAGAATGCGGGCGGCCTCGGCGACGGGGTAGCCCTGCATGTCCACGAGCACGAGGGCGGCCCGCTGGTCGGGCGGGAGGGTGCCGAGCGCCTCGACGAGCTGCCGCTGCACGTCGTTCCTCTCAGCGGGCGCCGACGCCGACTCATGCGGCTCCAGCAGCTGCTCCAGACGCTCGGTGTCGTCCACCGGCGAGGTCTTCCGCGAGGCCGCCTTGCGGGCCCGGTCCAGGCAGGCGTTCACCGTGATCCGGTGCAGCCACGTCGTGACTGCCGACTGCCCCCGGAAGGTGTGGGCGGCCCGGTAGGCGGAGACGAGGGCGTCCTGGACCGCATCAGCGGCCTCCTCGCGATCCCCCAGCGTCCGCAGGGCGACTGCCCAGAGGCGATCACGATGCCGCCGCACGATCTCCCCGAAGGCGTCCGGATCGCCCTCTACATGGCGGGCCAGGAGGTCCTGATCGCTTGCGTCGCCGTATGCGGTGTCATCTGCCATCGGACCCCCTCCCCTTAAACGAAGTGCTCAGCCCGTGAACTTCAGGTCCGTGATGGCCTGCTTGTAGCCCGCGTCGCTGTAGGTGTCGCCTTGCGCGTACGGCAGCGCGGTGAACCACACCAGCACGTACCGGCTCTTCACCGGCTTGGCGACGGTCACCTTGGCAGTCGTGCCGACGGTGGTCACCGATCCGAGCTTCTTCATCGAAGTCAGCGGGACCGACGAACTCATGGAGTCCGTTGCGTACAGGGTGACTGTGGTGTGGTCGCCGCCGAACAGGAGCCCTATCGAAGCGGCCGAGACCTCCTGCGCCGAGCCAAGGTCGTAGACGATACCGACGCCGGGCTTGAAGGCCGGGTTCATGTCCGGGCCGTCCTTGTAGCTGGCGGTGCGCCAGTACGTGGTGCTGTCGCCGTCGTACGTCTTGTCGACGTCGTTGGGGTGCTGGGCGCTGCCCTTGGCGATGTACTCCTGCGCGCCCTCGATCTTGAGCGTCCTGACCGGCTTCGGCTGCTTGCCGTCCTTGTCGTTGCCGTCCTGCGTCTGGTTCGTGTTGTCGGACTTGCCGCCCTGGTCCATCAGGGCGTCCGCGAGCTGCCAGCTGCCCAGGCCGAGGGCGGCGATGAGGAGGGCCGAGACGGCCCACTTCAGGGCCTTGCCGGTGCGGCTCTGCAGCGGGGGCGGCGGGGCCGGGACCGGCTGGGTGGCGCCGGGGCGCGGGGCCTGACGGCCGTACGAGCCCTGCTGGTACGTCGTGCGCTGGTACTCCGGCGGCGCGGTGAACGCGGGCTCCGGCGGGCGGATGCGCGGCATCTCGCCGATCGCCTTCACCAGCTCCTCCGGCGTGGTGCAGGGGGACTCGTGGCGGGAGGCGGTGGCGCCGTCGTTGGCGAGGGCGCGCATGGCGAGTTCGGACAGACCGCGGTGGACGCCGGCCCGCACCTGGTCGGGCGCGATGAGACCGACATCCTTGGGCAGGCCGGACAGGCCGTAGGCGTCGTTCTCGTACGGCCAGCGCTGGGTGAGCGCCGCGTACAGCAGCGCGCCGATTGCCTCGGTGTCGGTGCGCTGCGGGGTGTCGGAGCTGATGCCGCGCAGTGCGGCGTTCACGGCGAGGCCGCGGATGCGCCACTGGCCGGTGGAGGCGCGCAGCACGGCATTGGGGTTCAGACGCAGATGGGCGAGGCCCTCGCGGTGGGCGGCGGCCATGGCGGAGGCGACCTGGCTGACCATCTGGTAGGCGTCGTGCGGTTCCAGCGGCCCGGAGGAAAGGAGCGTGGTCAGTTCGGTGGCATCCGGCAGCCACTCGTGGACGACGTAGACGAGGTCGTTTTCCTCGACGGCGTCCAGGACCTGGACGAAACGGGGATCGCCGAGCAGGGCGGAGGAACGGGCCGCGGCCAGCACGGAGCGGGCCCGCGCATGGTCCGCGGGCAGGATGTGGACGCCGACGGCGCGACGGAGTTTCTCGTCCACCGCTCGCCAGCTGCTGAATCCGTCCAGACGGGTGACGCACTCCTCGAGGCGGTAGCGTCTGGCGAGCTTGTGACCGCTGTGCAGTTCGGGCGGTGAGGCCTTTCCGGGACCCTCGGTCCCGCCGCTCCCCTGTGCCTCGTTGTTGTCCGTGTCCCGCTCCCGCTTCTGGGCCACCCCGTCGGCCGTGGACTGGTCCGCCTTGGCGGTCAGCGACTCGTCGCCGCTGTTGTCTGCCACGTCGACGGCAGCCGTGCTCCGTTCCGCCACCGTCGCTCCTGCCTCCCCATCCGTTGCGCGCTGTCCGACGCCGAAACCAATTGTGCCCACAGTCCGCCGCTATGCACGACACACAGCTGCGGACGATGGTTGTGCGCGTACCCCCGCCTCAACGCCCCAGGCGCCCGCGGACCATACCCACGAGCGAGTTGAGTTCCTCGATGCGCATGCGGCGGGCGGCGACGAAGAAGATCCCGAACAGGAGGACACCGCCGGCCAGCAGCGCTGCGAACGAGCCGACGACGCCCTGGCCGAGGGTGTGGCCGATGCCGTAGCAGGCCGCGCCGCTGAGCAGAGCCGCCGGTACCGAGGCGATGCACAGCCGGGCATATGTCTGCAGGACGCGGGAGCCGTCGAGGTCGCCGCCCAGCCGCTTGCGCAGCCGGTTCCACGCGACGCCGACGCCGATGGCGTAGGCGAGGCCGTACGAGGCGGCCATGCCGATCACGGCCCAGCGGGCCGGGAGCAGGAAGTAGCAGAGGGCCGAGGCGCCCGCGTTGACCGCGGCCACGATGACCGTGTTGTAGAAGGGGGTCCGGGTGTCCTCGTAGGCGTAGAAGGCGCGCAGGACGACGTACTGCACCGAGTACGGGATCAGGCCGAGGCCGAAGGCCATCAGCATGTAGCCCATGTTGGTGGCCTCGCTGGTGCCCGAGGAGCCGAAGATCAGCGTGCACATCGGGATGCCGAGCGCGACGAAGCCGAAGGCGACCGGCACGATGGCGACGGCCGTGGTGCGCAGACCCTGCGAGATGTCGTCGCGGACGGCGCCGCCGTCGCCCTCGGCGGCCGAGCGGGAGATCCGCGGCAGGAGGGCGGCCATCAGGGAGACGGTGATGATGGCCTGCGGCAGGCCCCAGATCAGCTGGGCGTTGGCGTAGGCGGCAAAGCCGGTGCCGTCGACGGGCGAGTGCTTGCCCGCGGACGTGGACAGCTGAGAGACGACGAGCGCGCCGGCCTGGTTGGCGAGGACGAACAGGACGGTCCACTTGGCGAGCGTCGCGGCCTTGCCGAGGCCGTGGCCCCGCCAGTCGAAGCGCAGCCGCAGCCGGAACCCGGTCTCGCGCAGGTACGGGATCATCGCCAGGGCCTGTACGACCATGCCGAGCAGCACGCCGACGCCGAGGAGCCGCTGGCCCTCCGGCGGGATGTTGGTGACCTTCATCCCGGAGTCGGCGGCGGTGCCGTACACCCAGATGAACGTGCCGAGCGTGACGATGATGACGATGTTGTTCAGGACCGGGGTCCACATCATCGCGCCGAACTTCCCGCGCGCGTTGAGGACCTGCCCCATCACCACGTGGATGCCCATGAAGAAGATCGAGGGCAGGAAGTAGCGGACGAACGTGACGCCGACCTGATTGGCCGCCGGGTCGCCGGCGACCGAGTCGGACAGCAGGCGGATCAGGAAGGGCGCCCCGAGGACGGCGACGACGGTGAGTGCGCCGAGCGCCACCATGACCAGGGTCAGCAGCCGGTTGGCGTAGGCCTCGCCGCCGTCCTCGTCCTCTTTCATGGCCCGGACGAGCTGCGGCACGAACACGGAGTTGAGGCCGCCGCCGACGGTCAGGATGTAGATCATCGTGGGCAGCTGGTAGGCGACCTGGAAGGTGTCGCCCAGCAGGCCGACGCCCAGCGCCGACACGATCAGCGCGGAGCGGATGAAGCCGGTGAGGCGGGAGACCATCGTGCCCGCCGCCATCACGGCGCTCGACTTCAGCAGGCCCGAGGCCCGTCCGCCCTTCTTCGCGGCCGGAGCGGGCGCGGCTGCCGCACCGGCCGCGGCCGGTGCCGGTGCGTACTGCCCCAGCGGTCCCTGACCGGTGACCGGGGCCGGCGAGGGGCCGGGGACCGAGGGGGCGTCCATCGGCGGGCGCCCTCCGGCCTGCTGCGTGTTCTGGAAGCCGCCCGGCCCGGGGTCCTGGTATCCGCTCTGCCCGGGGTCCTGGAAGCCGCCGCCCTGATGGGGGCTGGGAAAGCGGCCCTGCCGTGGGTCGGGGAACCCGCCCTGCTGCTGGTCCCGGAAGAGGTGCGCGAAGGCGTCCGGCTCGTTGCGCTCCTCGCCGGAGTGGGTGACCAGGTCGTCCACGCCCACGTATTGCGTGGTCCGCGGATCGTCGCCCTGGGGCAGGTACTGCGTCGGTCCCGACGGCTCCGGCGGCGGGGTCTGGGCCCACACGCGCGGGTCGGGGGCGTACGGCGACTGCGGCGGCGGCCCGTACAGCGGCTGGTGCGGCTGGTACGTGCCCGGGGACGGCGGGGGGTGTGCGGCACGGTCGTACAGCGCCTCGCCGACCGGGTCCTGCGCGGTGAGGTCCTGCGCCCGGTAGGGGTCCTCCGCGTAGGCGTCCTGGAGGTACATGTCCGCCGGAGGCTGCGGCGGCACCTGGCCGTGCTCGGGCGGCGGGGCCTCGGGGTAGCCCGAGCTGCCCACGGCCTGGCCGCGGTCACCGTCGTACGGCGCGTTCATGGTTACCCCACCTCATCGTCCCGGGCCCACCGGCCACGACATCCTCAACGGTCCACTCTCTCACCCGTCCCGGACGGGTCGGCGCTTTCCGCTGCGGTGTCCGGTGTCGGGTCACTCGGCTGCTCCGGGTCGTCCGGCCCGGACCGGGTGCCGGACTCCTCCTTGAGACGGTCCGCGGGGCCCTCGGGGTTCTCCGGCTCGTCAACGGTCTCGCCGGTCTCGTCTGGGCCGTCCTCCGCCGCCTCCCGGGCGGCCGCGCGCTTGCGCTGGGTGTACATGCGGAAGCCGGCCAGGACGAGCAGCAGGACGCCGCCGCCGATGACCAGCATCACGGTGGCCGTGACCTCGGTGACCTTCACGTCGAAGGTGACGGGATCCCCGTACTCCTGGCCGTCCTGCGTGTACAGCTGGGCCACCACCGTCACGCGGCCGTTGGCGTTGGCCGACGTGGTGAACTTCACGGACTGGCTGTGCCCGCCGGAGACCGCTACGGGCTGCTCCGCGTAGGCCTTGCCGCCGATCTTGAGGCGCGTGGGGTTGGTCGAGGTGAGCCGCAGCACGAGGTGGTCGACGCCCTGCACCAGGTTGTTCTGCACGGTCACCGGGATGGTGGCGCTGCGCCCGGAGAGCTTCGTCTCCGACTTGTCGATCAGCTTGACCTGTTCGGCGAGGTCGTCGAGGTACCTTTCCACGCCGTTCCGGAAGGTCTCCGCCGCAGCGGTCCGGCCGCGCCAGGACGTGGACATCTCGCGGTTCATGGCCCGTCCGAAGGGCGTGACGACCCGGGACTGGTCGGTCAGTACCACCTTGAAGTTGTCGACCTTGTCCTGCGTCCTGGCGATCGCTTCGAAGGCGGGGCGCGTCAGCTCCCGCTTGCGCAGCGAGGAGGGGTAGTCCGAGGTCGACGGGACCCTCGTGGTGGCTCCGGGGTCCGGCTTGGCCTTGGCGGCCGCGGCGAGGTCCTGGGACTGCGACCAGGTGCCCTGCTGGAGGGCCGTCAGCGCCTGCGCCATGGCCTGGGCCTGGCTCGCGGTCGGCATGCGCTGCGGGGCGACGACGATGCTGCGCTGCTTGCCCGTCTGCAGGTTGAGCGCGAGGCTCTGGGCGAGGAACTGCTGCACGGCGAGCGTGGTGGTGCCGGCCTGCGTCATGTCGCCGTCGAACGCCGTCGACAGCGGCGCGTCCGCGACCACCGCCGTGGTGCCGCCGCCGACGGGGCGGGCCGCGGACGGCGTGTAGGTCAGGCCGCCGGTCTCCTGGAGGCTGTCGCTGCGCGCGATCACCTTGTCGGCGCCCGCGGAGGTGGCGACCTTGACGATCGAGGGGTCGACGGCGCCATCGACGGGCCAGGCGAAGTCCGTGCTCGGTTTCACGTGGAGCACCGTCTCCACCGTGCTGGCGGCGACGTCGGTGGCGTCCTTGAGCTGGCTCAGCGAGCCGGTAACGCTCGTGCCGATGTGGGCGAGGGAGGCCAGGTCGGGGTCGGCGAAGGGCAGCGCCACGACCTCCTTGCCGGCCACCGCCTCCTGCAGCTTGGCGAGCCACTGCTTGGCGACCGCCTGGTGGGTGCCCGCCGTGGTGGTGCCGCTGTCCGTCCGGATGCGGTAATTGCGCGTCATGGCGTCGACCGAAGCCAGCAGGTCCGGGTCGATGACCCAGGTGACGTCGAGGTCCTTGCCCAGCGACAGCATCTCGTCCAGGCGGCCGCCGGGGGCGAGGTCCTTGGCGAGGTCGTCGTTGAGGAAGACCGGCGTCTGCTGTTCACCGGGACCCGTCTCCGCCGTCATGTGGACGGTGGACACGAGCGGCCACAGATAGGTCGTCTTTGTCTTCGTGTCCGCCTCGGCGGGCTGCCACGGCAGGAACGTGTGCTGGATGCCCAGCACCTGTTCCCAGGGCTGCGCGGAGGTCTGGCCCGACAGCGAGACGGAGAACTCGTAGACCCCGTCCGCACCGAGGTTCAGCTTGTCGACCGGCACGGAGATGCTGAAGTGCTCGGCGACGCCCGGAGTGAGCTTGGCGAACTTCTGGACGTACTTGCCGCCGACCTCGGAGCCGTCGGCGCCCGGCACGTACCCGGTGCGCTGGGCGACCGCGTCGATCGCCGAGCGGGTGCTCAGTGCGGGGCCCACGCGCAGGCCCACGTGGGCGCCGGTGACCGCCTGCTTGCCGTTGTTCGTCACCGTGCCGGTGACGGTGAGCGTGTCCCCGTCCGAGGGGGCGCTGGGGCTGAGTGAGTCGAGTGAGACGGCCACCGTACGCGAGCCGGATGCGGCCCGGACGGAGTCCTGGCCGACGGCATGCGCGGACGGTGCGGCGGGCAGCTGGAGCAGGCCGGCGAGCAGGGGAGCCCCGGCGAGCAGTGCCCCGGCGCGCCGTAGCCAGCGGCGGGCAGGTGAGGGACTGGTCCCCTGGAAGTCTGCCGCCTCGGCCACGCGCTCGCCCGTCCCTCGTCGTCGTCAGTGGTCGTCGGAATGTGCGTCCAGGCATGGTAACGATGTGCGCCGAGCGGAAGTGCCGCGGAGTCTTCCACAAGATCGGGAATACCGGTGGGCAGCGCCGAATCTGCCCATATCCGGGGGGAGTGTTCCGTACATCACAAGGGCAGCGCTTTGGCCTGTACAGGGGGATCTGTAGGGGGAGCTGCTTACCGCGCGTGGGGAAAGCCGTCCACGCGCGATTAATGGCGGCGCGGCCGGTCGCCCGGGCCACGTACCCTGTTCTGTTGTGCCGAACGCCAACGAAGACACCCCCACTGCCCTGAGCCAGGTGCAGCAGCGCGCGGTGAGCGAACTGCTGCGGGTGGCCCCCGTCGCCGACGACCTCGCGCGCCGTTTCCAGGAGGCCGGGTTCTCACTCGCCCTGGTCGGCGGCTCGGTCCGGGACGCGCTGCTCGGCCGGCTCGGCAACGACCTGGACTTCACGACCGATGCCCGCCCCGAGGACGTACTGAAGATCATGCGGCCCTGGGCGGACGCGGTGTGGGAGGTCGGGATCGCCTTCGGCACGGTCGGGGCCCAGAAGCAGGGCTACCAGATCGAGGTGACCACCTACCGGTCGGAGGCCTACGACCGCTCGTCGCGCAAGCCCGAGGTGTCGTACGGCGACTCCATCGAGGAGGACCTCGTCCGGCGTGACTTCACCGTCAACGCGATGGCCCTGGCGCTCCCGGAGAAGAAGTTCATCGACCCGCACGGCGGGCTCGAGGACCTCGCGGCGCGGGTGCTGCGCACCCCCGGCACGCCCGAGGAGTCCTTCTCCGACGATCCGCTGCGGATGATGCGGGCCGCGCGCTTCGCCGCCCAGCTCGACTTCGAGGTAGCACCCGAGGTCGTCACGGCCATGAAGGACATGGCCGAGCGTATCCAGATCGTCTCGGCCGAGCGGATCCGGGACGAGCTGAACAAGCTGATCCTGTCCGCGCACCCGCGCAAGGGCCTGACGCTGCTGGTCGACACCGGGCTCGCCGACCGGGTGCTGCCCGAGCTGCCCGCCCTGCGTCTGGAGAGCGACGAGCACCACCGGCACAAGGACGTCTACGAGCACACGCTGATCGTCCTGGAGCAGGCGATCGCGCTGGAGGGTGAGGACGGCCCCGACCTCACCCTCCGCCTGGCCGCCCTGCTGCACGACATCGGCAAGCCGCGCACGCGCCGCTTCGAGAAGGACGGGCGGGTCTCGTTCCACCACCACGAGGTGGTCGGGGCGAAGATGGCCAAGAAGCGCCTGACGGCCTTGAAGTACTCCAACGAGCTGGTGAAGGACGTCTCGCGTCTGGTGGAACTCCACCTGCGCTTCCACGGCTACGGCACCGGCGAGTGGACGGACTCCGCCGTCCGCCGCTACGTCCGTGACGCCGGTCCGCTCCTCGACCGCCTCCACAAGCTGACGCGCTCCGACTGCACCACGCGCAACAAGCGCAAGGCGGCTGCGCTGTCCCGCGCGTACGACGGCCTGGAGCAGCGCATCGCGCAGCTCCAGGAGCAGGAGGAGCTCGACGCCATCCGCCCGGACCTCGACGGCAACCAGATCATGGAGATCCTGAGCGTCAAGCCTGGACCGGTCGTCGGCCGCGCCTACAAGCACATGCTGGAGCTCCGCCTGGAGTATGGGCCGATGGAGCACGACGCGGCGGTGGCGGCCCTCAAGGAGTGGTGGGCCGAGCAGGGCTGAGGTCGCAGGTCGCAGGCCGCGAAGCGCGGGTCATGTTTCACGTGAAACATGACCCCCAGGAAGCGCCGAGGGGCGATGTTTCACGTGAAACATCGCCCCTTCGTCATGAGTTGACCGAGGTGTTACTTGGTCTCCTTCAGGCAGAGCACCACGTCGTGGCCACCGCCGTACTGGACATAGGAGATCGTTGCGTCCGTGACGGCCTTGCACTTGTCCGTGTCGGTCGAGCCGTCGAACTTCTGGACCACCTTGTACTGGGCCTCACTGGACGAGCAGTCGACCTCCTTGAGGTCGGCCTTGGACATCGTGCCGTCGTTGTGCATGCAGGCGCCCACGGAGGTGGTCTCCGCGTCGTCGCGCGTCAGGAACCAGCCCGCGCCGAACTTGAGGATGCCGACGATGACCGCGACGACGATGGTGCCGACGATGCGTATGGCCTTCTTGCCCATGCGCTTGCCGGCCGGCGCGGGCGGCGGGGGAACGGGGGCGCCCTGCTGCTGCGGGAACGGGGCGTACGGCTGCTGCGGCGGGACTCCGGGCTGGCCGGTCTGCTGCGGGAAGCCACCCTGCGGCGGGTAGGGTGCCTGGGCCTGGGCCTGCCCGTAGGGCTGCTGGTCCTGGGCGTACGGGTTCTGGCTCTGGGGCGGCGGAGTGGTCACTTGGGGGTCCCCCTAGAACATCGGCGCGTGTGACGCGGGCATGGCGCGAAATAAGACGCACGTAAGCTACCGGTCCTCACTGACAACCCTGTAACCCAGAGGGGCCCTGTGTCATTGATGTGACACTTACTGACGCCCAGAACGGGCCATAGCCACCGCAACTGCTCCGTAGGCAAGGGCCACTGTGACCACCAGCACCGCGGAGTGGCCGTCCGGTGGCAACATCAGAGCGGCCACCCCGGCCGCCCCGACAAAGGCGACATTGAACAACACGTCGTAAACGGAGAAGATCCGGCCACGGAAGCCGTCGTCGACCGCGGACTGCACGACCGTGTCCGTGGAGATCTTCGCGCCCTGGGTGGTCAGACCCAGGACGAAGGCTGCGACCAGCAGGGGGCCGGTGGCGAACGGAAGGCCGAGGGCGGGTTCCAGAACCGCGGCGGACGCGGCGCACACGACGATCCAGCGGGTGGGACCGAGTCGCCCGGCCGCCCACGGGGTCACGACCGCCGCCGCGAAGAATCCGGCGCCGGAGACGCCCAACGCCAGCCCCAGCAGGCGCACCCCGTCGTCCGCGTTCGATGTCAGGCCGTACCGGCACAGCATCAGCACCATGACCGTCAGCGCGCCGTAGCAGAACCGCATCAGCGTCATCGAGGTCAGCGCCCAGGCGGCCTCCCTGCGCGGCGGGGCGGTGAGGTGCCGTATGCCCGCCACCAGGTCGCGCGCGGTGCCGGTCAGCGCAGCGGAGAGCCGTGGCTGCACCAACTCCTGGTCGGGGCCGAGCAGTTCCGGCGCCATGAGCAGCGACGCGAGAGCCGCGCACAGGTAGAGGGCGGCTCCCAACAGCACCACGGCCGCGTCGGAGTGCGCCGCCACCAGGCGTGCGACGAAGGCTAGGCCTCCGCCCGCGAACGCGGCCAGGGTTCCGGCGGTCGGCGACAGGGAGTTGGCCATCACCAGGCGCTCGGCGTCGACCACCCGCGGCAGGGCGGCGGACAGGCCCGAGAGGACGAAGCGGTTGACGGCGGTGACGCACAGCGCGGAGACGTAGAACAGCCAGTCCGGGACCGCGGCGACCATCAGCGCGGCCGTCGCCGCCGCCATCACCGCGCGCACCAGGTTGCCGTACAGGAAGACCTGGCGGCGCCGCCAGCGGTCCAGCAGGACGCCGGCGAAGGGGCCGACCACGGAGTACGGGAGCAGCAGCACCGCCAGCGCGGAGGCGATCGCGGCGGCCGAGGTCTGCCTCTCCGGGGAGAAGACGACGTAGGTGGCGAGCGCGACCTGGTAGACGCCGTCGGCGCCCTGGGAGAGCAGCCGTACGGCGAGCAGGCGCCTGAAGCCCTGGAAGCGCAGCAGGACGCGCAGGTCACAGACGACGGCCATGGGGCACAGCCTCACATACGCGAGGTCCCCGGGTCGTACAACCCGGGGAACCCCAGCAGCCCTGGCAGGAGCAGGCTTGGCGCGCGGCGCGGTGTCGAGCTAGCGCGCGGCGCTGTGCTAGCGCTCGACCTCACCGCGGATGAACTTCTCGACGTTCTCGCGGGCCTCGTCGTCGAAGTACTGGACCGGCGGGGACTTCATGAAGTACGAGGACGCCGACAGGATCGGGCCGCCGATGCCGCGATCCTTGGCGATCTTCGCGGCGCGCAAGGCGTCGATGATGACGCCGGCGGAGTTCGGGGAGTCCCACACCTCGAGCTTGTACTCCAGGTTCAGCGGGACGTCGCCGAAGGCGCGGCCCTCGAGGCGGACGTAGGCCCACTTGCGGTCGTCGAGCCAGGCGACGTAGTCGGACGGGCCGATGTGGACGTTCTTCTCGCCGAGGTCCCGGTCGGGGATCTGGGAAGTGACGGCCTGCGTCTTGGAGATCTTCTTGGACTCCAGGCGCTCGCGCTCGAGCATGTTCTTGAAGTCCATGTTGCCGCCGACGTTCAGCTGCATCGTGCGGTCCAGAATGACGCCCCGGTCCTCGAACAGCTTCGCCATGACGCGGTGCGTGATGGTGGCGCCGACCTGCGACTTGATGTCGTCACCGACGATCGGGACGCCCGCCTCGGTGAACTTGTCCGCCCACTCCTTGGTGCCGGCGATGAAGACCGGGAGGGCGTTGACGAAGGCGACCTTGGCGTCGATGGCGCACTGGGCGTAGAACTTCGCCGCGTCCTCGGAGCCGACGGGCAGGTAGCAGACGAGAACGTCGACCTGCTTGTCCTTGAGGACCTGGACGACGTCGACCGGCACCTCGGCGGACTCCTCGATAGTGGCGCGGTAGTACTTGCCGAGGCCGTCGAGGGTGTGGCCGCGCTGGACCGTCACACCGGTGGTGGGCACGTCGCAGATCTTGATGGTGTTGTTCTCGGAGGCGCCGATGGCGTCCGCGAGGTCGAGGCCGACCTTCTTCGCGTCGACGTCGAAGGCGGCGACGAACTCGATGTCACGCACGTGGTAGTCGCCGAACTGCACGTGCATGAGGCCCGGGACCTTGGACGCCGGGTCGGCGTCCTTGTAGTACTCGACGCCCTGTACCAACGACGCGGCGCAGTTGCCCACGCCGACGATGGCTACGCGAACCGAACCCATTCCGGTTGCTCCCTGTGTGTACTCGGTGAAGCCCCGACGGGACCTCACGTGGCGGTGTCGTCGGGCGTATCCGGCCGGGGAGACTCCCCGGACCGGGGCAGGCCGCCCGTCGCTCCAGATGTGGTGTCCTGCTGAGCGGACCCGCCGGAGGCGGAACCCTTGAGATCCCGCCCGGCCCGCTCGCTCTCGATGAGCTCGTTCAGCCAGCGCACTTCGCGCTCCACGGACTCCATCCCGTGGCGCTGGAGCTCGAGGGTGTAGTCGTCGAGGCGCTCCCGGGTGCGCGCCAGGGAGGCGCGCATCTTCTCCAGGCGTTCCTCCAGCCGGCTGCGGCGGCCCTCGAGCACGCGCATGCGTACGTCGCGCGACGTCTGCCCGAAGAAGGCGAAGCGCGCGGCGAAGTGCTCGTCGTCGTACGTGTCGGGGCCGGTCTGCGAGAGCAGCTCCTCGAAGTGCTCCTTACCTTCCGCCGTCAACCGGTAGACGATTTTGGCGCGGCGCCCCGCGAGCGGGGCGGCGACGGCGTCCTCGGAGGTGTTCCCCGGCTCCTCGGTCAACCAGCCGTTGGCGACCAGCGTCTTGAGGCAGGGGTAGAGCGTCCCGTAGCTGAAGGCACGGAACACACCCAGTGACGTATTGAGTCGTTTGCGCAGCTCATAGCCGTGCATCGGGGATTCGCGGAGCAGGCCGAGTACGGCGAACTCGAGGATTCCGGAACGCCGGCCCATCGTCGCCTCCTCTCTGCCGCGACCCGTGGTGACAGGTGCCGTGACGGTTTTATGTCGCGCTGATATATCGACTCGATACATCACGACGATAGAACGGCCATCCGGATGCGACAAGAGGGGGCATGGTGAACGGGATCACATCACCGATTCGTTGGCGGCAAGTTGCCTTATTTGGGGTGAACTTCAGGGCTAGGCAGGTTTTGACGGTGCGTAGTCTGTGCGCCATGCACACCACCGGGAACCGAGTGACGCCCGGGGACGTCCTCGTCCTCGGTGCAGTACGGGTGAATGCAGAACCGACCACATCCGTACTTCGGGGGGACCGGAAACCAGCCGCCGTTTCCAGGCGCGCAAGGGTGCGCCTGCCCGAGGAGTAATCGTTCGATGAGCGAGCACCGTCGCAAACCGCCGCAGCCGCAGGGAGGCGGACGTGCCGCGGCCCGACGCGGCCAGCCCGGCTCGTCCTCCGGTCGCCGTGCGGCACCGCGAGGCGCCACCGGATCTCCTGCCGACTCCTATGGGTCCAGTTCCTATGGGTCGGGTTCCTATGGCGCGGGGGGTGAGGAGCGCCCGTACGGCGGCCGTGCCGAGGCCCGGCGGGCGGCGCAGAGAAACGCCGGCCGGCGCAGAGCGGCCGAACCCGGCCGGCGCGGCGGTCCCGGCGGCCCGAACGGGCCCGGGCGCGGGCGGACGGCTCCGCCCGGCAGGAAGCGGTTCATCGACTACCCGCGCGCGGGTAAGTACGG
The DNA here is from genome assembly GCF_040608235.1 of Streptomyces sp. NPDC005202. NCBI lineage: Bacteria > Bacillati > Actinomycetota > Actinomycetes > Kitasatosporales > Streptomycetaceae > Streptomyces > Streptomyces sp. NPDC005202. Next base: position 24,248 of record NZ_JBEXHW010000020.1, on the reverse strand, counting down.
CGCAGCACGCTGGCTGCCGTCCTGGAAACTCGTCACCGGGACCTTCCTCACCTTCATCGGCGGCCTGATGGTCGCCGCCGGCATCGGGTACGCCATGGTGAGCGTCCCCGTCGCCAACAAGACGGCCCTGGCCGAGAACAACGTCTTCTACTGGTCCGACGGCAGCCAGATGGCGGCCACCGGCGGCCAGACCAACCGCCAGATCGTGCAGCCCTCGGAGATTCCGAAGGACATGAAGAACGCGGTGGTCTCCGCCGAGAACGCGTCCTTCTACAGCGACAAGGGCGTCGACCCGATGGGCATCGCGCGCGCCCTGGTGAACATGGCCCGGGGCGGCCAGACGCAGGGTGGCTCGACCATCACCCAGCAGTTCGTGAAGAACACCTACCTGAGCCAGGAGCAGACGCTTACCCGCAAGTTCAAGGAGCTCTTCATCTCCATCAAGGTCAACTCGAGGATGTCGAAGGACGAGATCCTCGCGGGTTACCTCAACACGGCCTACTACGGCCGCAACGCATACGGGATCCAGGCGGCCGCCCAGGCCTACTTCGGCGTGGACGCCAAGGACCTCACCACCGAGCAGTGCGCCTTCCTCGCGGCCGTCCTCAAGGGCCCGAACCTGTACAACCCCGACGGCGGCGTCGGCGCCAGCGCCACACCGGATGCCAACACCCAGCGGGCCAAGGCGCGGTGGAACTGGATCCTGGGCCGGATGGTGGAACTGAAGAAGCTGTCCGCTTCCCAGCGGCCCTCGCCCAGCCAGTTCCCCAAGTTCAAGAAGCAGTCGTCGTCCCTGTCCGGGCAGACCGGATACCTCGTCGACATCGCCAAGGAGTACGTGGCGAAGAAGGCCGGGCTGACGCCCGAGGACCTGGAGAAGGGCGGCTACCGGATCTACACGACCTTCGACAAGAAGAAGGTCAACGAGCTGGAAGCGGCTGTCAAGAAGACCGAGAAGAGCTTCCTCAACCCCAAGATCCGCCCGGAGGACAAGCACGTCCAGTTCGGTGCGGCCTCGGTCGACCCGAACAGCGGCGCGCTCGTCGCCCTCTACGGCGGTGAGGGCTACGACAAGGGGCACTACACCAACAACGCCAACACGACGGGTGTCCCGGTCGGCTCCACCTGGAAGCCCATCGTGTTGGCCGCCGCGATGAAGTACGGCACCTACAAGACCCGCCCGGAGCCCCTTTCGCCGCTGGCCAAGTACAACGGCAACGACCTCGTCGTGATCCGGAACCAGAACGGCGACCCGATCATGGGCAACAACGGCAAGCCGTTCCGCCAGAAGAACGAAGGCACCACCAACTGGGGCATGGTCACCCTCAAGAAGGCCATGGAACAGTCGATCAACACGCCGTTCGCCCAGCTGGGCATCGACGTGGGCCTGGGCAGGACGCGGGACGTCGCGCAGTCGATCGGCATCCTGCCGGAGTCCTTCGACAAGGGGAACCTCAACAACGTGTCCTTCTCGCTCGGTACGTCGACGCCGAGCGCCATCCGCATGGCCGACGCCTACGGCACGTTCGCCGCCTCCGGTGAGCACCACGAGCCGTACTCGGTCATCAAGGTGATGAAGGACGGCAAGCAGCTCCCCGGCTTCACCGCCCCCAAGGCACAGGAGGCCCTGGACGCGAACGTCGCCAACAACATCACGGACGTCCTGCAGAACGTGGTCCGGAACGGCACTGGCAAGAAGGTCGCGGACATCGGCTTCCCGGTGGCCGGCAAGACCGGTACGACCGACAAGAACAAGTCGGCGTGGTTCGTCGGATACACCCGGGAGCTGTCCACGGCTGTCACGCTGTTCCGCACCGACCCGGCCAAGGGCAAGCTGCTGTCAATGAACGGCACCGGCGGTGTCCCCTCCATCCACGGTGGTGACATCCCGGCCCAGATCTGGAAGGACTACATGGCGGAGGCGCTGAAGGACGCCTCCCACAAGCCCTTCCCGCCTGCCGAGCCCATCGGTGAGGTCATCAACGACACCCCGACCCCGTCGGCGACCCCGACCCCGACGCAGACCGTCGAGGACAGCCCGACGCCGACCCCGACGCCCAGCCAGACCACCACCAGCCCGACACCCACGCCGACCGATACCTGCGGCTTCTTCGGCTGCAACAACGGCGGTGGGAACGGCAACGGAGGCAGCACGGACGGGGGCACCACCCCGACCCCGACACCGACGGACACCGGTGGCGGCGGCACCAGCAGAGGCAACGGCAACGGTGGCTTCTTCGGAGGCCCGAACGGTTGAGCGTGGTCGGCCGTCGCAGCCGACACGGCACACGAGGCGGTGCCACCGGTCCATCCGGTGGCACCGCCTCGCGGTTTCCGCCGGAGATACCGACCCCCTACGCGGACGCTCGGCCGGTAAACCACCGCCGGTCCGCCCACGAGCTTCCCGGGCCGTCCCGCACGGCGAACGGACCGGGTGGCTGTGCCACGGGTCACAGCACGGTGAGGACGATTGGTTGTGACTGCCCAGGAGAGGCGGAACTCCGACGGCGGTGATCGCGGCGGGAGGAGTTCCGGCGGGGCTGATCCAGACCACCTGGAGACGGCGCTCCTGGGCCGCGACTCGGGACGACGGGGCAGCCACGCTCAGGGACGTACGGCAGGATGTGGCCCATGCCCAGTGCTGAATCGACGCACGCGCGCGTGCACGAGCCCGACCCGGTGCGGCCGACCAAGGAGGACGAGGTCGCCGCGGCCGGCAGCGAGCTGATCGGCGGCCCCGTGGGGCGGCGCGCCCTGCTCGGGACGTCCTGGTGGACTCCCGTGCGGGTCGTCGCGCTCGTCGCGATCGGCTTGTTCGCCCTCGGCCTGGTCCAGAAGGCGCCCTGCTACAACGGCGCCTGGTTCTTCGGTGCCAGTTCGCAGTACACGAAGGCCTGCTACTCGGACATCCCGCACCTGTACCAGGGGCGTGGCTTCGCCGACGGGCTCGTGCCGTACTTCGACAAGCTTCCCGGCGACATGGACTACCTCGAGTACCCGGTGCTGACCGGCGTGTTCATGGAGGTGGCCGCATGGCTGACGCCCGGCAGCGGCAGCATCCAGCACCAGGAGCAGTGGTACTGGATGGTCAACGCCGGGCTGCTGATGGTGTGCGCGGCCGTCACCGCCGTCTGCGTGGCCCGCACGCACGCCCGGCGGCCGTGGGACGGCCTGCTGGTCGCCCTGGCGCCGGCCTTCGCGCTGACCGCCACCATCAACTGGGACCTGCTGGCGGTCGCCCTGACGGCCGCCGCGATGCTGATGTGGTCCCGGGGCCGGTCCCTCGCCTTCGGCGTCCTGCTGGGGCTCGCCACGGCCGCCAAGCTCTACCCCGCCTTCCTGCTCGGCCCGCTGCTCGTGCTGTGCTGGCGCGCCGGCAAGTGGCGGGAGTACGGCAAGGCGCTGGGCGGCGCCATGGTCGCCTGGCTGGTGGTGAACCTCCCCGTGATGCTGTTCGCTTTCGAGGGGTGGTCGAAGTTCTACCGGTTCAGCCACGACCGGGGCGTCGACTTCGGGTCCTTCTGGCTGATCATGGCCCAGAACTCCAGCAACCCGCTCAGCACCGACACCGTCAACACGCTCGCCACGCTGCTCATGCTGCTGTGCTGCGGGGGCATCGCGGCGCTCGGGCTGACCGCCCCCCGCCGCCCACGCTTCGCCCAGCTGGCCTTCCTGATCATCGCGGCCTTCATCGTCACCAACAAGGTCTACTCCCCGCAGTACGTCCTGTGGCTGGTGCCCCTGGCCGCGCTGGCCCGGCCGAAGTGGCGGGACTTCCTGATCTGGCAGGCGTGCGAGGTGGCGTACTTCCTGGGGATCTGGATGTACCTCGCGTACACGACCAGCGGAGAGGCCCACAAGGGTCTGCCGACCGACGGCTACCACTGGGCGATCGGCATGCATCTGCTCGGGACGCTGTACCTGAGTGCGGTCGTCGTGCGCGACATCCTCATGCCGGAGCGGGACGTGGTGCGCCGGGCCGGGGACGACGACCCCTCGGGCGGCGTGCTCGACGGCGCGGAGGACGTCTTCGTGCTCGGCGCCGCTGCCCATCCGCCGCGCCACGCGGCCCACTTCGACGGGCCGCAGGTGGAGTGGGGCAGCCCCGGCACGTCCTCCCCGGGAGACAGTTCGCTCTGAGCGAACAAGGCGTAGGAAGGCCACACGAAAGAAGGCCGTACGAAAAGGCCGTACACGGGACCTCCCGTGTACGGCCTTTTCGTACGGCCTTTCGTTTACGCAGAGACTCTCAGCGGTCCACGAGGCGGTCGAACTGTGTCGTGGTGTGCCGCAGATGGGCCACCAGCTCGTCGCCGACCTTCGGCTCCGGGGCGTCCGCGGGCACGAACAGGATCGAGACCTGCATGTGGGGCGGCTCCGCGAACCAGCGCTGCTTGCCGCCCCAGACGAACGGAGAAAGGTTCCGGTTGACCGTGGCGAGGCCGGCGCGCGCGACGCCCTTGGCACGCGGCATGACGCCGTGCAGCGCCTTCGGGGCCTCCAGGCCCACCCCGTGCGACGTACCGCCCGCCACGACCACCAGGAAGCCGTCGGAGGCCGCCTTCTGCTGCCGGTAGCCGAAGCGGTCGCCCTTGGCGACACGGGTGACGTCCAGGACCGCGCCGCGGTACTCGGTGGCCTCGTGGTCCCCCAGCCACAGCCGCGTGCCGATGCGGGCGCGGAAGCGGGTCTGCGGGAACTGCTGCTGCAGCCGGGCGAGTTCCTCGGCCTTGAGGTGGCTCACGAACATCGTGTGCAGCGGCAGCCGGGCCGCGCGCAGCCGGTCCATCCAGCCGATGACCTCCTCGACGGCGTCCGAGCCGTCGGTACGGTCCAGCGGCAGGTGGATGGCGAAGCCCTCCAGGCGGACGTTCTCGATGGCGGCGTGCAGCTGCGGCAGGTCCTGCTCGCTGATGCCGTGCCGCTTCATCGAGGACATCACCTCGATGACGACGCGGGCCCCGACGAGGCCGTACACGCCGTCGACCGACGACACCGAGCGGACGACCCGGTCGGGCAGCGGCACGGGCTCCTCGCCGCGCCGGTACGGCGTCAGCACCAGCAGGTCACCGCTGAACCAGTCCTTTATGCGCGCGGCCTCGTACGTCGTGCCGACGGCGAGCATGTCCGCGCCCAGCCGCGTGGCCTCCTCCGCCAATCGCTCGTGCCCGAAGCCGTAGCCGTTGCCCTTGCATACCGGGACGAGCCCCGGGAACTGCTCCTGCACGTGCTTGTGGTGCGCCCGCCAGCGCGCGGTGTCGACGTAGAGCGTGAGCGCCATGGCCGGACCTGGAACCTTTCTGGTTGCTGCGGTGTATGGGAGGTATGAGAGGAGATTGTGGCGACTCAGCGGCGCGACATGTAGATGTCGAGCGCCTTGTGGAGCAGCTTGTTCAGCGGGAAGTCCCACTCGCCGAGGTACTCGGCGGCCTGACCGCCGGTGCCCACCTTGAACTGGATCAGGCCGAAGAGGTGGTCGGTCTCGTCCAGCGAGTCGGAGATGCCGCGCAGGTCGTAGACGGTGGCGCCGAGCGCGTAGGCGTCGCGCAGCATCCGCCACTGCATCGCGTTCGAGGGCCGGACCTCACGGCCGATGTTGTCGGAGGCGCCGTAGGAGTACCAGACGTGCCCGCCGACGATCAGCATCGTCGCCGCCGACAGGTTCACACCGTTGTGGCGGGCGAAGTACAGCCGCATGCGGTTGGGGTCCTCGGAGTTGAGGGCCGTCCACATGCGCTGGAAGTACGCCAGCGGGCGGGGCCGGAAGTGGTCACGCACGGCCGTGATCTCGTACAGCCGCTGCCACTCGGGCAGATCCTCGTAGCCGCCCTGGACGACCTCGACGCCGGCCTTCTCGGCCTTCTTGATGTTGCGGCGCCACAGCTGGTTGAAGTTCTTGTGGACCTCTTCCAGGGAGCGGTTGGCGAGCGGCACCTGGAAGACGTAGCGCGGCTGTACGTCGCCGAAGCCGGCGCCGCCGTCCTCGCCCTGCTGCCAGCCCATGCGGCGCAGCTTGTCGGCGACCTCGAAGGCGCGCGGCTCGATGAAGTCGGCCTCCAGGTCCCGCAGACGCTTCACGTCCGGGTCCTGGATGCCCTGCTTGATGGTCGACGCCTCCCAGCGCCGGATGACCACCGGCGGGCCCATCTTCACGGAGAAGGCCCCCTGCTGCTTGAGGTGCGCCAGCATCGGCTGGATCCAGTCGTCGAGGTTCGGCGCGAACCAGTTGATGACCGGGCCCTCGGGCAGATAGGCAAGGTACCGTTTGATCTTGGGCAGCTGGCGGTAGAGGACGAGGCCCACGCCGACCAGCTCGCCGGTCCGGTCGTCGAACCAGCCGAGGTTCTCCGAGCGCCACTCCGCCTTGACGTCCGCCCATGCCGGAACCTGCATGTGACTCGCCGCGGGCAGGCTCTGGATGTAGGCCAGATGCTGCTCTCGACTGATGGTCCTCAGGGTCAGGCTCATTCGGGGCGCTCCTCGGGCTGGCGTGTCCCCATGGGTTCAGGGGCTCCGGCTCTCGCGCCGAAGCCTACTGCGCCTTGGGAGCGCCCCAAATGACCGTACGGAACCTTCGTCCCGGCCTGTGGGCCGCCGAGGCGTTGAGCAGTAACAGATGGAGGGTGCGCCTGGCGTCAGCCGACGAGGCCGCCGAAGAGGCCGCCGTGCGCCATGCCGAGAAAGAAGCCGACCGCCGAGGCACCGAGGCCGAGGATCAGCCCGAAGCGCTGGCGCGTCGTCTCCGAGACCCACTGGCCGTACGCACCGGTGAGGATGCCCACCAGGCCGGTCCAGGAGCTCAGCAGGTGCAGGTTCTCGAACATCGCCGTGATGATGGCCGTCACGCCCAGCACCAGGGTCACCGCGAGGAGGGTGTCCTGGAGCGGGTGGGACTTGCCGTCCGTGGCGAAAAGGCCGCCGGCGGCGGTGTTGGGTCGCATCGTCTGTGCCATGGGGCACCTCCTGCGAAAGGGCGGCGCATCGTAGCGCCGTGCACACCCGAGGTGTCCAGGTTGACGGGTCCTGCGACCCGATTTCAACCGGAAGCGGGGGTGCGGGTACTCTGTACGGTCTGCACCGGTGTCTGCCCAGGCAGAGTCAAGGCGAACCTGGCGATTCCGTCGGCTGACCCCCGATTGTCAGTGGCGGCCGATACCGTTGCGTACGCATCACAACCCTCCTGCCACGGAACGACCGTGGCCGCTGAGTCCAAAGGAGGTGGGTTCCACATGCGTCACTACGAGGTGATGGTCATCCTCGACCCCGATCTCGAGGAGCGCGCTGTCTCCCCGCTGGTCGAGAACTTCCTTTCCGTCGTCCGTGACGGTGGCGGAAAGGTCGAGAAGGTCGACACCTGGGGCCGTCGTCGTCTCGCGTACGAGATCAAGAAGAAGCCCGAGGGCATCTACTCGGTCATCGACCTGCAGGCCGAGCCTGCGGTCGTCAAGGAGCTCGACCGCCAGATGAACCTGAACGAGTCGGTCCTCCGGACCAAGGTCCTCCGCCCCGAGACCCACTGAGCTCTCCCGCTCAGCTGATCCCGGGATTCGAGTAGCAGCACAAGCAGCCAGCAGCAGCAAACCCGCCGAGAGGTTCCCCCATGGCAGGCGAGACCGTCATCACGGTCATCGGCAATCTTGTCGACGACCCCGAGCTGCGCTTCACCCCCTCCGGTGCGGCGGTCGCGAAGTTCCGTGTCGCGTCCACCCCCCGCACCTTCGACCGCCAGACCAACGAGTGGAAGGACGGCGAGAGCCTCTTCCTGACCTGCTCGGTCTGGCGCCAGGCGGCGGAGAACGTCGCCGAGTCGCTTCAGCGAGGCATGCGTGTCATCGTGCAGGGCCGGCTGAAGCAGCGGTCCTACGAGGACCGCGAGGGCGTCAAGCGCACGGTCTACGAACTGGACGTCGAGGAAGTCGGCGCCAGCCTGCGCAACGCCACGGCCAAGGTCACCAAGACCACCGGCCGCGGTGGCCAGGGCGGTTACGGCGGCGGTGGCGGCCAGGGCGGCGGCTGGGGCGGCAGCCCCGGTGGCGGCCAGCAGGGCGGTGCTCCGGCCGACGACCCGTGGGCGACCGGCGCTCCCGCCGGTGGCAACCAGGGCGGCGGCTGGGGCGGCGGCTCCGGCGGCTCCGCCGGCGGTGGCGGCTACTCGGACGAGCCCCCCTTCTAGGCCTTCTGGCCGGGTCCTTCGGACCGGGCCGGGTCGAGGGTGGGTCGTACCCAAACTTCTTGATCACACAGGAGAAACACCATGGCGAAGCCGCCTGTGCGCAAGCCGAAGAAGAAGGTCTGCGCTTTCTGCAAGGACAAGGTCACGTACGTGGACTACAAGGACACGAACATGCTGCGGAAGTTCATTTCCGACCGCGGCAAGATCCGTGCCCGCCGCGTGACCGGCAACTGCACGCAGCACCAGCGTGACGTCGCCACGGCCGTCAAGAACAGCCGTGAGATGGCGCTGCTGCCCTACACGTCCACCGCGCGCTAAGGGAGGGTGAGTCACTCATGAAGATCATCCTCACCCACGAGGTCTCCGGCCTCGGTGCCGCGGGCGACGTCGTCGACGTCAAGGACGGTTACGCTCGCAACTACCTGATCCCGCGGAAGTTCGCGATCCGCTGGACCAAGGGGGGCGAGAAGGACGTCGAGCAGATCCGTCGTGCTCGCAAGATCCACGAGATCCAGACCATCGAGCAGGCCAACCAGATCAAGGCCCAGCTCGAGGGTGTGAAGGTCCGCCTGGCCGTCCGCTCCGGCGACTCCGGCCGTCTCTTCGGTTCCGTCACCCCGGCCGACATCGCCTCGGCGATCAAGGCCGCCGGCGGTCCCGAGGTCGACAAGCGTCGCATCGAGCTGGGTGCGCCGATCAAGACCCTGGGCGCCCACGAGACGTCCGTGCGTCTGCACCCCGAGGTTGCCGCCAAGGTCAACATCGAGGTCGTCGCGGGCTGATCGCCGGGCTCGGCTGGAACAGCTGACAGAAGGGGCCGTACCCCGTGGGGTACGGCCCCTTCTCTGTGGTCGAAGGCGGAAGCGGGGCATGTTTCACGTGAAACGGCGTGAAGGGGGCGTTGTTTCACGTGAAACGGACGGCGTCGAGGTCGGCTCGCTCAGCGCGTCGCCCCCGTCACGAGCCATCGGCCCGAACGGGCGCGTAGCCACAGCGTCAGCATCCGCACGGTCATCATCAGGGTCATGGCCGCCCAGAGCGCGGTGAGTCCGCCGCCGAGCGTGGGGACGAGCAGGGCGGCCGGGGTGAAGACCACCAGGGTCAGCAGCATCGCCCATGCCAGGTACGGACCGTCACTCGCGCCCATCAGCACTCCGTCGAGGACGAAGACGATGCCGCAGATCGGCTGGGAGAGCGCCACCATGAGCAGGGCGGGAAGTGCGGCGCCCTTCACAGTGGAGTCGTCGGTGAACAGCGGCAGGAAGAGGGGCCGGGCCACGATCACCAGAAGACCTAGCAGCACACCCACCCCGATACCCCACTGCACCATGCGTCGGCAGGCTTCCCGGGCCCCCTGGGCGTCCTCGGCGCCGAGATACCGCCCGATGATGGCCTGCCCGGCGATCGCGATGGCGTCGAGTGCGAAGGCGAGCAGACTCCACAGCGACAGGATGATCTGGTGGGCGGCGATGTCCGCGTCACCGAGGCGGGCCGCGACCGCGGTGGCGATCATCAGGATTGCCCGCAGGGAGAGCGTGCGGACGAGAAGAGGCACACCGGCCTGCGCACAGGCTCTGATACCGGAGGCGTCCGGACGCAGGGAGGCGCCGTGTCTGCGGGCTCCGCGGACGACCACAGTGAGGTAGACCGCGGCCATGCCGCACTGGGCGATGACTGTGCCCCAGGCCGAGCCCGCGATGCCGAGGCCGGCGCCGTAGACGAGACCGGCGTTGAGAGCGGCGTTGCCGACGAAGCCCGCGAGGGCGACGTGGAGCGGTGTCCTCGTGTCCTGCAGTCCGCGCAGGACACCCGTGGCGGCGAGCACCACGAGCATGGCCGGGATGCCCAGGGCCGAGATGCGCAGATACGTGGTCGCGTACGGAGCCGCTGTGTGCGAGGCACCGAAGAGGTCGACCAGGGCGGGCGCGGTGGGCAGGACGACCGCGATGACCGCGGCGCCCAGCAGCAGCGCCAGCCAGATGCCGTCCATGCCCTGGCGGATGGCGGCCTGGAGATCGCCCGCACCGACGCGCCGGGCGACGCCTGCGGTGGTGGCGTAGGCGAGGAAGACGAAGACGCTGACGGCGGTCGTCAGGAGGGCCGAGGCGACGCCGAGTCCGGCGAGCTGCGCAGTGCCGAGATGGCCGACGATCGCACTGTCGGCCATGACGAAGAGCGGCTCGGCGACGAGTGCGCCGAAGGCCGGGACGGCCAGCGCGACGATCTCTCGGTCGTGCTGTCGCCGGGCGGCCGTGGGGCGTGCGGAGGCCTGTGTCACGAGCACCAATCTAATCGTCCACAGGTAAGAGATGCAAAGGCTTTGCACCCCTTACTTGTCGTCTCGAGGCGTGCACTTGTGTGCACCGTTCGAAGCGATCTTGGCCCGACTGGGGAAGTTTTTCTTCTGCACAGCCGGTGGACTGTAAAAGCACAGGTCAGAGGGGGTCTGTTGAAAACGGTGAGGGCTTGTTCACAGCCCTGTCCACCGGGTCGTGCACAGGTTTCGCGGAGTTCTCCACAGCATCCGCGCGCTCGTCCACATGGCCTGTGGATAACCAGATTGGCTGACGGTGCTCGGAGGCCTACCGTGGTCCGGCGCCCGCTCCGTCCGTCGGCTTCCAAAGCGTCACAAACCTGACGCGCCAGAAGCGGAGATGGGCCTCTCATTTGTCAGTGCCGTGCCGTAGAAAGAGGGGCACGGCGAGGTCCGCTCGGCGGACGGGAGGAGGTCGCTCGGTGAGCATTTCCGAGCCCTTGGACGACCCGTGGGCCGACAGCGGTCCTGGTGATCGTCTGCCCGCCTCTCGCCGGCGCCCCGACGGAGGCCGCGGCCGCGACGATCAGCACGACCGCGGCCGGGACAACGGCGCGTGGGACGGCGCGAGCTCCTCCTTCGAGCGCGTCCCGCCGCAGGACCTCGACGCCGAGCAGTCCGTCCTCGGTGGCATGCTCCTGTCCAAGGACGCCATCGCCGACGTCGTCGAGATCCTCAAGGGCCACGACTTCTACAAGCCCGCCCACGAGACGATCTACCAGGCGATCCTTGACGTCTACGCCAAGGGCGAGCCGGCCGACCCCATCACGATCGCCGCCGAGCTCACCAAGCGCGGCGAGATCAACAAGGTGGGTGGTGCCTCGTACCTCCACTCGCTCGTCCAGACCGTGCCGACGGCGGCGAACGCCGCGTACTACGCGGAGATCGTCCACGAGCGCGCCATCCTGCGCCGCCTGGTCGAGGCCGGCACACGCATCACGCAGATGGGATACGCGGCCGACGACGACGTCAACGAGATCGTCAACCGGGCCCAGGCCGAGATCTACGCGGTCACCGAGCAGCGCACCAGCGAGGACTACCTGCCGCTGGGCGACATCATGGAGGGCGCGCTCGACGAGATCGAGGCGATCGGCTCGCGCAGCGGGGAGATGACCGGTGTCCCCACCGGGTTCACCGACTTCGACTCGCTGACGAACGGCCTGCACCCGGGCCAGATGATCGTCATCGCCGCGCGTCCCGCCATGGGCAAGTCGACGCTCGCGCTGGACTTCGCGCGGGCGGCGTCGATCAAGCACAACCTGCCGAGCGTCATCTTCTCGCTCGAGATGGGGCGCAACGAGATCGCGATGCGTCTGCTGTCCGCCGAGGCCCGCGTCGCTCTGCACCACATGCGCTCGGGGACGATGACCGACGAGGACTGGACGCGGCTGGCCCGCCGGATGCCGGACGTCTCCGCGGCTCCGCTCTACATCGACGACTCCCCGAACCTGTCGATGATGGAGATCCGTGCCAAGTGCCGGCGCCTCAAGCAGCGCAACGACCTCAAGCTGGTCGTCATCGACTACCTCCAACTGATGCAGTCCGGCGGCTCCAAGCGCGCCGAGAGCCGTCAGCAGGAGGTCTCGGACATGTCCCGCAACCTCAAGCTGCTCGCCAAGGAGCTGGAGATCCCGGTCATCGCGCTCTCCCAGCTCAACCGTGGTCCCGAGCAGCGCACCGACAAGAAGCCGATGGTCTCCGACCTGCGCGAGTCCGGATCCATCGAGCAGGACGCCGACATGGTCATCCTGCTGCACCGCGAGGACGCCTACGAGAAGGAGTCGCCGCGCGCGGGCGAGGCCGACCTGATCGTCGCCAAGCACCGCAACGGTCCCACGGCGACGATCACTGTTGCCTTCCAGGGCCACTACTCGCGGTTCGTGGACATGGCGCAGACCTGATCGACGGATGTGTAGGGTCTCAGATTTCGCGGCACAGTCTCATCTCCGATGGCACATCGGCGGCACTTATGCCGTCTTCGTGAGACTCGCTGGTCGGGGTTCTCACCCTTTCGGGTGGCGGGGTTCCGGCCCGCTCCGCCCGTCAGTGCCTGCGTGACGGGCGCTCAGCGCCTCGTCTCGTACCTGGTCAGGATCACGCCGCAGGGAAGCGTCCGCGTCTCCACCAGGTTCACGTTCACCCAGCTGTCCAGCGCGGTGAAGAACGGCGTGCCGCCGCCCACCAGGACCGGCGCGGTGGCCAGCACGTACTCGTCAATCAGCCCGGCCCGCATGGCCGCCCCGGCGAGCGTCGCGCCGCCGATGTCCATCGGGCCGCCGTCCTCGGCCTTGAGCCGGGTGATCTCGGCGACCGCGTCGCCGGTGACCAGGCGGGTGTTCCAGTCGACCTTGTCGATCGTCGAGGAGAACACCACCTTCGACATGTCCCGCCAGCGGCGCGCGAACTCGATCTCCGCCGGGGTGGCGTTGGGCTGCTGGTCGCCGGTCGGCCAGTAGGAGTTCATCGTCTGCCACAGCTTGCACCCGTACAGCGACAGGTCGGTCGCCTGCAACTGGTCGGACCAAAACTGGAACAGCTCGTCGCTCGGCACGCTCCAGCCGATGTCGTCGCCGGGCGCGGCGATGTAGCCGTCCAGGGTCAGGTTCATGCCGTAGATCAGTTTCCGCATGGCGCCAGCCTTCCGTGAGTCGGTCTCACGCGTACAGACCGGCGCGGCGCGGGAAACTCATCGGTGCGCGATCTGAGCTCGCATGTAGTCCTCGTGCTCGGTGGCTCAGCCGCAGACTCATCGTTCCGCCGAGGAAATGGCATCGATCTGAGACTGATCTTGGGTGACATCGCGGTGAGACAACAGAGAACCAGCAGGTCACAGAAGATCGACATGTCATCGGCGGCGAGACCCTACAGGATGGCCCGCGCGATGACTACTTGGGACGTGCTGTCGATCGCCGCGGACGAAGTCCGGGACTCACCGCTCAGGCCCCTGCCGCCGACAGCGGCCGACCTGGTGCAGCGCGTTGGCGTCCCGCCTCGTCTCGTCGCCCACCTTCGAGCGGTCCACGACGTGGCGTCGCAACTCGTCGACTGGATCGAGCTGCACTCTCCCACGCTGGTCTTCGACCGGGAGACGGTGCTCTTCGGCGCCGCCACGCACGACATCGGCAAGGCGCTGCACATCGCCGAGCTCTCCGGCCCCGGACCACAGCACGAGGAGGCCGGGCAGGAACTCCTCCTGGCTCACGGGGTGAGCCCCGGTCTGGCCCGGTTCGCCGCCAGTCATGCCTCGTGGGGCGCCCCGGGTGTCGGCATCGAGGATCTGCTGGTGAGCCTGGCGGACAAGATCTGGAAGAACCAACGCGTCTCCGAGCTCGAGGACCTCGTCGTGGCGGAGCTCTCCCGTGGCGGGTGGCAGACCGGCGTGGGAGGAGTTCGTGCAGTTGGACGAGGTCCTCACCGGCATCGGCGAAGGCGCCGACAAGAGGCTGGCGTACCACATGTCCCACCCAGTGCAGGGGTGAAGCCACCAAATACGCTCGACGTGCGCTGCCGCGCCGGATGGACTGGGGGCATGACGACAACCCAGGAAGAGCTGCTGCCCACCACGCGTCGCGCGCTGTTGCACCGGATCGCCTCGCTCAGGCCGAAGGACGCGCGCCGTCGCTGGTGGCGGCGGTCGTGCGGGACGGGCGTGCCGTGTGGCACGGGTCGCGGACCTCGGTGGACGGGCACGGGCCGGACGAGAACGTGCAGTACCGGATCGGCTCCATCACCAAGACCTTCACCGCCGTCCTCGTGCTGCGGCTGCGCGACGAGGGCGTTCTCGACCTCGGCGACCCGCTGGAGAAGCATCTGCCCGGCACCGGAGTGGGCGAGGTCACCGTCGCCGAACTCCTCGCACACACCGGCGGGTTGGCGGCCGAAACACCGGGGCCGTGGTGGGAGCGCACCCCCGGGGCGCTGCGCCCCGGCCTGGCGGACCTGCTCGGCGAACAGCCCTTCCGGCATCCCGTCGGCCGGCGGCACCACTACTCCAACCCCGGTTACGCGCTGCTGGGGGCGTTGGTGGAACAGGTGCGGGGAGCGACCTGGGAGGACGTACTTCGACGCGAAGTGCTCGAGCCCCTGGGCCTGGATGGGACGAGCGTGCGGCCACAGATGCCGCATGCGGGCGGCTGGGCCGTCCATCCCTGGGCCGATGTGATGCTGCCCGAGCCCGCCGAGGATCTCGGACGGATGGCCCCGGCCGGCCAACTGTGGTCGACCACAGCGGACTTGGCCCGCTTCGCCGCCTTCCTGGTTCGGGGTGACGATCGGGTACTCAGTGCGGAGTCCGTGCAGGAGATGCGCACGCCCGCCGCGCCGGCCGAGGCGGCGGATGTGGCGGACGGCGTCACCTACGGACTCGGGCTGCAGATCCAGCACCGGGAGGGCCGGTTGCTGGCGGGGCACTCCGGATCCCTGCCGGGCTTCCTGGCGAACCTCACCCTCAGCGTGGAGGACGACGTGGCATCCGTCGTCCTGGCCAACTGCACCTCCGGCCCTCTGCTGTCCGCGGTGGGCGCCGATCTGGTGCGCATCGTCGCCGAGGCCGAGCCGCGGATCCCCGAGCCGTGGCGGCCACTGCGGGACGTCGACCCGTCCGTCCTGGAGTTGGCGGGGCAGTGGTATTGGGGGACCCAGGCCATCGCCCTGCGATTGACGGCTGACGGGCTCGTCTCGCTGGAGCCGCTGTCCGGGAAGGGCCGACGTTCGCGGTTCCGGGCGAATGGTGACGGCACGTGGACGGGCCTGGAGGGCTACTACGCCGGAGAGCTGCTGCGGGTCGTGCGGCGCCCCGACGGCTCGGTGAGCCATCTCGACCTCGGGTCGTTCGTCTTCACGCGGCAGCCGTACGACGAGGCAGCGCCGGTGCCCGGTGGGGTGGACCCGAAGGGGTGGCGCGGGGTGGGGTAGGGCCTTGCTCACCGAGGAGGGGCCTGTTTCACGTGAAACAGGCCTTTCTGGGCGTTCACAGCTGGAGCTTGAAGCCCACGTGCGAGGCCGTGAAGCCGAGCCGCTCGTAGAAGCGGTGGGCGTCCGTGCGGGTCTTGTCGGACGTCAGCTGCACCAACTGGCAGTTCAGACGCCGGGATGCGTCGATCGCCCACTCGATGAGCCGTGTCCCCAGGCCGCTGCCGCGTTCGTCGGCATGGACGCGCACGCCCTCGATGATCGAGCGGGTCGCACCTCTACGGGAGAGTCCGGGGACGACCGTCAGTTGAAGGGTGCCGATCACGCGGCCTTCGCGTACCGCCACGACGAGATGCTGGTTCGGATCCCCGCTCAGCCGCTCCAGCGCTGCCAGGTAGGGGGTCAGGTCGTCCGGTGACTCCCGCTGGGCGCCCAGCGGATCGTCCGCCAGCATCTCCACGATCGCAGGGATGTCGTCCGGGGTCGCGGGCCGTATCTCAAGATCTCCCATGCGCGAACCCTACGCGGGCACGTGCAAAGACTCCACGGCGCGGACCAGAGGCGCCAGCTCGGGGTTCTTCGCGGCCTCGTCGAGTGCCTCGCGCAGCGCGGCGTCGTTGGTCGGCCGGGCCTCCTCCAGGAGCTTGAGGCCGGCCTCGGTGACGTTGGTGTAGATGCCGCGGCGATCGGTGGGGCACAGGTAGCGCTCGAGCAGGCCGCGGTCCTCGAGTCGGGTGACCAGCCGGGTGGTGGCGCTCTGGCTGAGGACGACCGCGTCGGCAACCTGTTTCATCTGCAGATGGCCCCCCTCGCCGTCGTGCTGTCGGCTGAGCACGTCGAGCAGGGAGTACTCGCGCACGCTCAGGCCGTGCCCGGCCTGCAGGGCGCGCTCGATGTGCGCCTCGATCCTCCCGTGCAGCAGGGAGAGGGCGCACCAGCCCTGGGCGAGGGCAGTGAGCGCGGGGTCCGTCGCTGTCATTGGCGTTTCCTCCGTCCCGGAGCGGCTGAATCCAGGATAGGGCAGCGCTGAAATAGCCTGCGGTTGCATATAGCCAGCGTCTGCAACTATTGTGAACGCACGTAAAGCGCATCTGCAATCGTCTGGGAAGGTGTACCCCCCCATGCCTCTCGCGCTTCTGGCCCTCGCGATCGGGGCCTTCGGAATCGGGACGACCGAGTTCGTGATCATGGGCTTGCTGCCCGAGGTCGCGAGCGACTTCGGGGTCTCCATCCCCATGGCCGGCCTCCTGGTGACCGGCTACGCGCTCGGCGTCATGTTCGGCGCCCCGCTGATGACCGTGCTCGGCACCAAGATCTCCCGCAAGCGGATGCTGATGCTGCTCATGGTCCTGTTCATCGCCGGGAACCTTCTCTCCGCGCTCGCCCCCGCCTTCTCCGTCATGCTGATCGGCCGGGTGATCGCCTCCCTCGCCCATGGCGCCTTCTTCGGCATCGGCTCGGTCGTCGCCGCGGACCTGGTCGCCCCGGACAAGAAGGCCGGCGCCATCGCGATGATGTTCACCGGTCTGACCGTCGCCAACGTCGTCGGCGTCCCGCTCGGCACCCTGGTCGGACAGTTCGCCGGCTGGCGCGTCACCTTCGCCGTCGTCGCCGCCCTCGGCGTCGTCGGCCTGGCCGGCATCGCCAAGCTTGTCCCCGAGATGCCCAGGCCGAAGGGCGTGCACCTGCGCCACGAACTGGCCGCGTTCAAGAACGCCCAGGTCCTGCTCGCCATGGCGATGACCGTCCTCGGCTTCGGCGGTGTCTTCGCGGCCATCACCTACATCGCGCCGATGATGACCCACATCGCCGGCTTCGCCGACGGCTCCGTCACCTGGCTGCTGGTCCTCTTCGGCCTCGGCATGGTCGGCGGCAACCTCGTCGGCGGCAGGTTCGCCGACCGGGCCCTGATGCCCATGCTGTACGTCTCCCTGGGCGCCCTGGCCATCGTCCTGGCGGTCTTCACCCTCACCGCGCACGACAAGGTCCTCGCGGCTGTCACGATCGCCCTGATCGGCGCCCTGGGCTTCGCGACCGTACCGCCGCTGCAGAAGCGCGTCCTCGACCAGGCGCACGGCGCACCGACGCTGGCCTCGGCCGTGAACATCGGCGCCTTCAACCTCGGCAACGCGCTGTCCGCCTGGCTCGGCGGCCTCGTCATCGCCGCCGGCTTCGGCTACACCGCCCCCAACTGGGTCGGCGCCGCCCTCGCCGCGGGCGCCCTGCTCCTCGCCGTCCTCTCCTCCGCTCTGGAGCGCAGGGACACCGCCCCCAGCACGGTCGTCGCCGGTGCCACCCCGGCCGAGCAGCGGACCGCCGTCCACCTCTGAACCGGACCGGACCGGTTGCGGGGCCAGGGCCGTCCCCGCGCCTTCCGGCTCACCACCCCTTCATGGCAATACCCGCAAGGAGAAACGCGCTCATGAGCACCACCACCGCCGTCGCACCGCTGACCATCCAGGACGCCGAGGTCCTCGTCACCGCCGCCCAGAGCGCCGCCGAGGCCGCCGGAGTCACCGTCAGCGTCACCGTGCTGGACGCCGGCGGTCACCTGCTCGCCTTCCGGCGCGACGACCGGGCCGTGCTGATCTCCGGGGAGACCAGCACGCGCAAGGCCTATACGGCCCTCCAGTTGGACACCCCCACCGCCGACCTCGTCGACGCCGTGCAGCCCGGAGGCCTCTTCAACACGCTGCCCACCGCGCTCGACCGGCCGCTGCTGTTCATCGCGGGCGGCGTGCCCGTCCACCGTGACGGTCGCCTGATCGGCGCGATCGGCGTGGGCGGCGGCGCACCGGAGCAGGACCACGCCTTCGCCGTCGCCGCCGTGGAGACGCTCGCCTGACGCCTCTCTCAGTGGCAACGCCGGTTCCCGACCCAGCTCGGGGACCGGCGTCCTGCTGTAAGGGGGTGGGCCGGGCCCCTCAGCCTGCCGCCACCGTCAGCGGGGCGAACCGGCGGGTCCAGTCCCCCGGCAGCTCGGTGATCCCGTGCGTCATGACGGCGTTGAAGGCGACGGAGGCCAGCCCGCGCTCCTTCACCCAGGCCAGCAGTTCCTCGTGCCGTACATCGATGTCGGTGCGCAGCGGACGGTCGGTGTGGGCGGCGAGCGAGGCGAGAAGGGCCATGGCCGTCTCCGCGTCCCGTGCGATCAGCGGGCCCACGACATGGGTGTCCATGTTGGGCCAGGCCGCCGCGTACCCGATGATCCGGCCGCCGGCCTCGGCGACGCGCAACTGGTCGGCGAACGCGGGCAGCCGGGTGACGATGGGGGTGCGGTCGGCGCCGAACACCTCCTCGTCGAGCCGGAGGATGCCCCTGAGGTCCTCGGCGGTGGCGGCACGCGTGGCGACGCGCAGCTGCGGCCCACCGGACGTGAAGTGCCCGCGCACCGTCTCCGCCCGGCCGGTGACCTTGAAACCGAGCTCCTCGTAGAGCGGGCGGCCGTACGGCGTCGCGTGCAGTGTCAGCGGTGTGGTGCCCATCGCCGAGACGACGTGGCGCATCAGCCGGCGTCCCACGCCCTGGCGGGCATGCCTCTCGGCCACCAGGACCATGCCGATGGCACCCAGATCCGGACGGCCCTGCGGTCCGTACTCCGTCACGACGCACGCGGCGACGAGTCCGCCGTCGGGGTCATCGATGCCGTATCCCTTCCCGGCTGTGAGGAGGAAGCTCCACTTATGCTCCTCGCGCGGCCATCCCCGGTTCTCGGACAAGTCGGCGCAGGCGGTGAGATCGCGAAGCGTCAGACGGCGAATGGGCAGAGCGGCGGGGGAGGGAGTCAACACGCAGGTCAGGCTGTCCGACGGGCGCCCCCGGCGTCCACCCGTTTCGGGGGAGACGTACGTGGTTTTGGCCATGTCGTGGCCACCTGCGGAGCACGCAGACAGGCGCCGGGTGTTTCACGTGAAACTGGAGCGAACGAAAGATGTTCGAGGCGAGGTCCGCGCATATGGGCCGTGGAACGAGTACGACGCCTTTCCCTGGGGCCCGCCCGGCATGATCCGCAGCGGGGTGGACGCGCTGCGGATCGATCGACGTCCCCTCGGAGCGCATCCGCACGACTCGGTCGGGGAAATCGTCGCCGCCGGGCACTGACCCGGCGCTCCCGGTGGCTGTCAGCCCAGGTCAGGGGCGTGCATGGCCCGTACGCCCTCGATGTTGCCGTCGAGATAGTGCCGCAGCGACAGCGGGACGAGATGGACGGAGGCGATCCCGACCCGGGTGAACGGCACGCGCACGATTTCGTACTCGCCGGCGGGCTCGTCCACCTCGGGGCCGTGCCTGAGGGACGGGTCCATGGACTCCAGCCGGCAGACGAAGAAGTGCTGCACCTTCACGCCGGTCGCGCCGCCGTCCTCGCCGATGTGCTCCACGGTGTCCACGAAGCAGGGCACCACGTCGGTGATCTTGGCGCCGAGCTCCTCGTACACCTCGCGGTGCAGGGCGTCGACGACGGTCGTGTCCGCCGGCTCGACCCCACCACCGGGAGTGACCCAGTAGGGATCGACACCGGGCTTGGTGCGCTTGATCAGGATCAGGTCGTCGCCGTCGAGGAGAACGGCGCGGGCGGTGCGCTTGACCACGGGTCGGACGGTCATGGGAGAAATGTGGCCCGGTTGGTTCCACGTGAAACATCGCGAAACGTCACCAAGCGAGCTCACCGGGTGACACCTCTCGGGCGGGGGTTCAGCACCACTCGGCAGCCGCCCGCAGCAGCCACTCGTGGGCCCGCGCGATGTGCGGCATGGCCAGCGTGCCGGTGCGGACCACCAGGAAATACGTCCGCAGCGGGGGCACCGCCGGTTCGTAGAGGGCCACGATGTCACCGCGCTCGAGGGCGGTCGCACACAGATAGCGGGGCAGCACCGCGAGCCCGGCGCCCGCCACCGCGCAGGCGAGGACGGCACGCAGGTCGGGGACGATCACGGTGCCCGAGGCGGCGGGCCGGGAGTCGAAGACGGAGGCCCAGTAGCGGGAGACGAAGGGAAGCGACTCGTGGACCTCGACCACGGGGACGTTCTCCAGGGCGGGCGCGTCCTTGCGGTGCAGCTTCAGGGAGCCGATCTCCTCCGCCCAGCGTGGGTCGGCGACCAGAACGTGCTCCTCGTCGCACAGCGGAGTCGCCGTGAGCAGCGCGCCGCGCGGCCGTGCCGTACTGATGGCCAGATCGTGATGTCCGGCGGACAGCCCCTCCAGGGTCTCCTCGGCATTTCCGAACGAGGCGCGCAGCGCGAACCCTTGCCCGTCGTCGCCGGTCAGCTCGGTAAGCGCGGGCAGGGCCCGCTCGGCGGTGAACTCGGGCGGCCCGGCGAGGTGCAGGGTACGTAAGGAGGACTCGTCGTCGAGGCCCGACTCGGCGATCTCCACCAGGGCGTCGAGATGCGGCGCGGCCTTGTGGGCGAGCTCGTCGCCGATGGTCGTCGGCGTCACGCCGCGGGCCTGGCGCAGGAACAAGGGGCGGCCCAGCTGCCGCTCCAGCGTGCGGATCTGGGAGGTGACGGCCGGCTGCGAGAGGCCGAGCAGCGCCGCGGCCCGGGTGAAGGAGCCCGCCCGGTGCACGGTCACGAACGTACGCAGAAGCGCCAGATCCATGGCACGCCTCCCCTCTCGGTGCCCTCTACCCGGCCCCCCGGCCGCGCCCAACTATAAATATGTCGATAGGTCTCTGTCGCTACCGTGATTGGACACTGACACAGAGTCAACTAGCCTTGGTCGCACGGTTCTTCGCGCGCGGAACCGAGGACGGTCCGAGCCACGAGGGGGGAGGCTCGGACCGTCCGTTGTGCGTAGACGGACATCGCACGGCGTCCGGAAAACAGTCAGTCCGCCGACTCGTCCAGCGCACGCAGCACATCCGCCACGAGGTCCTCAGGGTCCTCGGCACCGACCGAAAACCGGATGAAGCCCTCCGGCACCGCGTCTCCGCCCCAGCGCCCGCGCCGCTCGGCCGTGGAGCGCACTCCACCGAAGCTCGTCGCGTCGTCCACGAGTCGCAGCGCGCCCAGGAAGCGGTCGGCACGCGCGCGTGTGGGCAGCGTGAAGGACACCACGCACCCGTAGCGCCGCATCTGCCGCGAGGCGATCTCGTGCGAGGGATCGTCGGGCAGCCCCGGATAGCGCAGTCCGGTCACCTCGGGGCGCTCACGCAGCGCCTCGGCGAGTGTGAGGGCGGTGGCGTTCTGCCGGTCGACGCGCAGCTGGAGCGTGGCGATCGAACGGTGCGCGAGCCAGGCCTCCATCGGCCCCGGGATCGCGCCGACGATCTTGCGCCAGCGGCGTACTGCGGCCATGGCCTCGGCGTTGCGGCCGGTGACGCATCCCAGCAGGATGTCGCCGTGTCCGGTGAGCTGCTTGGTGCCGCTGGCCACCGAGAAGTCGGCGCCGAGCTCCAGTGGCCGCTGGCCGAGGGGCGTCGCGAGCGTGTTGTCGACGGCGACCAGGGCGCCACGCGCGTGTGCCGCCTCGACCAGCCGCCGGATGTCGCACACGTCGAGCCCCGGGTTCGACGGTGACTCGATCCACAGCAGCCGCGCGCCGTCCAGGACGCCGAGCTGGGCGTCGCCGCCGGTCGGCGCGGTGCGCACTTCGATGCCGTACGCCTCCAACTGGGCGCGTACCAGGGGCAGCACCTGGTAGCCGTCGCTGGGCAGGACCACCGCGTCCCCGGCGCGCAGCTGCGAGAAGAGCACCGCCGAGATGGCGGCCATTCCGGAGCCAAACACCAGCGTCTCGACGCCGTCCTGCCCGGGCGCCTCCAGCTCGCCGATGGCCCGCTCCAGCAACGTCCAGGTCGGGTTCTCGTCGCGGCCGTAGGTGTACGGACCCGTCGGGTCGCCCGGCAGGTGGAAGTGGGCGGCGAACACCGGTCCCGGCAAGGCAGGCTCGTGCTTGACCGGCTCGGGCAGCCCGGCCCGCACCGCGCGCGTGCCCTCACCGGCGGCAGGCAGAGCCGCCGTACCGCTCTCGTTCTCCGCAGCGGAATCGTTCATGCGGCCTGTCCCTCCACGTGTTCTCGCACCGCGGCGAGCAGACCCGTGCTCGCCGCCTCCACCATCTCAAGGCACTCCTCGAAGCCGTCCATGCCCCCGTAGTACGGGTCGGGGACGTCGAGGTCGGGGCCGGCAGCGGGGTCGTAGGAGCGCAGCAGCCGTACCTTCGCCGCGTCCTGCTCGGTCGGCGCGAGGCGGCGCAGCGCCCTGAGGTGGCCGGAGTCGAGGGCGATCACGAGATCGAGTCGGGCGAACCAGGACGGCTGGAACTGCCGCGCCGTGTGATCGATCTCGTAGCCGTGCTCCTCCAGGACGGCCACGGTGCGCGGGTCGGCGCCGTCGCCCTCGTGCCAGCCGCCCGTGCCGGCGCTGTCGACCTCGATCAGGTCGTCCAGCCCGGCCTCCTCCACACGGGCGCGGAAGACCGACTCGGCCATCGGGGAGCGGCAGATGTTGCCGGTGCAGACGAAGCAGACGCGGAAGGTCATGGGCTCGCTCAGTCCTCGTCCGGCAGGAGGATGTGCAGCGCCCATGAGACGACCGAGATGATCAGGCCGCCGACGACGGCGGTCCAGAAGCCCTCGACGTGGAAGCTCAGGTGGAGCTTGCCGCACAGCCACGAGGTCAGCAGCAGCATCAGCGCGTTGACCACCAGGGTGATCAGGCCGAGCGTCAGGATGAACAGCGGGAAGGTCAGCACCTTCACAATCGGCTTGAACAGGAAGTTCACCAGGCCGAAGACCAGGGCGACGCCGATCAGGGTGCCGACCTTCTTGCCCGTGCTGTCACCGGTCAGGGTGATCTTGTCGAGCAGCCACACGGCGACCGCCAGGGCGCCCGCGTTGGCGGTCGTCTTGACTACGAAATTCTTCATGTGTCTGATCGTGGCAGACGAGATCGGCTACGAGCGTGGGCGAGGGCGATGAAGGCATTCCGGCTGGACGAACTGGAGGCGGAGCGTGCCGCCAACGAGGGCGCCTACCTTCAGTTTTTGCGGGAGCGGAACATGTCGGTCGGTCTGTACGCGCTCGACGCGGGCGAGCACGACCCACAGAAGCCGCACAATCAGGACGAGGTGTACTTCGTCGTCAGCGGCCGCGCCTCGATCACGGTCGGCCTGGAGACCACCGAGGTGGCGCGCGGCAGCGTGGTGTACGTGCCGGCCGGAGTCGCCCACAAGTTCCACCACATCAGCGAGGATCTGCGGGTCCTGGTGGTGTTCTCTCCGCCGGAAGCCTGACGCGCCGTCTCGGGGTTCCCTAGGGGATCGGTCAGGGGAGGACAAGGGATGCGAGGCCACCGCCGGGCCCCCTGCCGGCCCTAGCATCGAGTGCAGGACATCAACAGGATCCGGCGCCAAGAGGTGCGGAACACCGACAGGACCCGGCACCAGCAACGGGCGGAGAGGTAAGGACGAGGGCAATGGGAGAGATCTTCGCGGGTCTGCCGTGGTGGGTGAAGTGGATCGCGGTGCCGGTCATTGCCCTGGTCGTCTTCGGCAGCGTGATCGCCAGTGTCGTCGGCTTCGTGATCGGCCTGCTGTTCAAGGTGCTGGTTTTCGTGGCCCTGGTCGGCGGACTGATCTACGTCGTGCGGAAGTTCATGTCGAGCTCGTCCTCGCGCGGCGACTGGTGAGCAGTGTGGGTACCGGTGACCGGTAACAGGAATCACCGGTTCCCTCGCGGGAGGGAAGTTTGCCGGACAGGCCGTCTGCGAGCGGTGGCAGGCGGATAGGGTCCGGAAATCGACGCGGGGGTCGACCCCCACCCGTGCGGAGGCACACGGGTGGGGCCGCCCCGGGCGCCACGGAAGTCCCCGAAGCGCCCCCGGCACCCCCGGCAGCCCCCGACCCGGC